>CALWYF010000043.1 GCA_944385705.1 uncultured Oscillospiraceae bacterium | reverse complement strand
GTATAGAAGGCGGGCAGCTCGTCGGTGCCGTAGCCGATGACGGGCACGCCCTTGGTCTCCAGGTACTCCAGGGTCAGTCCCAGGTCCAGAATGGACTTGGCTCCGGCACAGATGACCATCACCGGAGTCTGGGCCAGCTCCTCCAGGTCGGCGGAGATGTCCATGGTCACCTCGGCCCCCCGGTGTACGCCGCCGATGCCGCCGGTGGCGAAGATCTTTATACCCGCCATATAGGCTATCATCATGGTGGTGGTGACGGTGGTGGCTCCGTCGGCCCCCCGGGCCACCAGGGCGGGGAGGTCACGGCGGCTGGCCTTGGCCACTGCCCGGCCGGTCTTGCCCAGGTACTCTATCTCTTCCTTGCTCAAGCCTGCCTTCAGTCTGCCGCCGATGACGGCAATGGTGGCGGGCACGGCCCCGTTGTCTCTTATGGTCTGCTCCACCAGCAGCGCGGTCTCCACATTTTTGGGATAGGGCATGCCGTGGGAGATTATAGTGCTCTCCAGAGCCACTATAGGTTTGCCGGCGGCCAGGGCCTCCCGGACTTCCGGGGATATGTCAAGATACTTGTTCATGGGATTGATTCTCCTTTTAAATATACCGGCTTTATGCCGGAGCGCCGAATATCCCGGAAGCTCCGGCAGCCGGCGGATTTACTTGGATTTTATATAGGGCTTGCCGTTGGCGGCGGGCACCCGGGATTTGCCCACAAAGAGTATGAGCACAATGACCGTGACCACATAGGGGATCATGGATATAAGGTGCACGTTGACGCCGGAGGAGCCGCCCAGCACCACCTTCAGTCCGGAGCAGAAGCCGAAGAGCAGGCAGCCCAGCAGGGCCCCCTGAGGCCGGAACTTGCCGAAGAGCACGGCGGCAATGGCTATGAAGCCCTGGCCCACGATGGAGATGGGTCTGAACTGGTTGGAGGTCGCCATAGTGACGCAGGCTCCGCCCAGGCCGGACAGGAAGCCGGACAGGCACACACAGATGAATCGGGTGGCGATGACGTTGATGCCCAGGCTCTCGCAGGCCTGGGGGTGCTCGCCGCAGGCTCTCAGCCGCAGGCCGAAGCGGGTCTTATAGAACACGAACCACACAACTATCACCATGATAAACACCAGATAGGTGGAGGCATAGGTGGCAAAGACATTGTCCATGAAGCGGCCGAACACGGTGCTTGTGTCAAAGATGCCCTTGAAGAGAGTGGGTATCTTCTGGTCCGGGGTGAGGGGTATGGTGTCGGTGGAGTTAAAGAGCACTCTTGCGATCATGATAACTATGCCGGGGCCCAGCATATTGATTGCCGTACCGGCTATGGTCTGGTCCGCCCCCAGGTTCACCGTGGCAAAGGCGTGGATGGCTCCGAAGAGCATGCCTGCCAGGCCGCCGCAGATGAAGCCCAGGTAGGGGTTGCCGGTGAAGTAGGCCACCACCGTGCCGGTAAAGGCGCCGGCGGTCATCATGCCCTCGATACCGATGTTCACAACGCCGGAAACTTCCGAGAAGCAGGAGCCCAGAGCAGCGTACAGCAGGGGAGGCGTATAAATAAGGGTGGCATAGAGAATTATGCCGAATTCATTCATAAACTCTGTCATTTCCCTGCTCCCTCCTTTCCGCTCTCTGCCGCTGCGGCTTTCGGCTTTTTACCTATATGTACATATTTGAGCCGTTCAAATATAACGGAAATAGCGATAAAGAGCACCACAGTACCCACTATGACGTTTATAAGCTGGGTGGGAGCTCCCACCAGGTTCAGCTTGCTGCCGCCATAGATAAGTGCGCCGTAAAATACTCCTGCAAAGAACACGCCGAAGGGGTTGGAGCAGCCCATCAGGGCCACCACTATACCCGCAAAGCCGAAGCCCTCCTGGCTGGAGAACACGCTTATGCGGCTGCCCATGCCCATCAGCTGCAGCGCTCCGCCCAGGCCCGCCAGAGCCCCGGAGATTGCCAGAGCGGTGAGGATGGAGCGGCTCACGTTTATGCCGCCGTACTCCGCAGCTGACTTGTTTGCGCCCACGGCCTTGAGCCGATAGCCCAGGGTGGTCTTGTCGATAATGAGCCAGACAACCAGCATCATCAGCAGCGACACCAGTATGCCCCAGTTTGCCGTGGGGCACAAGCCCAGGTCGGCGATGAGCTCCTTGGACAGCAGGGTGCTGGCATTGTCGGAGATGTTCTTGGTGGCCTCGGCGGTACCGTCGCTGTGGATGGCGGGGATGCCTGCAATAAAGTTGGACAGATAGAAGGCTATCCAGTTGAACATTATCATGGACAGCACTTCGTTGATACCCCACTTGTTTTTAAGCACGCCCACCAGGGCGCCCCAGAGAGCTCCGGCCAGCATTGCGGCGATGAAGCACAGGGGGATCAGAATGACGGAGGGCAGGCCGCCCAGAAGTATGCCCACACAGGCGGCGGCCATGGAGCCCAGGACGAACTGGCCTTCGGCCCCGATATTGAAGATACCGGTGCGGAAGGAAAAGGCCACGGACAGGCCGGTCATTATATAAGGTATGGAATAGACAATGACGTAGGAGATGCCCTTCACGCTGGTGACGCTGGTGATGAGCCGCCCGTAGGCTGCCCCCACGTCCAGGCCCATTATCAGCAGGAAAAAGGCTCCCACCACAAAGCCCAGGATGATGGACAGAAGGATATGTATAATGCGGGTCTCGGATATAATGGTCAGAATATTCTTTTTATTTTCCATTTACCTTACCTCCCGCCATGAGCAGTCCCAGCTCGTTCTCGGTAGCATCCTTGCCAGGTATGGACGCCACTATCCTGCCGTCAAAAATGACGTCTATCTTGTCGGAAAGACTCATTATCTCGTCCAGCTCAAAGGAGACCAGCAGCACTGCCTTGCCCTTGTTGCGCTGTTCAACAATGTATTTATGCACATATTCTATGGCGCCCACGTCCAGGCCCCGGGTGGGGTTGACGGCAATGAGCAGGTCCTTGTCGTTTTGAACCTCCCGGGCAATTATGACCTTCTGCTGGTTGCCTCCCGAGAGAGTGCCGGCAGTGCGCCGCTCGCTGTGCTGAGGGCGTATGTCATAATTCTGTATGGATTCGGTGGCGTGCTCAAAGATGGCGTCCCGGTTGAAGATATGGTTTTTGGAGTAGGGCTGTTCCTCGTAGTTCTGGAGTATAAGGTTGTCCTCGATGCTGAAGTCCAGAATCAGGCCGTGCTTCTGCCGGTCGGCCGGGATGCTGGAGACCCCGTGGTCGAAGCCGAAGCGGGGAGGCTTGTTGAACACGTCCGCCCCGTTGACCAAGATTTGGCCGGAGGTGCCTTTGCGCAGGCCGGTGATAACCTCCACCAGTTCCGTCTGGCCGTTGCCGTCTATACCGGCGATGCCCACTATCTCGCCCCGGCGCACCTGAAGGTCCAGGCCCTTGACGATCTCCACGCCCCGGTAGTCGTTGCAGTGCAGGCCCTTAACGTCCAGCACCACTTCCCCGGGCTTCTGCTCGGGCTTGTCCACGGTGAAGGTGACGCTGCGGCCCACCATCATGCTGGCAAGCTCGTTCTCGCTGACCTTTTCCACATCCACGGTGTCTATGTACTTGCCCTGGCGGATGATGGTGCAGAAGTCGGCGGCGGCCTTTATCTCCTTGAGCTTGTGGGTGATGATGATTATGCTCTTGCCGTCCTTGGTGAGGCTGCGCATTATTTCGATAAGCTCCTCTATCTCCTGGGGAGTGAGGGAAGAGGTGGGCTCATCCAGAATGAGGATGTCCGCACCCCGGTACAGGGCTTTCAGGATCTCCACCCGCTGCTGCATGCTCACGGATATATCCTCTATTCTGGCGTCCGGGTCTATGGCCAGGCCGTAGCGCCGGCTCAGCTCCTCCACGTTCTTTCTGGCTGTGACCATGTCCAGGGCCAGGCCCTTGGTGGGCTCGGTGCCCAGGACGATGTTTTCCGTGACGGTGAAGGGCGGGATGAGCATAAAGTGCTGGTGCACCATGCCTATGCCGGCGGCTATGGCGTCACGGGGGTTGTTCATTTCTATGGCTTTCCCGTTGACCAGTATCTGGCCGGAGGTGGGCTTGAGCAGCCCGTACAGCTGGTTCATCAGCGTAGATTTGCCTGCGCCGTTCTCCCCCAGTATCGCATGTATCTCACCCTTATGCACGGTGAGGTTTATATTGTCGTTTGCCGTGAAGTTGCCGAACTTCTTGACAATATTCCGCATCTCGATGACCGGGGTATTCATATCAACATATTCTTTTGCCAAATCGATGCCCCCTAAGTTCAATTTCTTTGCAGCTTCATCCCATTATAGGAGCTTGAAGAAGGCCTCGATCTCGGCGGCATGCTTGCCCCGGCAGATGATGTGATGGTTGTTGATGGGTTTGGTGAGGAAATAGGAGAAATCGTCCAGGCAGACCTTGATCTGGGTCCGGCAGAGCATGTTGTTGAAAGGCGTGTCTATTATATGGCCTTCCTGGGCATGCCAGCGGGAAAGGTCGCCCTCGCACTTGAAGATGGTGCAGTCCCCCTCTTCAAAGCTGCCCTGCACCGCCACGCCGATGCCAGACTCAAAGTGGGTGTTCAGGCAGAAATTCTTGAGCATGGTGGTGGGTATGGTGCAGTGGGCAAAGACAGCGGTTCCGGCCTTGGTGTCGAAGCGGCTGGGATTGCACAGGAACATGGGCTCGCCGGTGACGGCGCCCAGCACCGCCATGGACAGCAGGGCGGGCACGTCGCTCTCACAGCCGCCGCAGATGCCCTCGTCGTTGAGTATGGACAGGGCCAGGCAGCCGGTGGTATACACGGTGTCCAGCAGGTCAAAGCAGCGCACGGTGACGGCGCTGAGATCGTACTTCTGGCACAGGCGCTTCACTGCACCGTAGACATACAGGGCCTTCTCCACCTCTTCCGGCTTGTAGCCCTTGCTCTTGAAGGCCTGGGTATACTGGTTCTCGGGATATTCCTTTTTGGCTATCTCCGCCAGGAGCTCGTCCATGCCTATCTTGACAAAGCCCATGCCCAGCTTTTCCATCATGGCCTCGGGGCTGTAGTTGCAGGCGATGAGCCAGTCGGAGGGCTCGCCGATGACGCCCAGGTTCTTGCCCTTCAGGGCGGCCTTGGCCCGGTGGGCGTTGGCAATGAGACGTATCTTCTCCGCTATCTGCTGGATGTCCCCGTGGAGAATCTCGCCGCTGCCGCCGTGCTTATTAAGGAAGCTGAGTATCTCCATGGAGGCGGCCAGAGAATTGCTCTCTCCGCTGGTGAGTATGTAGCAGTGGCGATCTTTCAGCTGGTCAAAGGCCTGGACAAAATAGCCCTCGCTGCCGCCGGAGGCCACATAGAGCAGGGCGAAATCTTCCGCCAGGTACTGCTCCAGACTGACTCTCTCCAGCTTTTCGCCCAGAGCCTGGGACACGGCGTTTATATAGTCGGTCATGTGCTGTTCTGTTATCTGGGACAGAGGACTTCTGATTTGGTAATAAGCAGGCATGGTTCATTCTCCTTTTACATAAAAATTCTTTTTGTTATATCTTCTATCCGCCCCCGGGAGAATTGGGGGACGGCAGGACAGGCCGTACCCATCCATGGTATTCGATTCATTATAGCACAGAGATGCGGTTTTTTCTATATTTTCTGTCTCTCTTTGCGAAAAAAATCCTCCACCGCAGCTGCGGTGGAGGAAAGGGATTTTAAATTTATGCCGTATTACTCAGCCAGAGTGAACTCGGGGCAGTCGGCAACGGAGGTGGGAACGCTCTTCTCGCCATTGATGATGGCGGTCTTGGCGGCCTCAACTACCTCCAGGACCTCAGCGGGGATATGATCCCTGGTGGGAGCCAGGTCAACGCCGCCGTTGGACAGGTCGTACATGTGGACGCCGGCAGTGAAGTTACCCTCGGCAACAGCCTTGGAGATATCCTGAGAGGCAACGTCAACCCGCTTCATAGCGGAGGTGAGCACATGGTCGGGAGCCAGAGGAGACTGGTCGGTGTCAACGCCGATGGCCCAGATGCCTTCCTCGTCGCAGGCGGAGATAACGCCGATGCCGGAGCCGCCGGCAGCATGGTAGATAACGTCAGCGCCGTTGGTGATCATGTCCTTGGCAGCGGTGGAGCCGCCGGCGATGTCGCCGAAGTTGTTGACATTGTACTGGAGAATGGTGGCGTCGGGGCAAGCCTCAAGAACACCGGTGATGTAGCCGATGCCGAAGAGGTTCATGGAATCGGAAACCATGCCCTGGACATAGCCCACGGTCTTGCTCTCGGTGACGGAACCGGCAACCAGGCCCACCAGGTAGGAAGCCTGCTCCTGAGCAAACATCAGGCAGGCCACGTTGGGCAGGTCGATGGTGGAGTCATCGATGATGGCAAAAAGCTGGTCGGGGTTGGCCTCGGCAGCCTCGCGGGTGGCGTCGGCCAGCATGTAGCCCACGCAGATGATCAGGTCGTAGCCCTCGTCAATGAAGGTATTGATGTTGGTCTGGTAGTCGGCGTCGGTCTTGCTCTCCAGGTAGTTGACCTCGAAAACTTCGGGGTCCAGGGCCTGCAGGCCTTCCCAGGAGGTCTGGTTGAAGGACTGGTCGTTCACACCGCCAACGTCGGTGACCATACCGATGCGGACCTTCTCGGCAGGAGCGGCTTCCTCTTCGGCGGGAGCCTCAGCGGCAGCGTCCTCAGCAGGGGCCTCGGCGGCATCCTCGGCGGCGGGCTCGCTGGAGCCGCAGGCGCACAGAGCGAATACCATGCAAAGAGCCAGCATAAGCGCAAGAATCTTTTTCATGTGTTTTCCTCCATAAATTTTTTGTGTGTAGTGACGTGTGTTTCCACGCATGTTGGATTATATCACGTTATTCCCAGGCAATCAAGGTCATTATTGCCAAAAAAGCAGCTGATTTGTGACCCTGTCATTAATTATTGCGGCAGCTTTAACAACTGCCTGCTTCCCCTCTCTCCCGGTCACAGCTCCGCCATCTTCACCGCCGTATCCAGAGCTATCTCCATCATCTGGGTGAAGGAAGTCTGTCTGTCCTCGGAGCTGAGAAATTCGTGACGGTACAGGTGGTCGGATATGGTGCAGATGCACAGGGCCCGTTTCCCGGCGTAGGCGGCATTGCAGTAAAGTCCGGCGGCTTCCATCTCCACGGCCATTACGCCCATGTGCTTCCACTCGTCGCTGCAGTCCTGGCCCTGGGCGTAATAGAAGTTGTCTCCGGAGAGGATATTGCCCACCTTCATGTCCACTCCGTGCTCCTTTGCAGCCTCCACGGCCTTGCTCAGCAGGGTGAAGTCGGCTATGGGGGCGAAGGTCCCCTTCACGCCGAAGGTATTTATATAGTTGGAATTTGTGCAGGCGCCTTGACCGGCCACGATGTCCATGAGCTTCAGGTCGTCCCGCAATGCCCCGGCGGAGCCGATGCGGATGATGTTGTCCACATCATAGAAGTTGTACAGCTCCCAGCTGTATATGCTTATGGCGGGGATGCCCATGCCTGAGGCCATCACCGTCACGGGCACGCCCTTCCAGGTGCCGGTGTGGCCCTGGACGCCCCGGACATTGTTCACAAGCACAGGGTCGGTGAGGAAGTTCTCTGCAATAAATTTAGCTCTCAGGGGATCGCCGGGCATGAGCACGGTCTTGGCTATCTGCCCTTTTTCGGCAGCTATATGGGGGGTAGGTACGGACATTATTCAAACACCTCCGATAATTTTATGATTTAAGTCCCAGCAGGTAATTTGGATTATAAAGTAGAAAAATGTAAAAGTCAAATTGAAACAGGGCGGAGTATATGGTAAAATGGTCTGTGAGAAAAATATATAGGGGGTACACCCATGGACGAAGTTATGGTCATAGGCATTGCCGGAGGCACCGGCAGCGGTAAAACCACCATAACCAAAAAGCTGATGCAGCGTTTCGGCGGGGATGTCTCCGTCATCTACCACGACAACTACTACAAGGCCCACCACAACATGAGCTATGAACAGAGGGCCAAGCTCAACTACGACCATCCCGACTCCTTCGACACCGACCTGCTCATCCAGGCGGTGAAGGACCTGAAGGCCGGGCGCAGCGTCATCTGCCCGGTATATGACTACACCATCCATGACCGCTCCGACAAGGTCATAGAGGTCAAGCCCGCCCGGGTCATCATTGTGGAAGGCATACTCATCTTCCAGAGTCGGGAGCTCTGCCGCCAGATGGACATTAAAATCTACGTGGACACCGACGCCGACGTGCGCATACTCCGGCGCATAGTCAGGGACGTGCGGGACCGGGGCCGCAGTCTGGAGAGCGTGGTGAACCAGTACCTCAGCACCGTAAAGCCCATGCACGAGCAGTTCGTGGAGCCCTCCAAGCGCAACGCCGACATTATCATCCCCGAAGGCGGCCACAACCAGGTGGCCATGGAGATGGTGATGGAGCGGGTCAAGGCCCACATAGACAGATTCAAGTAAAGAGGTTCAGGTAAAAATGGCAAAGCTCTACTTTAAATACGGGGCCATGGGCTCCTCAAAGACTGCCCAGGCTCTGATAACCCGCTTCAATTACATGGAGCTGGGCATGAGCGTCTGGCTTATAAAACCCAGCACCGACACCCGGGACGGGGCGGAAATCATAAAAAGCCGCATAGGCCTGGAGGCCCGGGCCCAGGTGATAACGCCGGAACAGAACATTGTGGAGGAGTACAGGAAGCTGGTCCCCAGGGACGTGATCATAGCCGACGAGGCCCAGTTCTTCACCCCACAGCAGATAGAGCAGCTGCGCTACCTGGTGGACGAGGAGGACCTGCCGGTGCTCTGCTTCGGCCTGCGCACCGATTTTCTCACCCGGCTTTTCCCCGGCTCCCAGCGGCTCATGGAGCTGGCCGATTCCCTGACGGAGATAAAGACCGTCTGCGCCTGCGGCCGCAAGGCCACGGTGAACGCCCGGCTGGACAGCCGGGGCCGCATTCTCACCCAGGGGGATCAGGTCTTTCTGGGCGGCAATGACAGCTACATCGCCATGTGCCACAAATGTTGGAAGGAAAAGATAAAAGAGCAGGAGCGCTCCGGGAGCTGACAGCCCCTGCAGCTTCCTTATTTAATTTTGATTCTATATTATATTTGATTGCTAATTGGAAAAATCAAAGGAGAGCCCCCGGGCTCTCCTTTTGATATCTTTTCTCTTGTTTCCACTGCCCTTTCCCGGCCGTTTTCCGCTGTCCCGGCCGCCGCCTTTACCGGCAGGGAGGCTGCCAGCAGCAGGAAGGCCAGAAATACGCACAGAAAACTTATAAGGAGCTTTTTTGCGCCCCATCTGATGTTCATTACAATCCCCCGCTGTATTTGAATTTACATTATTATCCTGCGCCATTCATGGGAAATAATGTATGGATGATTTTTCCAATCACTTCCGACTGTAAAAGAAAGGCCCGGAGCGCAGTGCTCCGGGCCTCAGCTTGTCGAAGAAGGCTATGCCTTCTTCGACAAAAGGGGCTTGCACTTCGCTTCATGCCTCGGTTGTACGCCAGAGGCGTACAATTCGACACTCCGCTCCGTGAGAAGTGTTTTCTGCGACGCACATGTCGCCGCAGAAAACGATTTAATTTATTTTTTCGCTGGGTTGAAAAAACTCTGCGAGGCTTTTTCGAAAGTCTCAGGCCCGGAGCGCAGTGCTCCGGGTCTGATTTATTTTCTGTCTTTCAAGGGCTTTCCAAGGTGGAACGGGGTCTTATTTCTCATTGTCCTTACCGGTCTTGCCTCTCTCCCCTTTGGCCTTGCGCCGGGCCTTTACCTTCCGGTACACCGGGCGGAAGATGAAGAAGAGCACCACAAGGACCAGCAGGGTGGGTATGGCGGAGACCAGGAACACCAGGAAGTTCTTAAAGAAGCGGCCCAGGTCCTTGAAGGCTCCGGTGAGGGCCTGCCACAGCTCCTGGATATAGCTCTGTTGGGGCTGGGGGGTATACTCTCCCACCTCAGTCACTCCCACCCGCAGGGTGCTGTAGCTCACCTGGCGATCCCAGTTGTTCAGGGTAGACTGGAGACTTTCTATCTGGTAGCGCAGCTCCGTAAGCTTTTCCTCGATGGTGATGACATCGCTCACTGTCTCCGCCTTTTCCATCATTTCCAGAAGCCTTGCCTCCTGAGTCTCGTAGGCGGTGAGCCGGGCCTGGGTGTCATAGTACTGGGCGGTGACGTTTTCCGAATAGGTATAGGTATAGGGCACGTTGCCTATATCCGACAGGCTGTTCATCACCGTCTCGAAGTGCTGGCTGGGTATGCGCAGGGTGTAGGAGGCGCTGCGGTTGCCGGAGTTGCCCCGGGAGATGCTGTAGTAATTGGCTCCGCTGAGGCTGCTGGACTCTATCCAGCCTCCGTACTGCTCCAGCATTTCCATAAGCTTTGCAATGCTGTCGTCAAAATCCCGGGTCTCCACCTCAGCCTCTCCGGAATAAATTATCTTATCCGGGTCCACTTCTGCCGTCTCGGCCTCCCCGCTGCCATTCTGCTCCTCAGCCTCGGCATATTCGTAGCTGATGTCGCTGCTGTAGGAGGCGAGGCCGCCGTAGCCGTTGTCCGCAGCTGCCGCCGGGGCCTCCTGAATGGACTCGGTGGCGGCGCTGCTGTCGCCGCCTTTGCTTCCGGCTCCGCAGGCGCAGAGGCTGAGCAGCATGAGAAATGCCAGTACAAGTGCCAATGTCTTTTTCATTTTTGCCCTCCGTTCTGTTTAATTTTTCCGGTATGTGTCCTCAATATTGCTGACGTTAAAAATTCTTAAAAGTTTCTTTCCGCCGTTTACAGCTCTGGGAAATCCTGTTAAAATATTTATATAAATTAAAGTCAAGGGGACACCGCCGGCCGAGCCGGAGATAGGAGTAAACTATGCCCGATACCTATATCGTATTTGCCGCACTGGTCATGACTCTCGCCTGCCTGTCCCTCATGGGGCGCTTCATGCAGGTGACCCGCCGGGGCCAGGCCTTGGGGGCCATGTTTTACAAGGGAGCGGCCTCCCTGTGCTTTGTGGCGGTGGGGCTGTTGGGCCTGCTGCGTCTGGGGGACTGGGACTACGGCTGGAAGGCCCTGGCCGGACTCATCCTGGGCTTTTTGGGGGACGAGCTGCTGGCCATGCGCTTTATCCGGGAGGAAAAGCACGACCTGTATTTCAGCCTGGGAGCTACGTCCTTTGCCTTTGGCCATGTACTTTTTATCTGGGCGGCCATAGAGCGTGCAGGCCGCTTCTCCCTCTGGGCCCTGCCCATTCTGGCTCTGCTGCTGCTCTGCTCCGGTCTCTATGCCCGGAAGAAGGAGAGCCACGCCGGAGACATGCACCTCAACGCAGTGCTGTACATCTGTCTGGTGTGCTGCATGGGGGCCGTGGCCTGCGCCGCCGCCATAGTCAGGCCGGACCTTTCCGCTCTGCTCTTTGCTCTGGGCGGTCTGGGCTTTGCCGTCAGCGACAACATCCTCTGCGCCCACTACTTCGGCAACGACCGGCGCTTCCTGCTCAACTGGCTCATCCACATCAGCTATTACGGCGCCCAGCTGCTGATAGCCTGGAGCATTTTCTTTGCCTGAGGGCTCAGCCCTGCCCCGCCGGTTCTTCAATCAGCTTTTCAACCACATACTGACACAGGAGCATCCCCGCCGTTGCCGGTACCCACACCAGCGAGCCGGGGATGCTTCTGCGTCCCGGAGGCGGAGCCTCCCGCTGCTCCGGCTCCATGGGCTCCTCAGGGCTGAAGACCACCGGGTGGTGCTCCACGCCCCGGCGGCGCAGCTCCTTGCGCACCACCCGGGCCAGGGCGCAGCCGTAGGTCCTGGAGATGTCGTCCAGTCTCAGCTGCTGAGCATCCCGCTTGTTTCCCGTGCCCAGGGCGGAGACTATGGGTATGCCCCGCTCCCGGCAGCTCATTATCAGGTCCACCTTGCAGCTGACCAGGTCTATGGCATCCACTACAAAGTCGAAATCCCCCAGCAGCTCCTCCCGGCTTTCCGCCTCATAGCGGGCGGTGAGAGCTTTCAGCTCTGTCTCCGGGTTTATATCCCGTATACGCTCCGCCAGCACCCGGGCCTTGGAGCAGCCCACCGTGGAGCTCAGGGCGCAGAGCTGACGGTTTATGTTGCTGAGGCTGACGCAGTCCTCATCTATGAGGGTGAGGCGGCCCACGCCGCTGCGCCCCAGGGCCTCGGCGCACCAGGAGCCCACGCCGCCCAGGCCGATGACCGCCACGTGGCTGTTTTTCAGCTTTTCCATGGCCTTGCGGCCCAGGAGCATCTCCGCTCTCAGAAATCTCTCGTCCATAATATCTCTCCGATTTTACAAAACCCCCGCCAAGCATTTTGCCTATGGCAAAATGCTGCTTCGCCGCATCGCTGCAAACTCCATATCCTTTGCAGCGACAGCAGCCCGTAAGGGCAGCCGTCGCTTCTCATCCATTCCGTTGCAGCTCCTTTCTGAATCAAACCCGCTTACGCTGGGCTTTGATTCAGCCTTGAAAACAGGAAAGTTTTCGAGGCTTTTCGGTGGCGGGTTATTGAACTGCGAGGCGGGTCTTAACCCCCTCGCGCTCCCCCGCTACTCTATAATCTTGAGCAGAAGTGTAGTTTCTCGACAGTCTCAAAACCCCCTGCCGGGCGGCAGGGGGTTCTTATTACATATTTTTCTCAGCCGACAAAGCGGATGCCGAAGCCCTCCACGGGGGTGTAACCGGCGGTGATGTCGCTGAGCCACTGGCTCACGGCCTGGTTCTCCAGGTCGGTGCGGGCAATATAGTCGGCGTAGTTTTCGCCCTCGCCCACGTAATACATCACGTGGTAGCCGGCATAGCTGCTGCTCTCACCGTAAACAATGGCGGTGTCTCCGTGCTTGTGGCCTTCAAAGCAGAACTTGTCGAACTCCTCCACCATCTGTCCCTTGGTGACGGCGTCATAAAGGCCGCCGTTGGTGTTGGAGCCGGTGTCCTCGGAGTACTCCTCCGCCAGAGCGGCAAAGCTCTCCTCGGTCTTGTCCCCGGCCTCATACTCGGCCAGGATATCCTCCGCCTTGGCCAGGGCCTCGGCCTTGGCCTCCTCGGTGTAGTTGCCCTCCTCATCGGCCACAACCTTCACCAGGATGTGGCGCACCTGGGCCATATTGTAGTCGTTATTGTCCCGGGAGAGGAACACCACCACATAGTAGCCGCTGCCGCTGCTGTCGGCGCTGACGGTGGCGTCACCGGCCTTGCGGGCGGAGTCCATCATCCACTCCTTGTAGCTTCCCAGGCTGGCCCCCTGGACCTTGCCGGGCTGGGTTGCGGAGGCGTCCTCCACCTGGCTTGCCACGGCGGCGTTCAGACGCTCCACATAGTCCTCTTCCTCACCGGAGAGGTAGGCCTCCAGGATGGCGTTGGCGGTGTCCTCGGAAGCCGCCAGGGCCTCGTCGCTCACCTGGGAAGTGGTCTCCCCATCCTCGCCGGTGACCTCGGTGGTCTCGGCAAGGACATAGTAATAGGCATAGTTGAAGTAATCCTGCTCGCCGTTATAGGCGGCATAGGTCTCGTCTATCTCCTCCTGGCTGAACTCCAGGCCGTCGGAATACTCCGTCATGGCCTTGCTGGCCAGAGTGGAGTCCCTGTTTGCAGCGCGGACCATGTCGGTGTTCACGCCGGGGCCGTAGTTTGCGGCAAAGAGATTATCGGCGCTGGCATAGCCCTGGGAGGTGGCATACTCCTCCATACCGTCAAAGCTGGCCTCCACGGCGTCCAGCTCCTCCTGGCTCAGCTCTATCCCGTTTTCAGCGGCATAGTCTCTAAGGGCCTTCTCCTGGACCAGGGTGCTCTCGGCAGTCTGGAGGAAGTAGTCTCTCCAGCTCATCTCCTCAGTGGATATAGTGCAGGGCTGGTCCTCCAGGCCCTTCAGGCCGGAGGATGTATCCAGGCCGAAGAGGGACACATAGCTGCCGTACTGGTTCACCATATAATAATACTGCGCGCCGTAATAGTAGCTCATCTGGGAAGCGGAGTAGTCCTCATCGGCTATGGTGAGGGCAGTGGTCCTATACAGCAGATTGGAGTTAAGGAAAAATATGAAGGCTATAAGGAGGATAACCGCAATGGTTCCCAGAGTCCAGCGGCGCTTCTGCTTTGCCTTTTCTTTGGCCTCCTTTTCCATGGCCAAAGTTTTCTTGTCGGTGCCAGCCTGGCGGGCGGCCTGACGCAGTTTCTTTTCTGTTGATGCGCTCATGGTATGTCATCCTTCTCGATCAATACTTTGGTCTGTACGTGCAGACCTGGGTATTATAACCCAAAAGCTCCCGCTATTCAAGGGAAAACCGCTGTATTCCTGAAATATTCAAAGTATTTCTTCCCCTGAGCCCCCAAACCGGCCGACTTTTTATCTCCCGGCCCAAATTTTTATACTGCATTTGACAGGGGAAAGTGATATACTGGCAGAAGTTTAAGGAAAGGTACTCTCAATGAAAACACATTCTGCATTGAAAATATGCCTGGCGCTCCTGGCGGCTCTCATGCTGATAGCCGTGGCCCTGGTTCTGGACAGCAGGTACCGCATCCAGCTCAGCCGCTATGAGCTGAGCTTTGCCGATCTGCCGGAGAGCTTTGACGGCTGCCGGATAGTACACATCAGCGATCTGCACGGCATGAGCTTCGGCCGGGACAACCGGCGTCTGGCAGAGCTTATACGCCGCCAGCAGCCGGACATCATAGCCTATACCGGAGACATCGCCGGGGCGGAGGGGGATCTCTCCGCCGTGGAGCCTCTGCTTAAAGAGCTGGAGGGCCTCTGCCCCGCCTACTATGTCAACGGCAACCACGAGTGGGCCGACGGCTGCGTGGAGGAGATAGAAGCGCTGATGGAGCGCTACGGCGTCCGCTGCCTCAGCAACGAGATAGAGCTTCTTTACCGGGGAGAGGACAGCATAGCTATAATCGGGGCGGAGGACCCCAACGGCCGGGCGGACATGATGACGCCCTGGGAACTGTCCCTTCAGGCCGGGGAGCTTTACTCCGGCAAGTTCATGCTGTGGCTGGCCCACAGAAACGACTATATCAAAATGTATCCCGACATAGGCACCGACCTCATCCTCTCCGGCCATGCCCACGGCGGCATTGTCCGCCTGCCCTTTGTGGGCGGGCTCTTGAACGTGAACCGCAGCCTGGGAGCGGAATACGAATCGGGGCTGTATTACTCCGGGCACTATATAATGGAGGTATCCCGGGGCCTGGGCAACTCCATACCCATCCCCAGATTCTTCAACCGGCCGGAGCTGGTGACCATAGAACTGAGGACAAAAAGCTGAGAAAAAATTTTTAAGATCAGTCATACTTCTTCCCGGCCGGGCATATACTGAAGGTATGTTGAAAAGATACAGGAGGTATGGCCATGGAAATGGATATTGACGACATGATATTCGGCGACTGCGACCCTGGTCCCAGCAACCGCTGAGAACCCGGAAAAGAGGCTGAATTGTCATTAAATTGCTATAAAAAGGCGGGATAAGTCCCGCCTTTTTCATTGCTTTTGTGCATTGAGTTTTCTCTCTTGCAGTGATAGCATAAACGGCGCTTATAGGGGTTCGGGCCCGGCTCTTCAGCCCCATTAAAAATTCGTTTTGCTGACAGGAGATTTTATATGCGCAGCACTGGCAGAATTTCCAACGGAATAACTGAAGGCGCCATTTTCTCTCAGCTGCTGGTTTTCTTCTTCCCCGTCCTTCTGGGGACGCTTTTCCAGCAGCTTTACAACACCGTGGACGCAGTCATCGTGGGCCGTTTCGTGGGCAAAGCCGCTCTGGCGGCGGTGGGCGGCTCCTCGGCCCATATACTGAACCTTATAATCGGTTTCTTTACCGGCGTGTCCTCCGGTGCGGCAGTCATCACCTCCCAATACTACGGCGCCCGGGACGATGAGGACGTGTCCCGCTCGGTACACACCGCCTTCATCCTGGCTGCCGGCGGCGGCGCAGTCATGATGGTGCTGGGTCTTATCACCGCCCCCTGGCTGCTGGAGCTGCTCAACACCCCGGAAGATACCATGGCCGATTCCATTATCTACCTGCGGATAATCTACATAGGCATGGTGCCCAGCATGGTCTTCAATATGGGCTCCGCCACTTTAAGAGCCGTTGGAGATTCCCGGCGGCCTCTGTATTTCCTCATGGTCTGCTGCATCCTCAACATCTTCCTGGACCTGCTCTTCGTTCTCAAGTTCGGCATGGGCGTCATGGGCGTGGCCGTGGCCACCATCATCTCCCAGTTCATCAGCGCTCTGCTGGTGTGCGTCCATCTCTGCCGCTGCAAGGATAACTACAGACTGGACCTGCACAAGCTCCGCCCCGACTCCAGGATTCTCCGGCGCACAGTGCATATCGGTCTGCCCTCCGGGCTCCAGTCCATTATGTACGGCCTTTCAAACCTCATCCTCACCGCCGCAGTCAACAGCTTCGGCACCGACACCGTGGCCGCCTGGGTGGCCATGGGCAAGATAGACACCCTCAACTGGATGACCCTCAACGCCATGGGCATATCCCTCATGACCTTTACCGGGCAGAACTACGGCGCCAGAAAACTGGACCGGGTGCGCCACAGCCTCCGGCTGGCTATGCTGCTGGGCTTTGCCATGGCTGCCGCCGTGACCGTTCTGTTTGTCACCTGCGGCCGATATATGCTCATGCTCTTTACAGACGATGCCACCGTGCTGGAGATCGCCGTGCTTATAGTCCTTTACATAGCCCCCTGGTACTGGCTCTATGCTCCCATCGAAGTGTTCAGCGGCGGCTTCCGTGGGCTGGGCGACACCCTCATCCCCACGATCATCACTGCCGTGGGCGTGTGCGTCACCCGTGTGCTTTGGGTCATTCTGGTGGTCCCTGTATGGCATGACATCCAGGCCGTATGCGTCAGCTACCCCATCAGCTGGGCCATAACCTCCGGCGCCTTCTTCATATACTATTTCTATGTGCGAAAGCACCGTCTGTCCGACAGCCCCGCCGGTGCATGACAGGCTCTTCGCCCGTCAGCACAAAAGGTCTGACCGCTTCTTTTCAGAAACGGTCAGACCTTTTACTTTTCTTATCCGTGGCTCTCCCGGGCCTTGGGCTTTGCTTTACCTCCGGCTACCAGGCCGATGAGCTGGCCGGAGAGTATCACCGTCAGCAGGGAGTAGGCAATGCGCCCCAGGGGAATATAGCTCAAGGACAGCAGCAGCACCGTCAGGTCGCTGGCCAGATATATCCACTGGAGGGGCAGCTTCAAGAGCTTACCCAGAGACATGGCCAGAGCGTCATCCCCGCCGGGAGCTCCTCCCGCCCTGACGCAGAGGCCCACGCCTGTGCCAACAAAGGCAGCCCCCAGCACCGCCGCCGCCAGAGGGTATTCTCCAATGGCAGGACACAGCGGCGGGAAAAGCTCAAAAAGAGCGTACCACAGGGAGAAGCTTCCCCCCGCCACGGCGGACAGGACGATGAAGCGCCGGCCCAAAGTGCGCCAGCCCAGGATGTAGCACAGCAGGTTCAGCACCAGGGAGCTGAGAGCCGGGGAAAGGCCCAGCCAGTGGTCCAGCAGCAGAGTCAGCCCCAGCACTCCCCCCTCGGTGACGCCGGAGAGGGAATGGATATTGTACAGCCCGAAGGCCAATATGCCGCTGCCTGCAAGGGAAATGAGTATATCTTTCAGGGAAATGTTCAAAGGGGATAAAAACCTGATAAGCCGGGAAAACAAAGTAACAAAACCTTTCTTTAAAATATTTGCCCCGGGCCCAGTGGGCCCCATTTTCAAAGGGGTCTTTTATAAAAGAAAGCCTTGCTTCACGGCAGGTCGATTATCCCCGCAGTCACAGCTCTGTGCTCTGCAGCGGGCATCCGGTCGTTACGCCGGGTGTTCAAACTAACAGATCCTTTCTTATTTTATAGGGAACGGGCAGCTCAGCTTGAGGCCTTCATGGACAGATAGGCATTGATAAAGCCGTCCAGGTCCCCGTTCATAACATTGTCTATATTGCCGTTTTCATATTCGGTGCGGTGGTCCTTCACCAGCTGATAGGGCATGAACACATAGGAGCGGATCTGGCTGCCCCACTCTATCTTCATCTGCACGCCCTTTATATCGCTGATCTTCTCCAGGTGTTCCCGTTCCTTTATCTCCGCCAGACGGGCCCGAAGCATATTCTTGCAGTTTTCCAGATTCTGGAAATGGCTGCGTTCCACCTGGCTGGCCACCACTATGCCGGTGGGGATGTGGGTCAGACGCACGGCGGAGGAGGTCTTGTTGACCTTCTGGCCGCCGGCACCGGAGGAGCGGTAAACGTCCATCTTTATATCCTCGTCCCGGAGCTCTATCTCGTTGTCGTCGCTTATCTCCGGCATGACCTCCACGGCGGCAAAGGAGGTGTGGCGGCGGCCGGCGGCGTCAAAGGGGGAGACCCGCACCAGCCGGTGTATGCCGTGCTCGCTCTTGAGAAAGCCGTAGGCGTTCTCGCCTTCTATCATGATGGTGGCGCTTTTTATACCCGCCTCGTCCCCGTCCAGGTAGTCCATGACCTTGACCTTGTAGCCGTGGCGGTCGGCCCACATGTTGTACATGCGGTAGAGCATGGAAGCCCAGTCCTGAGCCTCGGTGCCGCCGGCGCCGGCGTGGAAGGTGAGGATGGCGTTGTTGGCATCATATTCTCCGGTGAGCAGGGTGCTGAGCCGGGTGGATTCCAGCTTTTCGGAGAAGGAGTCGAACTCGGTTTTCAGCTCCTCCAGCATGGAACCGTCGTTCTCCTCCAGGGCCATTTCGCACATGACGTACATATCGTCCCAGGCGGAGCAGAGCTTCTGATAATTTTCACACTTGTCCTTCAGATGCTTCAGGCGCTTCTGAACTTTCTGGGAACGCTCCACATCATTCCAGAAGCCCTCCCGGGCGCTGGCTGCCTCCAGTTCCTCTATCTCTTTCTGGGCCGCATCCAGCTTGAGAGCGTCTTTCAAAAGCTCCAGAGGAGGCTTGACCCCATTGAGTTTGGACTTATATTCTTCAAATTCCAGCATGGTATCATCTACTTTCCATAATATCCGTACCTTACATTATACACAAAAATCCAGCATTTGTAAATTGCTTTTTAACTGTAATTTCGTTGTTATAAAGTTTTGTTTCCTATTCCAATTTTCAAATTTAGGTGTTATAATAAAATAAATTTTTTATGCCGCCATACTCCGGCGGAGAGTTCTAAAATGTATATCCCAGCCTATGAATTACGGAGGACAAAAAGAAATGATTTCACACGGCAAAGAAATCAAGGTGTTTACCGGCAACTCCAACCCTGCTCTGGCGGAGGGCATTTGCTCCGAGCTGTTCAGGACCCTTGGCAACGCAAACGTGTCTCAGTTTGCTGACGGTGAGTGTTCCGTCTCTGTAGCCGAGCCCGTACGCGGCAAGGACGTTTTCATCGTTCAGTCCACCTGCAACCCTGTAAACGACAACCTGATGGAGCTGCTGATAATGACCGACGCCATGCGCCGGGCCTCTGCCGGCCGCATCACCGCCGTCATACCTTATTTCGGCTATGCCCGTCAGGACAGGAAAGCCAAAAGCCGTGATCCCATATCCGCAAAGCTGGTGGCCAACCTCATCACCGCCGCCGGCGCCGACCGGGTTCTTACCATGGACCTCCACGCCGCCCAGATCCAGGGCTTCTTCGACATCCCTGTGGACAATCTTCTGGGCAGCCAGCTCTTTGTAAAGCACTTCGTGAAGAT
>CALWYF010000042.1 GCA_944385705.1 uncultured Oscillospiraceae bacterium | reverse complement strand
AGCACCGTTGATGGAGGTCTCCATCAGGGGGCTGGCAACGGCCATACGGGCAGCTTCCTCAGCCTTGCCCTTGCCGGCAGCATGTCCCACGCCCATGTGTGCAAAGCCTGCACTGCGCATGATGCAGTTGACGTCGGCAAAGTCCAGGTTTATAAATCCGGTGTTCTTTATGAGATTGGAGATGCTGGTGACGGCCTGGAGCAGCACGTCGTCGGCTATCTCAAAGGCATTGGCCAGAGTGACCTTCTGGTCGGTGGCAAACTTCAGACGGTCATTGGGGATGATGAGCAGGGAGTCAACCCGACCCAGCAGCTCCTTGATACCGGCGTTGGCCTGGTCCATGCGGCGCTTACCTTCAAACTTGAAGGGCTTGGTCACCACACCAACAGTGAGCAGGCCGGCATCTTTGGCAATCTCTGCCACTACGGGAGCAGCGCCGGTGCCGGTGCCGCCGCCCATGCCGGCGGTGATGAACACCATATCCGCATCCTCCACCGCCTTGGCGATGTTGTTACGGCTCTCCTCGGCGGAGCGCTTGCCTATCTCCGGGTCGGAGCCTGCGCCCTGGCCGCGGGTCATCTTCTCACCTATCTGAAGCTTCTGGTCGGCGTTGGACACCGCCAGAGCCTGTCTGTCTGTATTGATGGCAACGAACTCAACGCCCTGGGTCCCGGCTTTTACCATTCTGTTCACCACGTTGTTGCCGGCTCCGCCAACACCAACGACTTTTATAGTAACAACATTCTCCGGACCCGCTTCAGCTTTGAAATCCATACTTCTGCCTCCCTCTCTATTCTAAGGTCACATAAAATGCGAAAATACATCTGTGAATCATGGCAGTATTTTATTACATTTTTCTGCAACAGTCAATAGCTTTTTTCATTTTTCGGAAAACTTTTGTAAATAAATTGTAATTTATGTCTCACATAGGTCTGAAGTGGGCGGTGGCGCCGTCGGATACATCGATAACGCCGATATCTCCCTCCAGCAGCTGGGACATCACCGACACCAGCATGCCGAATTTATACTCGGTATCCCCCGGTCCGCCCAGCTTAACGGTATACTTGTCCCCATAATCGAAGACCACGTTGTATTTATCGGAGAAATCTATGCTTTCAACCTGCTGATAAAGGCCTCTGGCCTCCAGCTGATAGAGGACCTGGGCCAGATATTCCACCAGCTCAGTGTCGTTGTCCTCAGTGAGCATGGTCTCCCCTATGAACAGGGTGCCGGGGGAGATTCCCTCAACGGCTATCATATCCCCCAGCTCCTCCTCCGTGGCCTTGCCCAACACTTTGCAGCTGTGGTCTATGGTCCACATCTCGTCACCCAGAGCTATATAGGCCAGAGCCTGGCTCTCCGTTACGGTTATTATTACCTTATTTGGCAGACTTCTTTCAACGGAGACCTCTTCCACATAGGGAAGTTTTGCAAAGACCCGGCTCAAGGCTGAAAATCGGTCAAAGAAGAAGAGGTTATCGCCCTCCTCTATATCTATGGCCTGTATTATCTCGTCGTCGGTATAGTGGACGTTCCCCTCCACCTGTATGTTGGTCACACGGAAGAAGAGGCTCATCACAAAGATGGTGGTCACTATCACCAGGAAGAAAACGATGGGGCCGCTGAAGCTGCTGAGGTACTGGGCCAGGCTTATGCGCTCCGGGCTGTCAGCGGCCTTTCTCTTATGAATTTTCCTTGCCATTGGCATATCCTTTCAGCATTCCAAGTAAATATCCGCCCCCAGGGAGCGCAGGCGCATATCAAAGCGCTCATATCCCCGGGTGATGTGTCCGTCGTCAAAAATGGTGCTTTCCCCTCTTGCGGCCAGGGCGGCAACTATCATGGCGGCCCCGCCCCGCAGGTCGGTGGCGGTAAGGGCGGCTCCCCGCAGGCAGTCCACCCCCCATATCTCGGCCCTGCGGCCGGACACGGCTATATCCGCCCCCAGGCGCTGGAGCTCCGGCACCTGACGGTATCTGTTCTCAAAAATGTTTTCGGTTATCACAGTCCGGCCCTCGGCCCTTAAAAGGGCAGCCATAAGCACCGGCTGAGCGTCGGTGGGAAAGCCGGGGTAAGGACGGGTCTCCAGCTCCCCTACGGCTTTCAGCCTTGCAGGGGCCTTTACTCTGACACTGCGATTAGAATTTATTATATCACAGCCGGCACATTTTAGAAAGTGGAGAACTGTTGAAAAATGCGCCGGGTCCACGCCCCGCATTTCAACATTTCCGCCAGTAGCCGCTGCGGCGCAGGCTATGGTGGAGGCCACTATTCTGTCGGGGATTATGCGGTGGCTCACCGCTTTTTCCGGCCGGAAGGTCCCGATGGACACCGTATCCGTGCCCGCCCCGGCCACCTCCAGGCCCATGGCCTTCAGGTATTCCTGCAGGGCAACTATCTCCGGCTCCCGGGCAGCGCCGTGGATCACCGTGTTCCCCCGGGCCCTGGCTGCCGCCAGCATGATGTTCTCCGTGGCCCCCACGCTGGGGAAGGGCAGAAATATCTCCTCTCCGTGGAGCTCTTCCGCCCGACAGCTTATCTCTCCCCCGGCCTCCTCTATCTCCGCTCCCATCTGCCTCAGAGCGGCCAGGTGCAGGTCTATGGGCCGCTTGCCCAGCTGGCAGCCCCCGGGCAGGCTGAGTCTTGCTCCGCCGCAGCGGGCTATCAGCGCTCCCATGAATATCACCGAGGAGCGCATCTCCACCATCAGGGAGTGGGGTATCTCGCTGCGGCACAGGGCCTGTGAATCTATGTATACTTCCCCGCCCCACTGTTCGGCGGTGCAGCCCAGATGCCTGAGTATCCTCAAAGCCGCATCCACATCCCTCAGCTGGGGCACGTTCAGCAGCTCCGTTGCCGCCGGGCTGATTATGGAGGCGGCAATAATTGGCAGAGATGCGTTCTTGGAACCCTGAACAAAGCAGGAGCCCTCCAGCCGGTTTCCACCTCTAAGGTGCCATATATCCATGAAAAACCCCCCGTGCATTCAAATCAAGCTATCCTATGCACAGGGGGGTGGAAATGTTCTGCTTTTAAAATAGGCTCACTTCACCATGTCCAGGATTATCCCGCATATCCTGTCCGTTGCGTCAGGCAGGGCCAGGGACTTCATGGCCACAGACATGGATTCCAGCTGCTCCTCGTCGGAGAGCAGGCTCTCCGCCAGTTCCAGCAGTGAGCCGGCATCAAACTCCCCTTCCAGCAGCACCTTGGCTCCTCCGGCCTTTTCCAGGACCCGGGCGTTGCGCTCCTGGTGGTGGTTGGTCACATTGGGAGAGGGCACCATGATAACCGGCTTCGCCATATATGTGAGCTCGGATATGGTGGAGGCGCCGGCCCGGCACATCACCAGGTCCGCCGCTGCCATCACCCTGGGCATATCAAAGATATACTCCCTCACTTCAGCTTTACGCTGAGCCATGTCAGGAGCCGTCTCCTTAAGTTTTTCCATCACCCCTGCGTAGTACATCTTCCCGGCGGCATGAAGCAGCCTGAAGCTTTGTGAGCCCTCCAGCATAGGTATGAGCTCGGTCATGATACCGTTCATATGTCCGGCCCCCAAAGAGCCCCACACGGACAGCAGCAGCTTTTCGTTTTCCGGTATGCCCAGCTCCGCCCGGGCCCGGGCCTTGCTGTATGCGGCGAACTCCCCTCTCACCGGGGTTCCGGTAACCGAGACCTTTTCCGGATTTGGGTAATACTGCCTGCTCTCCTCAAAGCCCACCATTATTCTGTCCACCTCTCTGGCCAGGAGCTTGGTAGTGAGGCCGGGGACGGCGTTGCTCTCATGCACGGCTGTGGGTATGTGCAGCTCGGAGGCCGCCTTCAGCACCGGGAAGCACACGTAGCCGCCGGTACCTATGACGGCGTCGGGCCCGAAGTCCCTGATGATACGCTTGGCCTCATGATGGGAGGCGGCCACATTTTTTATCGTGGCAATATTGTGGAGCACAGCCTCCAGGTTCTTGCCCCGGCTGAGATTGGTTATCTTCAGCGGCTTTATCTCATAGCCCTCCCGGGGCACAAGGTCCATCTCCATCTTGCCCTCGGCTCCCAAAAACAGGAACTGACTGTCGGGCATGAGCTCTTTCAGCCGCCCGGCCACAGCCAGGGCAGGGTTGATGTGTCCGGCGGTACCGCCGCAGGTGAGGATGAATTTCATTTTCCGTCTTCCTTTCTCTATTTCAATGAGACGTCTCTGGAGGCGCTGAGGATGATGCCCATCTCAAAAAGCTGGATGAGCAGCGCAGTGCCGCCGTAGCTGAACAGGGGCAGGGAAATTCCGGTGCAGGGCACCAGGTTTGTAACCACCGCCACGTTGAGAAAAACCTGTATTGCCAGCAGAGTGCTTATTCCGGCACAGACAAGAAAATCGTACCTGTGGCGCTGGTGGAGGGCTATCCAATAGCCTCTCAATATCAGCATGGCAAAGAGGCAGAGTATAAGGGCAGCCCCTATGAAGCCCAGCTCCTCACAGACCACGGAGAAGATAAAGTCGTTGTGCTCCTCCGGCAGGTAGAGGAATTTCTGCCTGCTGCCCCCAAGGCCCAGGCCGCTCAGGCCTCCTGAGCCTATGGAGTAGAGGGACTGGACTATCTGATAGCCCTCGTCGGAGGGGCTGGAGAAGGGGTCCAGCCAGGTGCTGATACGGCTGGAGGCATAGGGGAAAAAGGTCAGCAGCACCGTCAGCCCTCCCAGAGCCGTGCCTATGGCGGCAATGAACCAGCCCAGGCCCACCCCTCCCAGAAACATCATAACGCCGCCCAGGGCAATAATTATGATGGAGGCGGAAAAATGTGGCTCCATTACCAGCAGGCCTACTATGACCCCCAGTATTCCCAGAAAGGGCAGTATGCCGAACTTGAAGCTCTTCATCTTCCCCTGAAAACGGCATATCAGCAGGGAGAAAGTGAGTATCACCGCCAGCTTTGCCAGCTCCGAGGGCTGAAGCGTCAGCCCCCCTATACCCAGCCAGCGGCGGGAACCGTTGGCCTTGACGCCCACAATAGGCACCAGCATCAGCAGCACTATGGTCAGCACCATAAAATGCAGGGAATATTTCCTGTAAAGGCCCATGGGTATCCGGGAGGCCAGGAGCATGGCCCCCACGCCCAGCAGTGCAAAGATCAGCTGCCGCACGAAATAATAGGCCCCGTTGCCTCCGGTGACTTCTCCCGGGTCGTAGTAGGCCCTGGCATAGCTGGAGGAGAGGACCATGACCACTCCCGCAGTCAGAAGAATGAGGGCCATGGTGAAAAAGCCGGCGTCCATCCTGGCCCGGCCTTTTTTTGCCGGGGCAGAAAAATCGGAGAGGCGGGCACTGTCATAACGCATGTTCCCACCTCCCCGAACACAAGTATCTTATAGACCCATGAAATGTCTGCTCACCACAATAAATGATATGATGGACATCAGGAGAGATATGCCTGTAAACAGGGTAAAAATTTCTTTTTCCTTCCACTTGCGGCCGGTCCAGCCCCCCATCTCCAGATGGTGGTGGAAGGGCGCCATTTTGAAGACCCGCTTACCATGGCTGAGCTTGAAGTAGCCCACCTGTATAATGTCGGAGACGGTCTCCATCAAAAACACGAAGCCAAGGGAAATGAGCATTATAGGCATGTTGTAGGCATAGGCCAAAGCGGCTATCATGCCTCCAAGGAACAGGGAGCCTGTGTCGCCCATAAAGCACTTGGCCGGATTGAAGTTGTAGATAAGAAAGCCCAGCAGCCCTCCTATCATGCCGGAGGCCATGATGCCCATCTGCTCAAACTCGTCGCCGAACACCATAGTGATTGCCACAAAGAAAAGGAAGACGGGTATGGAGGTTCCGGCAGCCAGGCCGTCAATACCGTCGGTGATGTTCACGGCATTCACCGTGCCCACAATGATGAAGGAGGACAGGAGGAAATACAGCCACTCCGGCATGTATACGGTCTTGTCCACAAAAAAGAGGTAGAAGCTTGGGCGCACATAGCCTATCTGGCGCATCAGAAGCACGAAGACCAGAGAGGCCACCAGCTGCAGCAGGAATTTGGCCTTGGCAGTAAGGCCCAGGTTCTGCTTCTTTGCCAGCTTCTCCCAGTCATCCAGGAAGCCTATGGCTCCGAAGACGCAGGCGAAGAGCATGATGAATATATTGACGAACTGGCCTCTGAGCATACCGTCAAAGCCCACTGTGATACACACCAAGGCCGTGGCCAGAATGAACATCACGCCGCCCATAGTGGGAGTTCCGGTCTTACCCATGTGCCAGGTAGGGCCGTTTTCTTTTATCTCCTGGCCGGCCTTTATCTTGCGCAGCCAGGCCACATAGAACTTTCCGAAAGCGCTGGCAAATAGAAAAGCCAGAACAAATGCAGTTATAAGCTTTATCGTCATCGCATTCTCCATAAACCCGTGGCGCCGTCAGCGCACTGTATTTCTCTTTCTAAGGTACTCGGCTACGATTTCCCGCTCATCCATGTGGACTCGCTCATGACCAATGACCTGATAGTCCTCATGGCCTTTCCCGGCAAGCAATATTACATCACCGGGGCCCGCCTTGTCAATAGCCCAGGCAATGGCCTCACGCCTGTCGCAGATAACTTTATAGGGAGTGTGCCGGTTTTTAAGGCCCGGAACTATCTCGTTTATGATATCCATGGGTTCCTCGGTGCGTGGGTTGTCGCTGGTGACCACCACCAGGTCCGCATTGTCGGCGGCAATGGCGCCCATAATGGGCCGCTTCAGTCTGTCCCTGTCTCCACCGCAGCCGAAGACCACTATAAGCCGGCCCTTTGTAACCGGTCTCAGGGTCTTCAGCACGTTCTCCAAGGCATCGGGCTTGTGGGAATAGTCGATGATAATGGAGTAGTCCCCGTCGGTGGGCACCGGCTCCATGCGGCCCTTCACCCCCTTGGCAGTGGCCAGGGCGGCGGCGCATTTATCCAGGCCTATCCCCAGACAGCCGGCGGCGGCAATGACGCCCAGGGCGTTATGTACCGAGAACATGCCGGGGATATTAAGTCTCACCAGGGCAATGTCCCCTCCGTGAACCGCGGCAAAACGGACGCCGGTGGCAGAGAGGCGAATGTCCTTTGCGATTATATCGGCGTCGTTACGCTCCGCCGAGTAGGTGGTCACGGGGCATTTCAGGCCCCGGGTCATGAACTCCGCCCATTTGTCATCCAGATTGATGCAGGCAATGCCGCACTGGGAGAATAGCTTCTTCTTGGCGGCGGCGTATTCCTCCATGGTGCCGTGGAGATCCAGGTGGTCCTGGCTCAGATTCGTGAACACCGCCACATCGAAGCTGAGCCCTGCCACCCTCTCCAAAGCCAGAGAGTGGGAGGAGACCTCCATCACCACATGGGTGCAGCCCTCCTCCTTCATGGCGTGAAAGAGCTTTTGCAGCTCGTAGCTCTCCGGCGTGGTGTACTCGGTATGGATGAGCTTATCCCCTATCATGTTCCCGTTGGTACCGATGAGGCCCACCTTTGCCCCCAGCTCTTCCTCCAGCAGATGCTTGAGGAGTATGGTGGAGCTGGTCTTGCCGCTGGTGCCGGTAAAGCCTATGAGTTTCATGGAGGCGGCGGGGTCTCCGAAAAAGTTCCGGCTGCATATGGCAAGGCCGTAGCGGCAGTCCGGAGTCTGTACCCAGGCTACACCCTCTTCCGGCTCATCCTGGCACAGCACTGCGGCGGCCCCCTTTTCCAGAGCCGTGGGAATGAACTTGTGTCCGTCCACCGTCAGTCCCTTCACCGCCACGAACAGGTCCCCGGGCTGAGTCTGCCGGGAGTCGTAGCTGATACCGCTTATCTCCATATCCATATCGGCAGTGCATTTGCCGACGTCTATATCCTTCAGTATTTCTCTGAGTTTCATGTTATTCTCCGTTTTCCCCCGAGGACTTTCGTCCCCGGGCCATGCCATGACATTTTATACCAGAACTCCCCTCCGGTCAATACTTGCCCAGCAGCGACTCGTTTTCGTCGATGAGGGTGACTTCCACCACACAGCCGTGGTCCGCCTTGGTCCCGGCCGTCAGGCTCTGACTGCCTATCACCTGCTGAGCTGAACCGCTCACGGCGCTGCGGGTGCTGATAAACAGCCCCAGGCCGGAAAGCAGGTCCCTGCCGCTCTCATAGCTCAGTCCCGCCAGATTTGGCACCGTCTCCATGTTGGGTGAGACCTGGGCTCCCCCCAGATACAGTATCACCTGGCTGCCCTTGGCCACGCTCTCCCCGGACAGGGGAAGCTGACCGGTCACCGTCACTCCCTGGCCTATGGTCCTGTAATCCAGGCCCGCATCGCTCAGGGTCTCTGCCGCCTGGTCCAGGCTAAGTTCCTGCACCATTGGCACCGTCACATCCCCGGTATCCTCCTCGCTCCGCTCAGGCTCTATGCCCATATAGGGCAGGATATCCGCAAGCATGTTCCCCACCACCGGGGCGGCCATCTGCCCGCCGCTGACGTAAATGCCGGATTTGTTGGAGGGTGTGTCCAGAAACACCAGCAAAGCTATCTTGGGATCGTCTGCCGGGGCAAAGCCTATGAAGGAGACTATGTACTCCTTTTGACCGGTCTGGGCCTCCAGGCTCACCTTTTCGCTGGTGCCGGTCTTGCCGCCTATGCGGTAGCCCGCCACGGCGGCGTTGCGGCCGGTGCCCTCGTTGGGGTCTCCCACCACCTGCTCCAATATCTGCCGTACCTTCTCGCTGGTGCTCTCGCTTATCACCTGGCGCACCACCTTGGGGCTGCGCTCATAGGCAACACTGCCGTCGGGGTTGAGCATCTGGCGCACCACATAGGGCTGCATCAGGTTTCCCCCGTTTACACAGGCGCTCACCGCAGTGACAAGCTGCAGAGGGGTTATGGTGAAGGTCTGGCCGAAGGAAGCTGCCGCCAGCTGGGATAGGTTCTTTTCCGAGCAGAAGGTGTTTTTGCTCCACCATATGCTTCCGCTCTCTCCTGCCAGATCTATGCCCGTCTTCGCCGTCAGATTCTCGTCGTCGTTGCCGGTCATATTCAGGAAACCAAAAGCCTCACAGTAATCGTAGAAGCGCTCCGCTCCCACTCTCTGGCCTATGTTCACAAAGGCCACGTTGCAGGAGTGCTGGGCGGCCTGGGTGAGAGTCTGGCTGCCGTGTCCCTGGGTCTTCCAGCAGCGTATAGGGCTGGTGCGCCCCACCACGTTTACACTGCCGGGACAGTAGAAGCTGTCCTCCAGGCTCACGGCCCCCTCTTCCAGAGCCATGGACAGGGTTATTATCTTGAAGGTGGAGCCGGGCTCATAGGTGTCGGACAGGGCCTTGTTCCGCCACTGGCGGGTCTGGGCCTCGCTTAAAAGCCGGGCCTTCTCCTCCTCGCCGGAGGCGGCGTTTATCAGCTCCATGTCCTCGTCGCTCACGGCCAGGAAGTCGTTCAGGTCGTAGTTTCCCAAAGAGGCCATGGCCACTATCTCCCCGGTGTTCACGTCCATGGCTATGGCCCCGGCGCCGTTTTGGATATCGTAGTCCTCCACCGCCTGCTTCAGGTGCTTTTCCACATAGTACTGGATGCTGGCGTCTATGGTGGTCACCAGGTCATAGCCGTCCTCCCCGGGGTAATATTCCTCAAACTGGGAGAAGAGCAGCTCCGTGCCCAGGGCGTTGGTAGCTCTCACAGTCCTGCCTGGGCTGCCGGAAAGGGCCTCGTTATACTGGGCCTCTATACCCTCCAGGCCGTAGTTGTCGGTGCCTACAAAGCCTATCAGGTGGCAGGCCAGGGAGGAGTTGGGATAATACCTCTTGGTATCCGTCTCCAGGCGCACGCCCCGTAGATTGTTCTCCGTCTTGAACGCCCTTACCTCATCGGCCTTGTCCTGCTCCAGCTTCCGGGCCACGGTGACATACCAGCTGCCCTTCTGCCCGGTCTTTTCGTATATTTCATCGTAGCTTATATCCAGTATCTCCGACAGGCCCCTGGCGATGAGCTCCCGGTCCTCCCCGTACATCTCTATCTCCGCAGGGCTGAGATACACATTGTCCACTGAGGCGCTTACAGCCAGGGTGTTCATATTGGTGTCGTATATGACCCCACGCATGGCGGAGCTGGGCACCGAGCGCAGCTGCTGCTCTATGGCCATGCTCTCGTACTTTTCATGGTCTATTATCTGGAGCTGATACAAACGCCCCAGTAATACAACAAATGCCCCTATACCGCAGACTGCCATAAGGAACAGGGTGCGGCGGAGCATCTGCCTGCTGGGCCCGGGCTTCAGCCGCCCGGGCTGAGTCTTTGCCGACATGGCATCGCCCCCTTGACGGAATATATTTTAAATATATTCAGCCTCCGGCGGCTCATGACTCTTATCCCAAATCAATATAAAATATCTGGCTGGGCTTTAATGTCTGCATCCCCAGTTCTTCTTTGGCATAGCGCTCCAGCTCCTCCAGGCTCAGGCCGGATTCATACTTTGCCTGAAGGATGCGGTTGTCGTTTTTAAGTTCCCCCAGCTCCTGCTCCAAGACCGTCAGCTCTTCGTTCAGCTCCGCCAGCTTTATGGAGCCCAGCAGGGCCCCAACCAAAAGCAGCAGGGAAAAGCCTATACATATTATTCTGAACAGGATGCAGCTCAAGCCCCTTTTCATTCTATACCCTTTCCGCCACCCGAAGCTTTGCGCTGCGGGAGCGTGGATTGATTTCCAGCTCCTCAGGGCTGGGCAGGATGGGCTTTCTGGAGACGCTCTTCAGCGTCTGAACAAAGCCGCAGGTGCATATGGGCGCCTCTCTGGGGCAAGTGCAGCCGTTTTCCCGGGCGGCTATACCTGCCTTGACTATTCTGTCTTCCAGGGAGTGGAAGCTTATGACGCAGAGTCTCCCGCCCTTGTTCAGCTTGTCCGGGGCAGTCTCCATCATGGCGGCTATGGCCCCCAGCTCGTCGTTCACTGCAATGCGTATGGCCTGAAAGCTTCGCTTTGCCGGGTGCTGTTTTTCCCGGAGCGCAGCGGCAGGCATGGCCCCCTTGATTATATCCACCAGCTCCAGGGTGGTCTCTATGGGCTTTTTCTCCCTATGCTCCACTATGGCCCGGCTGATACGCCGGGCGTAGCGCTCCTCCCCGTAATCCCAAAGGATACGGTTGAGGCGCTTCTCATCCCAGGAGTTCACTACCTCATAGGCGCTGAGACTGTCCCCTTCGTCCATACGCATGTCCAAAGGGGCGTCGGCCATATAAGAAAAGCCCCGCTGCACTTCGTCCAGCTGGGGCGAGGACACTCCCAGGTCAAAGAGCATCCCGTCCACGCCCTGAATACCCAGGTCATCCAGTATAGCGGCGGCATCGGCAAAGTTACCGTGGACAAGGCTCACCTTGTCTCCGAAAGGGGCAAGGCGCTTCCCGGCCCTCTCTATGGCCGTTTCGTCCCTATCTATCCCAATCAGCCGGCCGGTGGTGAGCCGGGAGGCTATCTCATAGGAGTGTCCCCCCAGGCCCAGAGTGCCGTCCAGATATATGCCCTCCGGCTTTATTTTCAGATTCTCTATGCACTCTTTAAGCAGCACGGAGAAATGCTTGGCTTCATAGCTCAAAATTCCAGTTCCTCCATAACGGCGGCAATGTTCTCCGGCGTGGTCTCCATCTGGAAGACCTTGTTCCAGCTGTCACTGTCCCAGAGCTCGGCGTGGTTGTTGCAGCCTACCACCGTGACCGCTTTTGTCAGCCCCGCATAATCCCGCAGGTTCTGGGGTATCAGGGCCCGGCCCTGGCTGTCCAGCTCGCAGCGGGCGGCATGGGCAAAGAGGGGCCTCATCTTTCTCTGTTTCACATAGGGCATGGCGTTTACCTTCTCGGAAAATGCCTGCCAATTTTCGCTGCTGTAGGCACAGAGGCAGCGGTCCATGGACAGAGTGATATAAAAAACTTCCCCCAGCTCGTCTCTGAGCTTTGCGGGGATGAACAGCCTGCCCTTGCTGTCAAGGGAATGCTGGTATTCACCTGTCATACACTTCGCCTCCTCATAGTGGGAATTCACACCATTTATCCCCACTTTTAACCACTTCGCATTACCATTATAGGGGGAGCATATGGAAAAATCAAGTGAAACTTTTTGTTAAAATTTGACTTTTTCTTGCGTCTATTCTTCCAAAATGTGCAAAAAAACGCCGGACACAAGATAGTGTCCGGCGCTGTGCAAAACAATCAATATGTAGTTTCCGTTTACGCTTTCGGGTTTTATTCGTCGCTTCTGCGCTGTTCGATAATCACCTTGCCGCTGAAGGCTCTGGGCTTCTCCTGCTGCTGGGGCTGGCTCTGAAACTGAGCTTGTGTCTGGGTCTGAGCCTGAGGCTGAGGCTGAGAGGCGGGCTTCTCTTTTATTCCCCCCAGGCTTCTGAAGGAAGTCTGAGCCATCTGCACGGTGTTAAGAGCGCTGTTGAGATTTTCCACGGTCTGGCGGATTATATCGTCCACATACTGGCTGGCCACCCGGCGCAGCTCCTTGCTCTTGGCCTCGGCAGAGGAAAGCATCTCGCTGCTCTTGGCCTTGGCCACCCGGACTATTTCCTGCTCCTCTATCATAGCTCTGGCCTGTTCCTCGGCGTTTTTCCGCAGAGCCTCGGCCTCCCGCTTGGCATTGCCTATAAACTCGTCTCTGGCAGACACAAGACGCTGGGCCTCTGCCACGGAGCTGGGCAGACTGGCCTTGATATCGTTTATAAGCGCGACGGCCTTTTCCCGCTCGATTATGCACTTGTCGTTGCCCAGAGGCACGCTCCAGGCATCGGTTACCATAGCGTACAGCATATCCAGAAGTTCAAGAACGTCTCTGTTGCCATCCATTTCAGCCCATCCTCCATTGCTTGGCTTTCTCTCTGATATCCTCAATTATCTCGTCAGGCACGAAGCCTTCCAGATCCGCATCGTAGCGGGCCATCTCCCGCACCACGGAAGAACTGAGGAAGGTATATTTACCGCTGGAGGTGAGGAACATTGTCTCCATCTCCGGGTTAATCTTCTTATTGATAAGGTTCATCTGGAACTCATATTCAAAGTCCGAGGCGGCCCGCAGTCCTTTTACCACCACGGCGCCGTCAAACTGCTTGGCATATTCTGCAAGCAATCCGTCGGAACTGTCCACGGAGACATTGGGGTATTTCGCCACTACCCTTCTCACCATATCCAGGCGCTCCTCCACGGTAAACATGGGGGAAGTCTTGCTGGAATTATTCATGACGCAGACGACCACCCGGTCGAATATGCGGCTGGTACGGCGGATTATATTCAGGTGGCCGAGGGTTATGGGATCAAAGCTCCCGGGGCAGATTGCTATAGACATCAGTTTGTCTCCTTAACATACAGAGTGAGCTTGACCCGGCCGTAGTTATATTCTCTGCGCTTTCTGTAGGGGGGGCGCATCTCCGGGAGAGTATTTTCTCTGCGTGATTCGCAGACTATTATACCACCATCCGACAATATGTCAACGGAATTGATGGTTTCCAGCACAGTTTGGTAAAGCTGGGAATCATAGGGCGGGTCCACGAAAATCAAGTCGAAGCTGCCGCAGCTCCTTAAAAAGCTTATGGCGTCCTGCTGCAGTACCGTGGCGGTAAAACCGCAGGTTTTAAGATTCTCCCGGACTATCTTCACCGCCTCCCGGCTCTCGTCGGTAAACACCACGCTCCCGGCTCCCCGGCTCAGGCACTCTATGCCCAGCTGACCGGTTCCGGCAAAGAGATCCAGCACCCGGCGTCCCTCTATGTCGAACTGTATGATATTGAACAGGGACTCCTTCACGTTGTCCGTGGTGGGGCGGATATCATAATTTTCCGGGGTCTTCAGTTTTCTGCCCCGGGCAAGACCGCTTATCACTCTCATTTGTCTTCATCCTCTTTGCTGTGGAAATAATCATATACGGCCTGGGCGGTATTCCTGGGCACCACCAGCTTCAGCTGCTCCAGGCCCGCCTCCTTTATAGCCTTTACGGATTTGAAATATTTTATCAGCTCATTCCTCCGCTTGTCCCCAACCCCGGGTATCTTGTCCAGAGTGGAGCCGTAGCTCTCGTTTCTCAATGAGCGCTGGTACTCTATGGCAAAACGGTGGGTCTCCTCCTGGATGCCTCCTATCAGGGCAAACACCGCCTGGTTCTGGCTTATGCCTATCTCCTGGCCCTCCGGGCTTATTAGGGCCCGGGTGCGGTGCCGGTCGTCCTTAACCATGCCGAAGGTGGGGACAAAAAGGCCCAAGTCCCGCTGGGCCTGAACCGCCACGGCGGCATGGGTGTCCCCGCCGTCGATGAGCAGCAGGTCCGGCAGTGGGGCGAAATGCTCGTCCCCATCCACATAATGCTTGAATCTGCGGTACACGGCTTGATACATGCTGGCATAGTCGTCCTGCATCTCCAGGTCCCGTATACGAAATTTCCTGTAAGCTTTCTTCAGAGGCTTCCCGTCTACATGTACCGTCATAGCCGCTACGATGCCAGTGGAACCCAGGTTTGAGATGTCGAAGGCCTCTATCCGCTCCGGGAAATTGTCCAGCTCCAAAGTCCTTTGCAGCCATTCCAGAGTCTTGGAGCGGCGCTGGGCGGCGGTGGTGCGCCGCTGTATCTCCTCCCTGGCGTTGAGAGCGGCGCTCTCAATAAGCCGCATCCGCTCCCCCCGCTGGGGCGTCTCTATATATATCCTCCGGCCGGAGCACTGGCTCAGCAGCTCCTCCAGATCTTCCCGGTCCTCTATCTTGCATGGCAGCAGGATGGATTTGGGCCAGCCGCCCCGGTGGGCGGTATAGTACTGACGCACCAGGTCGGAGATGGCCTCCCCGTCCTCCTCCAGGGGCTCCTCCATCATCTCCGTGTCCTTGCCTACCAGGTCCCCGTTTACAAAGTGCAGCACGGTAAAGCAGCTCTTGGCGCCCCGGCAGAAGCCTATGGCGTCGGTATCGGCAAAGGCAGTGGCTATGACCCGCTGGCGGTTGGAGAGGTTTTCCACCGCCCGCATCCGGTCCCGAAGCTCCGCCGCCTTTTCAAAGCGCAGCTCCTCCGCCGCCTGCTCCATTTGGGCTCTCAGCTCCTCCATCAGTTCTCCGCCCTTGCCCTCCAGTATCTGGGCAGCCTGTCTGGCCCGGCGGCGGTAGTCCTCTGCATCGCTGTCCTTAAGGCACCAGCCCAGGCAGGTGCCCATGTGGTAGTTCAGGCAGGGCCGTTCCTTCCCTATATCTCTGGGGAACTTTCTGGAGCAGTCCGGCAGCAGCAGGGCCTTGCTTATGGTGCTTATCACGTTCCGGCTCTGGCTGCGTCCTCCGAAGGGGCCGAAGTATCTGGCTCCGTCCTTTAAAGCCCTGTTGGACAGGCTCATGCTGGGGTACTCCTCCCGCAGGTCCATGCGGATAAAGGGGTAGCCCTTATCGTCCTTAAGCAGGATATTATAGTGGGGCTTGTGGCGCTTTATCAGCGAGTTTTCCAGCACCAGGGCCTCAAACTCGCTGCCTGCCACAATGACGTTGAAGTCCGCCACCTTATCCACCATGGCCTGGACCTTGGGCAGGTGCTCCCCGTGGAAATAGCTGCTGACCCTGTTTTTCAGCTTCTTGGCCTTGCCCACGTAGATGACCTGGTTCTTCTCGTCCAGCATGATATACACGCCGGGGAGCAGGGGCAAATTATTGGCTTTTTCTCTCAGGGTATCTAGCATTATGTTAACCTCATGTTAATTATGTAAACTAACTTCCCCCGCTGTTACCCTATCTTCTGTCGGTTTTTCCTGGCCGAAAACGCACCAGACAGTGATGGAAACCACCACTATCACGCCCCCTATAAGAGCAAAGATGCCCGGGCGCTCCCCGTCAAATATCAGCACCCATACCGGGTTGAGCAAAGGCTCGGCGGCTCCCAGGAGACAGCAGGCCAGGGGCGGACAGTATTTGGTGGACTCCACATAAAGGATGTAGGAGATACCCAGCTGGAACACACCCAAAACAAGAATCGAGAGGGTGGATACCACCGTAAATTCCGGCCTTGTGGCAATAATAAAGGGCAGGCCCACCAGAAAGGTAAGGCTCTGGCCGATAAGGATGCCGGAAAAGCGCTGCTCACCCTCCAGCTCCCCCACGGCCATGAACATGCCAGCCATGAACATGCCGGCAGCTATGGCCACAAAGTTGCCCAGGATATAACCGGGCTTGAGCTGGTCGAAGAAGAACAGGGCTATACCTATGAGGGTGAAGCTCACCACCAGAGCGTCGTTACGGCGGATGCGCTTTTTCAGGATCAGCGCTGAGAAGATGACGATAAACACCGGGGAAGTGAATTGCAGCACAATGGCATTGGCGGCTGTAGTCAGCTTATTGGCCACGGCAAAGCAGGTATACACGCAGGCGGTGAAAGCGCCGGTTATGAGAGTACGGCGGTTTATAATGATGTGCATGCCTCTGAGCAGGATATAAGCGGCCACAGTGAGCCCGGCTATGAGGCTCCTCAGCCCCGCCACGGCAAAACCGTTCCAGGGCAGCAGCTTCATGAATATTCCGGCCACGCTCCACAGAGTGGCGCATATGAGCATTTCTATTATTGCTATATTTTCCTTTTTCATATACTTACTCTCCAAGGGCCCTCAAGCTCTACAAAAACAGGCGCGTGCCATAACACGCGCCTGTTTTTTATCTGTTGGCCAGATCACTCGTTAAAATCGGAATCGATGAGCTCGGAAAGGGTCTCAATGGCAGCATCCTCATCAGCGCCGTCGGCAATGATGTTGATGGTAGTGCCCTTGACGATACCCAGGGAAAGTACGCCCAGGAGGCTCTTTGCGTTCACACGTCTCTCTTCCTTCTCCACCCAGATGCTGCTTTTAAACTCGTTGGCTTTCTGAATGAAGAAAGTCGCTGGCCGGGCATGAAGACCTACCTGATTCTTGATGACTACTTCTTTGGTTATCATACTTGCCACTCCTTATTTCATAACGATATTGCCAGTTTAATTTATCAAATTTTGACCAAATCGTCAACAGCTTTCAGCGCTTTCAGTATTTTCACCATTTATTCTTTACCGCCGCCGCAAATTTTATTTAAGTTCGACAACAGTGACTCCGGCCTCTCCCTCGCCAAATCTTCCCAGGCGGAAGGATTTTACACTTTTATTTTTCTTCAGCATCTGCTGTACCGCCGCTCTCAGAGCTCCGGTACCCTTGCCGTGGATAATGGTGACGGTCTTGAGTTTGCCCATCACTGCGCTGTCGATATACCGCTCCGCCGCCAGGACGCCCTCCAGGCTCTCCATGCCCCGGATATCTATCTCCGAGGGTACGCTGGCAGTGCGCAGCTGAGATGGAGAGGCCTTTGGGCTGCTCTTTGCCTTGGCGGCACTCTGGCCCTCCAGCAGCAAGACTTCATCCTCTTTGGCACTTACGTTCATTATACCAGCCCGCAGGCTGAGAACTCTGTCGGAAGAAATGGACAGGACGGTTGCTTTTACACCCATGGACTTTATCTGAACCGTGTCCCCCACCCTGATTGGCCGGGAAGACTTCTGCTCCGGCAGCTTCTCCACATCGTCCTTTTTCAGGGCTTCCTCAGACAGGTTCAGCTTCCGGCGCAGCTGGGACCGGGCCTCGTTTATCTTCTGCACATCCTCCTGCTCGTTGGCCTTTTTCCGCATATCGTCCAGCTCCCGGAACACCTCTTCCGCAGTTGAACGGGCCTCCTGAATGATGCGCTCCGCCTCCCGGCGGGACTTGATATCCGCCTTATCCAGGCGCACCTCCAGCTCCGCTTTCAAAAAGGCTGCCTTCTTTGCATTTTCCTGGGCCTCCCGGAGCTTTGCCGCCGCCTCGTTCCTGTCCTTCTCCAGCAGCAGCCGTGTCTGCTCCAGTTTCTCTATTGTGGCCTCAAAGCTGGCGCTGTCACTGCTCACCCGGTTCTTGGCATCCTCTATTATATCCTCCCCCAGACCCAGGCGCCGGGATATGGCAAAGGCATTGGACTTGCCGGGTATGCCCACCAGCAGATGGTAGGTAGGCCGGAGAGTCTCCACATCAAATTCGCAGGAGGCGTTCTGCACTCCCGCCTCGTTGGTGGCGTAGACCTTCAGCTCCGCATAGTGGGTGGTGGCGGCTATAATGGCCCCTTTTTTACGGCAATACTCTATTATTGCCACTGCCAGGGCCGCCCCCTCGGTGGGGTCGGTGCCCGCCCCCAGTTCGTCAAAGAGGATGAGGGAATTCTCGTCGCACTCCGATATTATGTTAACTATATTGCTCATGTGAGCGGAGAAGGTAGAGAGGTTTTGCTCTATGCTCTGCTCGTCGCCTATGTCCGCCAGGATGTGGCTGAACACCGGGAGATTGCTGCCGTCATCGGCGGGGATATGGAGGCCGCACTGGTTCATGGCGGCAAGAAGGCCTATTGTCTTGATAGACACGGTTTTACCGCCGGTATTGGGTCCGGTTATCACCAAGGTGTCAAAGCTCTCCCCCAGCTCCAGGCTGATGGGCACGGCCTTGGCCTGGTCCAGCAGTGGATGCCTGGCCCGGCGCAGGACTATGCCCTTGCCCTCCATGGAGGGGCTCTGGCAGTTGAGCTTATAGGACAGCTTGGCCTTGGCAAAGATAAGGTCCAGGCGCACCAGGATCTCAAAGTCCGAGGAGATATCGTCCCGGTGCTCGGCGCAGTCGGCGGAGAGCTCCGCCAGGATGCGCTCTATCTCCAGCTTCTCCTTGGCGGAGAGCTCTCTCAGCTCGTTGTTGGCTTTCACCGCCGCCATGGGCTCGATGAACAACGTGGCTCCCGAGGCGGAGATATCGTGGACCAGGCCGGGCACAGCCCCCTTGTGCTCAGCTTTCACCGGCACCACGTATCTGTCCTGGCGCATGGTGATTATGGGCTCCTGGAGCACCTTGGCGTAGCTGGGAGAGGAGATGAGCTTTTGCAGACTGTCTCTGGCCCGGGCGGCAGCCGCCCGCATCTGGCGGCGGATATTGGCCAGCTCCGGGCTGGCCCCGTCGGCTATCTCATCCTCACTGCTGATGGAGTTGCTTATCTTCTCCTCCAGAAACTTATTGGCATGGAGGGCATAGAACAGGTGGTCGATGGGGGTCTTGCCCACGCTGTCCTCGGCTATATAGCCCCGCACCAGCCGGGCGCACTGGAGCACCCGGGCAATATCCAGCAGCTCCCGGGTGTTCAAAGCCCCGCCCAGGTCGGCCCGGGCCAGGGAGGCTCTCACGTCCTTCACGCCGGAAAAGCTGGGGCTGCCCCGTACCACCATCATGGTCTTGGCGGCGCTGGTTTCCTCCTGGCGGCGGCGCACTGTAGCGGCGTCGGTGGAGGGTGTCAGTTCCCGGGCCTGCTCCTTGGCCGTGTCCCCCACGGCCTCCGCCGCCAGCATTTCCAGCACGGCGGGCAGCTCCAGGGTGGTCAATGATTTTTCAAAAAAACTCATGGCATGCTACCTTTATCTTATACGTATATTTTTCCAGTAGTTCAGAGTATGGAACTGTCTCTCCGTCTGGGCCAGCAGGTATCTCTCCGCGGCGGAGCTCAGACGCAGCAAAGCCGCCGGGGAGAGGCGGAAAGAAAACAGCTGCTTTGCCGGGGCGGAGACTATATAGCGCAGGGCCCTCAGGGAGTCCGGGCAGAGAGGGGCATATTCCCCCTTGCCGTCGTCACAGCGGCGGCAGCACACACAGCCCTCGTACAGCTTCAATATTGGCTCTTCCGGCTCCTCGTTTCCGCAGACGCGGCAGCTCTTCAGCTCCGGCTCGTAGCCGGAAAGGCACATGAGCCGCAGCTCAAAGGCGGCTTTTATCTGCTCGGGGCTGTAGAGCCTGTTGCTCAGGGCGTACAGGGAGTTCAGCCCCAGCTGCAGCAGGGCCGGGTCCGGCTGGTCCTCCACGCTGAGAGACTCCAGGCACTCGGCAAAATAGCAGCCCAGAGCGAAATTCTCAATATCCCCCCGCAGCCCGGTGAAGGGCTCCTTTATCACCGCCTCGTTCACCGTCCACTTACCCCGGTTTCCGAACAGGGTCAGCTCCGAATAGGTGAGCTGCTGGGTGGCGGCGGCCATGCGGCTGCCCTTCCTGAGAGCTCCCCGGGCCTTCACGCTTATTTTGCCCTCGGCGGAAGTGAGCAGGGTTAGGATGCGGTCGGCCTCCTTATAGCGCACCTCCCTCAGCACCAGGGCGTCGGTTGTCGTAAACATTTATGTACCCCTCTCAGCAGCGGGCCTGGGGCATGTCCTGCCCCGGCCGGTCTATGTTTTGGGCGGCTCTCTTTTTCTCCGCTTTACAGGCGGCTTTGTACAGCAGATAGTACACCGGGTCTCCGGTTTGGCTGAAAGCCTGCCAGATGGGGTCCTTCTTCATATTA
>CALWYF010000041.1 GCA_944385705.1 uncultured Oscillospiraceae bacterium | reverse complement strand
GCTGATATTCATGGCTCAGGACTGCTTTCAGCTCCTGCTCGTTCAGATCCCAGTCCGGAAGATAAATTGCCGGTTTGAATATGCCGGCGGAATACGGCTCCCTTATATCCGGGGAGATCTTTATCCTGCATTTAATCCCCAGTTCCCGGGCAAGGTCCAGGATTTTCTCGTTGCCGACATATGTAAATCTGCTCTCGGCCCGTTTAACAACGAAAAACAGATACAAATCATGGACTATATAGCAGAAGGTACCGGTGCCCCAAACTATGGCCAGCAGAACCCCTGCTGTGACATTGCTTGAAGGAATTTCGGACAGGGCAAAATTCTGAACAGCGGGAATAATGCGGGTGGACCTGATTATGAACGCTCCGGGAAGATCCGCCGGGATAAACAGCCTCAAGGTTGCCAGCAGTGTAAGCAGACTCAGCGAGGCAGCGGTATAGTGGATAACAAAGCTTGTCCTCCGCATAAGAATATAGACGGCTATAAGGCCAATGTTATAGAAAACGATTGCACTGAAAACCGAATATATGCTAACCATTGCCTTTGTTTACTCCAGCTCTTTTTTCCTCTTTTGAAGCATGGCGTCCAATTCATCCACCATCACCGGTGTCAGATCGTCGCTGTTTATGAGAGCGGAGAACAAAACCGGAAGAACGGCTTTGCCGCTGTGAGCAAATACGCTTGTGGTATAGTATTCTTCGCAGGGGATATTGGCTGCATACAGCCTGCCGTAGGTCTTGCCGCACTTTACAAATCCGGCTTCCTTTATCGCCCCCTTTTTCAGAAGACTGTTCAGCAGGATATGGATGGAGCTGCCTTTCCATGTCTTGTCCACAGACTTGGTAATAATATCGTTTCTGGACAGAGGCTTTCCCTCCGCCCAGAGAACATTCATGATTTCCAATTCACTCTTAGTTAATTCCATGATGTTTCCCTTATTTAATCATAATTTAATTAAAGATTGACCTTATACTACAACGCCTGGCAGAAAATTGCAATAGTTAAATTTATCTTTTTTCTTTTCTTAATAATATGTTTATATTATGCTCCTTTGAGCCTGTTGCGCCCTTTTCCCGTCTCCGGTATTTTTTTGGAAAGCTGTGTGAGTCTGCGGCCCTTCTCCGGGGCTTTGGAGCTGCCCGCCTCCCCCTCCCTTTTTGCGCTGATTCAATGGGGAAATATTCTGTGATTAAATCACAATCACAGTAGAATATGTGCCAAAAAAATGACGAAAAACCTTGTTATATATTGACTTGCCAAAAAAATGACATATACTTGATAATGGTAGTTTAAACACAGGAACTACATATGTTTAAACATGGTTACTGCAACATACTAAATAATAAGGAGCGGGAAATATGGCACAACTGAGACCCAAGATAGTTAAGCTGGCCAAGGTAATAGGCGGCGTCTCCGGTCTGGTGAACAAGATAGACGAAAACGCCCCGGAGTATTACTGCATGGCCGACATCGTCAGTGACGAGGAAGCGGACATAGCCATTGCCGCCGGTCTGCGTAAAGAGCGCACCGCCGAATATCTGGCTGCAAAAGTAGGAAAGACCGTGGAAGAGATAATGCCCTCCCTGGACCGGCTGGTGTATTACGGCATTTTCCGCCGCTGCAAAATCACCGGCACCGATCAGGACGGCTATTTTATGCAGATTTTTGCCCCTGGCATCCTGGAGATGATGGTAAACAACCAGGAGCTGCTGGCCCAGCACCCGGAAGTTGGCCGGGCCTTTGAAGAGTACACCCGTCTGCGCATGCAGAGCATGGGCCCCATCCTTCCCGATGGGTACGGCCTTATGCGAGTCATCCCTGTGGAGAGCGCCATCAAGGACATTCCCGGCGTCACCCCCGACGAGCGCCTCTCCTACTATCTTGATAAGTATGACACCTTCTCCGTCTCCCCCTGCTCCTGCCGTGCCTCCCGCACCAGTCTGGGCGACGGCTGCGGCCACCTGGCCGAGGACATGTGCGTGCAGATGGGCAAGGGTGCCGAGCATTACATACGCTCCGGCAGAGCCCGGCAGATAACCAGGGAGGAAGCTGAGGAAATCATCCTCCGGGCCGAGGAGAACGGCCTGATGCACGACATTCCCAATATTGAGGACCCCGGCGAGACTTCCGCCATTTGCAACTGCTGCGCCTGCGCCTGCTTCGGCCTCCGGGCCGGACTGATGTTCGGCGCCAGGGACGCCATACGCTCCAACTTTGTTGCCAAGGTGGACGAGGCCAAGTGTGTGGCCTGCGGCCAGTGCGTGGAGGTCTGCCCCGGCAATGCCGTTCGGCTGGGCCAGAAGCTCTGCTCCAAGGGCGACACCAGCCCCGCCCCCTATGTGAAGATAACCGAGACCTTCAACTTCGGTAAGGCCGTGGATGAAAATTACCGTGAGGACCGGGAAGACAGCCTCCCCAGCGGCACCGCCCCCTGCAAGGCCGCCTGCCCCGCCCACATCCCCGTCCAGGGCTACCTGAAGCTGGCCGCTCAGGGACGCTATACTGAGGCTCTGGAGCTTATAAAGAAGGAGAACCCCTTCCCCGCCGTGTGCGGACGTATCTGCAACAAGCGCTGTGAGGAGGAGTGCACCCGTGCCAGCGTGGACGAGGCCGTAGCCATAGACGAGGTCAAGCGCTTCATAGCCGACCACGATCTGAACGAGGCCACCCGCTTCGTGCCCAAGATGGTCAACCAGACCGGCAAACCCTACACCGAGAAGATAGCCGTGGTGGGCTCCGGCCCTGCCGGCATGAGCTGTGCCTACTATCTGGCAAACAAGGGCTACCCTGTCACCGTCTTTGAGCGCAGCAGCGTGCCCGGCGGCATGCTCACCCTGGGCATTCCCGGCTTCCGTCTGGAGAAGGACGTGGTGAATGCCGAGATCGACGTGCTCCGGGAGATGGGCGTGGAATTCAAGTGCGGCGTTGAAGTCGGCAAAGATGTAAGCATACAGCAGCTGAGAGACCAGGGCTACAAGGGCTTTTATATAGCTATCGGCGCCCAGCGCTCCGCAAAGCTGGGCATCCCCGGCGAGGAGCTGGAGGGTGTTCTGGGCGGCGTGGACTTCCTGCGGGATGTGAATCTGGGCAAGCGGCCCTCCCTGGGCAAGCGCTGCGCCGTCATCGGCGGCGGCAATGTGGCCATGGACGTGTGCCGCAGTGCCATACGCCTGTGTGCCGAGCAGACCTACATCATCTACCGCCGCAGCCAGGACGAGATGCCCGCCGACAAGGAGGAAGTTGCCGAGGCCATGGCCGAAGGCGTCCAGTTCCGCTTCCTCTCCGCCCCGGTGGAGATTCTGGGCAAGGACGGTAAGGTCAGCGCCCTTAAGGTTGAGATAATGGAGCTTGGCGGCAAGGACGCAAAAGGCCGTCCCATGCCCGTGGGCACCGGTCGTTACGAGACCATAGAAGTGGACAGCGTCATCGGCGCCATCGGCCAGACCGTGGACTGGGGCGGACTGGACCTGGGCAAGCTGGAGCTGAGCAAGAAGGGCACCGCCCAGGCGGACCCCCTCACCTATCAGACCGCCCAGCCGGATATCTTTGTTGGCGGCGACTGCTACACCGGACCCAAGTTTGCCATCGATGCCATTGCCGCCGGCAAGGAGGCAGCCATATCCCTGCACCGCTATGTGCACCCCGGCCAGACCCTCACCATGGGCCGCGACCGCCGCATATACAGGGCCCTGAACAAAGAGGACGCCCTGCTGGATATCGCCGGCTTCGACCACGGCCATCGCCAGAAGCCCGGCTACAACAAGGCCAAGGCCAAGAGCTTCTCCGACGCCAGAGTCACCTTCACCGAAGAGCAGGTGCGTCAGGAGTGCGCCCGCTGCCTCAGCTGCGGCGCCGCCAAGGCGGACGAATACCTGTGCATCGGCTGCGGACTGTGCACCACCAAGTGCAAGTTCGACGCCATCCGGCTGGAGAAGGTGCGTGATTGGCACGCCGGCAGCTTTGAGACCATGCCCATAAAGGTGGCCGAGGGTCTTGTAAAGCGCACCGGCAGCGTGGTGAGAAAGGCAGTGAGCGGCAAGTAATGCACGAGCTTGGAATCTGCGACGCCCTGCTGAAAATGGTCCGCTCCATCGCCAAGGATGAGGGCCTGGAGGAGATAAAGGGCATAAGCGTGGAGGTGGGCAGCCTCTCCGGCGTAGTGCCCGCCTATCTGGCGGACTGCTGGACCGCCGTGGCGGAAGGCACGGAGCTGGAAAAGGCCAGCTTCACCGTGGACGTTCTGGAGGGCACCGCCGCATGTATGGACTGCGGGGAGGAGTTTGTCGCCAACCTGGAGGATCTGCACTGTCCCTCCTGCGGCAGCGACAAGCTGAAGCCCCTCACAGGCCGGGACCTGACTTTGAAAGAAATACTGGTAGAATGATTTAAAGAATGTCGGAATGATTTAAAACGCCGGGAGGACCAAAAGGCTCTCCCGGCGTATCCATTCTGTAGCTCTTTTGTATTACCCGTATGGCATATCATTCCACCATGGCCAGGAAGTCTCCGGCGCTGCGCCGAAAGAGTTTTACTGCGGAATCTGCGTCCTTTACCTTAATATAATACAGGAATTCCTCCAGCATCTCCGCCGCTTCCTCCGGCCTTACCTGTTTTACCCACATGGTCCACAGGGCAATATTCACGTCGTGAAAGCCGTTTACTATCATAGGCACCACGTTGTTGCCGCTTCTTGCGCATATATATCTATGGAAGGAGCAGGCAAGCTCCGCCAGTTCCCCGGTGTCCGGCCTGGGCTGGCGGTGCCCTGCCTCCCGGAGTCTGGCAATTATCGCCTCCAGCTCCCGGATATCTTCATCGCTGCGCCTGGCTATGAATTTTCTCATGGCCAGGCCCTCCAAGGCCTCCCGGGCCTCCAGCAGGGACATCATGGTGTTCTTGTCCAGCCTGCCCCCGTGGAATTTCAGCAGGGCTATCAGGGTGTCCACATTTCCGCTCTGGGTGTAGTCTTCCACATAAATGCCGTGTCTGGGCATGACCCGGAGAAAGCCCATGCGCTCCAGGTTCTTAACCCCGGCGTGGACGGCGCTCTTGCTGATATTCAGGGCATCCGCCAGTTCCGCCTCCGTGGGCAGCTTGTCTCCCGGGCTCACCTGGCCGGAGAGAATCATGCTCTGTATCTGCCGCTCAAACAGCTCGGATATGGTAGGAGCCACAATTGCCTGGAACTTCATACCTTGTCTACTCCCCTTCCGGCGGCGCGAAAAAAGCTCCGCATTCTTTATTTTGTGTTTCAATCAGAATCACAGCGAAATTCTAGCAAAAAATGACGAAAATTCAATAGTTTCTTGACTTATTAAATTTTTAACAAATAATTATTGTTGTGGTTTAACCACCAGGCTAATATATTTAACCCGCGTTATTAAATTAAACGGAGGTATAGAAATGGACAAGAACACCCGCATATGCATAATTGGCGGCGGCCCTGCCGGGCTTTCCGCAGGTATGTATCTGGAGAAGAAGGGCTATGAGAATTACAGCATTCTGGAGAAGAGTGACCGTGTAGGCGGCAAGTGCTGGTCCCCTTACTTCAACGGCCGCCGCTATGAGATGGGCACAATCATGGGCGTGCCCTCTTACTACGCCGTCCACGATGTGTAGGAGTTCTGCGGCATCTCCCATGACGGCCCCAAGCTCAACCGCAACTACAAAAACAAGGACGGCAAGATAATCGAGCCCTTCGAGCCCAAGAAGAACATCCTGAAGATCCCCAGACTTCTGAAGATGAAGAAGCAGCTCAAGAAGTTCGGCGAGCTGCTGGAGACCAAGTACAAGGGCTACGACGTCAACGGTCACCGGGGCGTTGCCCAGGGCCGTTATGAGGGCTTTGCCGTTACTCCCGGCCGTGAGCCTGTCAGCGGCGTAAACGAGAATCTGAAGGATTTGGCTCTCCCCTTCTCCGAGTTCTGCAAAAAGAACGGCGTTGAGCTGGTTCAGGATATCTGGATAGGACCTTTCACCTCTTTCGGCTACGGCTACTTTGACGAGATCCCCGCTGCCTACGTGCTCATGTATCTGGACTTTCAGACCTGCATGAACTTTGTCAAAATCAACCTCTGGACCTGGGAAAAGGGCACCCAGTACATATGGGAGTGCCTGGATGCCAAGCTGAAGAACCCCGCCCGCCTCAACTCCAACATCACCAAGGTGGAGCGCAAGGACGGCAAGGTCTTTGTCACCGTCAACGGCAAGGTTGAGGAATACGATAAGGTCATCGTCACCGCCCCCTTCTACGTGAACGACGGCAACGACGGCTGCGACAACGGCATGCTGGATTACTTCGACGCCCGTGAGGACGAGAAGGAGCTCTTCTCCAAGATTGAGTATGAACGCTACACCGTCCAGGCCGTCACCACCGATCCCAAGGATCACCCTGAGATCTCCTACTATGTTTTCGACAACATGACTCCCGGCCGTCTGGGCCACCTGATGGTCTACTACCGCCGCTGGAGAGATACCGTGGACCAGGTCATTACCACCTACGCTCTGCGCAAGCACAAGAACAAGGCCCTCATTCCTTACGAGGACTGCAACAAGACCGTGCTGGATGATCTGAAGATCATGGGCAACCCCGCCAAGGAAGTGGTGAACAAGTGGAGCGTCTACTACTTCCCCCATGTCTTCACCGAGGACTATGCCGCAGGCTGGTACGACAAGGTGGAAGCCATGCAGGGCAAGGACAACACCTATTACGCCGGCGAGATCATGTCCTTCGGCGACATGGACGAAACTGCCGAGTACTCCCGTGAGCTGGTGGAGCGTTTCTTCTGATTTTGAGACTTATATGGAGAACGGGCTTTCCGTTCTCCATATTTTGAAAGGACGGCTTTATGAAATTTTATAAGGACCACTATGAGGTCATAATAATCGGCGGAGCTCTGGCGGGCATGGCAGCCGCCCTCCAGCTCCAGGCCAAGGGCATAAAGGACATACTCATTCTGGAGAAGCATAATCTGCCCGGCGGCCTTGCCACCGACTACGTTAGAAACGGTTTTGAAATGGAGGCCACCCTCCATGAAATGATGTCCATCGGCACCAAGGAACATCCCCTGAAGGTGGGACAGTTCTTCAAGGACATGGGCGTGGACATAGACTGGCTGCCGGTACCGGAGTGCTACCGGGTGGTGCTGCCCAATTCCGGCATCGATGTAACCCTTCACGACGGCTATGAACGTATGGCCCGGGAGGTGGACTCCGCTTGCCCCGGCACCTACGACAAGGTGCTGGAGCTGATGAAGCTCTGCCGCCGGGTATATGACAGCATGAATATATCTTGGTGTCCATGATATATTTCAGGGTCTCCTGCCGCACATGCCAGAGGATCTCCGTATCCGTCTCCTTACAGTCGAACTTGGTGCGGCACACCGTCCAGAACTTGGAGAAGTTAAACTCATAGCTCTTGCCCTAGTACCAGAAGTCGGAGAGGAGTTTTCTGTTCAGGGCCAGGAAGAGTATCTTCGGCCGTCCTCCACCTATATCAAAGACGCTGTTATTGGGCTGCTTGCTGGTTTTCCGGCTATATAGATTGTTGCTGGACAGCCATACCCAGGGGGAAGTAAAGTCCCCTCCCCAGTTTTTGTCCGCATAACCATAGCAGGTTTCCGGCTTTACCAGATACTTTCTGCCGTTGAGAGTGAGGCTGCCTTTATACTTTGTTTTCATGCCTTCCGCGTGCCAGAACATCTCAAAGGCGTTGAGGCGCTGGAAAAACTTCGACGCTCCATAGCCCACATGGAAGGCCACCTGTTTGTCAATCTCTATATCCCAGCTCATCTCTCCGGCGTTGCACATATACTCAGGGTGCTCCTTTACCTCCTGAGGGCTGAGGCTGATGCTGCCGTACATTCTCGTCTCCGAGCAGCCGCAATCCCCAGCTTTCAGGTCAAGGTCCTTATCGTAGGGCAGACTGACCTCTTTCCAGGGGAAAAAGCGGTGAAGCTGACCGGCCTCTTCTCCCCACCAGCCCACCTTTACCATCAGGTAGGAGGGCTTTTTCCCGTCGATTTTCCTGTCCGGATGCTGGCCTAGCACCGGCTTATCCTCGGCAAGCCCGGGGTTGCAGGTAAAACATTCAATGAAGAAAGGTTTTTCTGCTCCCGTCTCGGCATCCTCCGCCGTGAAGGAATGCCACCACCAGTCATAGCCCCGTTTGGCCAGCTTGCCCCGCAGCATAAAATGGTCTCTCTGTTTATCGCTGATGTTTGCCATTTAGCATCCTCCTTTGCAAAAATTATGTCCTGAAATAATCTCCCTTCATAATGTCAGTCAAAATGGCGTTCAGTTCCTCCTCCGGCATCTTCATGCCGTCCGCCAGCCACTGGGTATAAACCGCAATGAAGGCAGAGACCCAGAAGGTATTGAGGTAGCGCAGTTCATTTTCATCCTTCGGTTCCCGCTGACAGTTCAGCACGGGAGGGCGCCTGTTATCTCTCTTTTGCTCATGGCGTGGATGCGTGTCGCTCCGTGCTTTGACAGCTCACACTTGGATGGGGCCTGCATGGAAAAGCAGATGCCTTTCTCCTCAAGGGAGAGCAGGACCGGAGTGCATTTGAACACGGTATTTACAAAGCCGGGAAAGCGTTCCGCTATGGGTATGACACAGGGGAGAGAATTGGTAGCGCTGGCCATGCCCTGCCGCCCGGGATGGTGCAGCTGTATTGCCAGCTTGGCCCCATGGCTGTGGAGCCGTCGGGCAAATTCCGCCATGGGAGCAATATGGTAATCATGGCTCATGGAAAGCTGAGTGTATGTAGAGGCTCCGCCCATGTCGTTCACCCGACATATACCCGGTATTATAAGCCCCACGCCTCCCTTTGCCCGCTCTTCGTAATAGTCCATAAGCCGCTGGGTGGGCTTGCCGCTGGCCTGCCCCAGGCTGAACTCGGCAGCTGTCATGACAATTCTGTTTTTAATTGTAATGGTTCCAATATTCATTGGTGAGAAAAGCACATCGAAAGTCACAAATATTCCTCCTTACTCAGCAGATTTATTGTAGTCTTTTACTAAAAACATCTTGCAATGTTACTTGACAGTTGTCAAGTAACATTGCCCTACTTTGTATCAATTTACAGTTAGGACCGGTACTTTTTGTATTTGTATAACAAATAAAGACCGGACAGCTTCCGCCTCAGGCCCTGAGCCCAGGCTTTGGATACAATGTAACCGTGTCTTTTGGCAGCTGTCCGCAAATATATTCTTGTCCCTCGACACGGAGCTCATTGACAAAAATTAAAATAAGGGTACAATAATCCGGCAATCACTTATAAGGAGAAAAGCCAGTGAACAATAAGGAACTAAGGGAAATCAAACGACGCATCCAGCCCGGTAAGAATAACATAAGTCATATATATGGATGTTATGTAAATAGTGCTACCAGGGAAGTGATATCCAGCTTTGACGAGCCGGTAAATCTTCTGTCGGAGCAGGAGCAGCTAGAATACTTCAAGCTGTTGAGCAAGGCTCTGTCCGGCGGCATGGGGAAGAATCTCAGCGACGTGAGCTTCTCAACGGCTCAGGTGCAGGGCAGTCCTGAGCACCAGCTGCTTACTCAGCTGAGACAGAGCCGTCTGGAGGACGAGAGCCTCCGGGAGAAACTCTGCGCCCTGTTGACAGAGAATCTCAGTTTTGAGGAAAAGAACTATCTCATCCTTATGGCCTACGATATCTATGACGTAAAGGCAGACAAGGAGGATGAGGACAGCACCGACGTGTTCAGATACATACTCTGCTGCGTGTGTCCCGTGGCAACCGGCAAGGCGGAGCTGGGCTATGACCACGAGGACAAGCGCTTCCATAACGCCGTCATAAGCCAGATGGTCACCGCCCCCATACTGGGCTTCATGTACCCTGCCTTTGACGACAGGTGTACCAACATCTACGGAGCCCTGCTCTACAGCCGCAACGCCAAGGAGAATCATGAGGCCTTTGTCAGCTCCGTGTTCAATCTTCCAGCTCCTCTCACTGCCGCCCAGCAGAAGGACTGCTTCGACCAGCTGCTCACTGAGTCCATGGACTCTAAATGCAGTTTTGAGGTAATGCAGAATTTGAACCAGCAGCTATGCGACAGGATAGCCGCCCACAAGGAGAGCAGGTCTCCGGAGGTGCTAAGCTTTACCGCCCATGAGATGGCGGAGATTTTGGAGGACAGCGGTACCCCGGCAGAGCAGGCGGAATCTTTTGTTCAGCATTTTGAGGAGAGGCTGGGCAAGGATGCTCAGATAGTTTCCACCAGCATATGCAACAGCAAGAAGATGACCGTGGAGACGGAGCAGATAAAGATAAGCCTGGACCCACAGTTCAGCTATCTTATAAAGACCCGCAATGAGAACGGCAGGAAATATCTCCTCATCCCCGCCGACTCCGGCGTGGAGATAAACGGAGTGCCCGTGGAGATAGAATGAGTACGGACATAGACAAGCCAAGCCCCCGGATGTGCTATGCACATCCGGGGGCTTGGCATTTCCCAACATTTTATTCCCATGTCTTCCAGACCTCCGGGCAATAGCCCACGGTGGCCTGCTTGCCGTTGCGGACTATTGGGGTCTTTATAAGATAAGGCACTTCAAAAAGCTTATCCAGCTTGGCCTCGTTGGAGGCCAGGTACTTATAAACGGGATAGTCCTCGTCCTCGGTGTTCACCATGGCCTCCAGGCCCACGGCGTTTTTCACCGAGTTCAGCTCTCCCCTGCTCATACCGAATTTGATAACATCCACGAACTGATATTTTATCCGCCGTTCCTTAAAATAGCGTTCGGCCTTCTTTGTGTCAAAGCACTTGGCCTTGCCGAATATCTGGATATTCACTGCATTATACCTCGGTTATTACCGGCAGGATCATGGGACTGCGGCGGGTGGTCTTGTAAAGGTAGCCGGAAATATTGTTCTTCACCCGGCTCTTGATGGCAGACCAGTCGTTTATCTTATGCTCCTCACAGGCCATGACCGACTCGATGGCCACGCGCTTGAGCTCTTCAAGAATACCCTCAGCTTCCTTTACATAGATGAAGCCCCGGGTGACTATCTCAGGCTCGGAGATAAGGGCGTGAGCGTCGCTGGAGTAGGGCAGGATGACAACCACCATGCCGTCCTCAGCCAGCTTATGCCGGTCTCTCAGGACGACGCTGCCCACTTCGCCTATGCCGCTGCCGTCCACCATGACGGCCCCGGACTGGACGGAATCTTCGCACTTGATGCTCTTCTTGGTAATCTCTATGACCTTTCCGTTCTCGGCGATCACGATATTTTTAGGCGGGACACCCATGAGCTTGCCCAGCTCCGCATGCTTGACCAGCATGCGGTATTCACCGTGAACCGGGATGAAATACTTGGGCTTCACCAGGCCCAGCATCATTTTTTCTTCCTCCTGGCAGGCATGGCCGGAGACGTGCAGGTCGGTATGACGGTCGTAAATCACCTCGGCGCCCTTGTGGAACAGCTCGTCGATGACCCGGCTGATGGTATTCTCGTTTCCGGGGATGGCGGAGGCGGAGATGATGACCCGGTCTCCCGCATCCACATTCACCTGTTTATGCTCAGAGAAAGCCATGCGGTACAGGGCGGACATAGTCTCCCCCTGGCTGCCGGTGGAGATGATGACAACCTGGTTTTTTGGCAGCTTGTTCAGCTGCTCGATGTCCATGAGCACATTGTCTGGAATCTTCATGTACTCCAGCACTGTGGCCACCCGCAGGACATTTTCCATACTGCGCCCGGTGATGCCCACCTTGCGGCCGTACTTGGCGGCCACATTTATCACTGTCTGGAGACGGTGGACATTTGAGGCAAAGGTGGTGATGATGATGCGCTTGTTGCAGCCGTTGAAGAGCTTGTCAAAGCTCTCCCCCACCTTTCTCTCCGAGTCGGAGTGGCCGGGTTTCTCCACGTTGGTGGAGTCGCTTAGCAGAGCCAGGACGCCCTCGTTGCCCAGCTGGCCTAGGCGGGGAATGTCTATCATGCCTCCGGCGATGGGGGTCAGGTCGATCTTGAAGTCTCCGGTGTGGATAACGGTGCCTATCGGGGTCTTGATGGCCAGGGCCACAGCGTCGGGAATACTGTGGTTCACGTGGATAAACTCCACGGTGAAGCAGCCCAGCCGGAAGGTGGAGCCCGCCTTCTTGGTAAAGATCTGGGTGTTATACAAAAGCTCGTGCTCTTCCAGTTTCAGTTCCACCAGAGCCGCCGTAAGGGGGGTGGTGTATATGGGCATGTCCACTTCCTTGAGCACATAGGGCACGGCGCCGATGTGGTCCTCATGGCCGTGGGTCAGGATAAGGCCCCGGATTTTCTCAGCATTGGCTTTCAGGTAGCTGATGTCCGGCAGCACGATGTCCACGCCGTACATGTCCTCATCAGGGAAGCCCATGCCGCAGTCCACCACGATAATGTCTCCGCCGAACTCGTAGGCGGTCATGTTCTTTCCGATCTCACCCAGACCGCCAAGGGGAATAATTTTCAGTTTAGATACCATATTCTCTCCATTCTTTTTATCACATCATTTCATTTTTTTAGATTTCCGTTATGTACCACCCTTGAAGTATAGCCGCATTCCAAGGGCAATTATACTCACAGCTCAGATAAGAAGGGCAATTTACATTTCCGTGCGCCCTTCCATGGCACGGTTCAGTGTGGCATCGTCGGCAAACTCCAGGTTGGAGCCCACAGGGATGCCATAGGCCAGACGGGTGACCTTAACGTTAAAAGGCTTGAGGAGCCTCGAAATGTACATTGCGGTTGCCTCACCCTCGGTGTCCGGGTTTGTGGCCATGATGACTTCATCCACGTCGTTTTCCGCAACGCGTACCAGCAGCTCTTTTATCTTTATATCGTCCGGACCAACATGGCTCATTGGTGACAAAGCCCCATGGAGCACATGATAGGTGCCGTTATACTCGTGGCCTCTCTCTATGCTCAGCACGTCCCTGGGCTCGGAGACAACGCAGATTGTGCCCTTGTCCCGGCGGTCGCTGGCGCAAATTGAACACAGCTCCCCCTCGGTGAGGTTCTGGCATATACGGCAGCAATGCACGTTTGCCTTGGCCTCCAGGATTGCCTCTGCAAAATTCTTTGTCTCTTCCTCCGGCAGCCCCAGCACATAGAAGGCCAGACGCTGGGCGCTTTTGCGCCCTATTCCCGGAAGGGAGGCAAATTTATCTATAAGGTTTTCAAGGGATGCAGGAAAAAAAGACATATATGCTCTCCCGACCCAAAGGGTCCAGATAAATCATTTTGCTTTCAAAGCGGCTATTGCGGCAGCCCTGTCGGCCTTGCCGAATACGGCGCTGCCCGCCACCAGAACATTTGCCCCGGCCTCCAGAGCCAGGGGTGCAGTATTTTCGTCTATACCGCCGTCCACCTCTATAAAACAGCTGAGGCCTTGGGCATTGATATATTCCCTGAGCCTGCGCACCTTGTCCAGCTGATCTGTCATAAACTTCTGACCGCCGAAGCCCGGCTCCACAGTCATCACCAGGACCAGGTCCACATCCTTTATATACGGCAGCAGCGCCTCCAGAGGCGTGCCGGGCTTGAGAGTGACCCCGGTCTTTTTCCCCAGCTCCCTGGCAAGGGATATTGCAGCGGCTATGTTTTCCCCGGTGTCCGACTCCACATGAAAGCACAGCAGATCCGCCCCGGCAGCACAGAACTGTCTTGTATATCTGAGGGGCTTTTCTATCATAAGGTGTACATCCAGAAACATATCCGTGGCCTTTCTCAGGCTTTTCAGCACCGGAATGCCCATGGATATATTTGGCACGAACATGCCGTCCATCACGTCAAAATGCAGCCACTGAGCGCCTGCTGCTCTGACCTCTTCCGCCTCCATAGCCAGCTTTGCAAAGTCGGCTGAAAGTACCGACGGGGCAATGACAGTCATATTCCTGCCTCCTCAGTTCTGCCTGCATCCCTCAAGTCTCCGGAATAAGGCGGTTTAAAGGGAACGGGCAATATACATTATCTGGATATTCGGTTTATTATACTACGCCGACAGCCGCTTGACAAGTCCCAGTTTTGTTTTCTCCCTACCCCAGGACTGTCTGGATCGCAGATTAATCCCCTTGACGCGGAGAGGGAATGGATATAAAATATTGTGATAAGAAATGATATATTATACGCAGTGAGATTGTCAAGCAACTGCGCTTTCAGGCAGAAAAAGAGCAGCGGAGGATCTGACTGTTTCCATATATCGGATTTGGAGGAATCGCCTTGGCAAGACATAACACCAGAAAAAGGAAGAAGGACGTTCTTCCCTATTACAGCTTTGCAGGGGTGTGGCTGCTGTGCGCCTGTATATTGCCTCTGTACAGGGTTTGGGCAATGCTTATCACCATCGTGCTGGCCGGCGGCGCCGCCTACTTCGTCAGCCGCCGCGGGAAGAAGGATGGAAAAGAAGAGACCGCTCCAAAGAAAAAGGCTGAGGCTAAAAATCCCCCGGAGCAGAAGAAGAGTTATGGCCCGGAGGTAGACCCCATCCTTGAAGAGGGAGCCCGGGCACTGGGAGAGATGGCCCGGATTTATTCCTCCGTCAAGGACAAAGATGTGCGGCAGAAGATAAACGAACTGATGCGCATTACCGACAAGATAACCCAGGACGCCATAGCCGATCCGGCAGATATACCCCAGATAAAGAAATTCATGAACTACTACCTGCCCACCACCATCAAGCTCCTCAACGCCTACGACCGCATGAGCGCCCAGGGCATAGAGGGAGAAAATCTGGACAGGAGCATGAACAACATAAACGAGATGCTGGACCAGGCCATCGTGGCCTATAAGAAGCGGCTGGACTCCCTGTTTGAAAACCAGGCCCTGGACATAGAGACAGATATAGAAGTCATGAACCGGATGCTGGCCAGAGAGGGCCTCACCGGGGAAAAAGATTTTGACCTTTGACTTACCATCCAGAAAGGACGATAAAAATGAACGAAGAGAACGGCTACATCCCTTCCCTCACCCTGGACCCCCAGCCCGCCGCCGCTGCGGCAGCGGAGCAGGCCCCTGCTCCCGAGGAAAAGAAGGCGGAGATACCACCCGAGAAGCTGGAGCTGGACAAGCTCAGCGAGGCTGAACAAAAGGCCGTGCGCAGTTTTTCGGAGCAGATAGATGTAAGCAACGCCGAGCAGATACTGAACTACGGTTCCGCCGCCCAGAAGAATCTCTCTGAGTTTTCCGATGCGGCACTGAGCAGCGTCAAAACCAAGGACCTGGGCCAAGTGGGAGACATGCTGGGCAGTCTGGTAGTAGAGCTTCAGGGACTCAACTTTGAGCCTGAGGAGAAGAAGGGCTTTCTGGGGCTGTTCAAGAAAGCTGGCCAGTCCATCGCAGAGATGAAGGCCCAGTTTGCCAAGGCCGAGACCAATGTGGACAAGATAGTGGAGTCCCTGGAAAAGCACGAGATAGTGCTGATGAAGGACATCAGCATGATGGACAGGATGTATCAGCGCAACCAGGAGTACATGAAGGAGCTCACCATGTACATTCTGGCAGGCAAGCTGAAGATAGAGCGGCTTCGCAGCGTGGAACTGCCTGAGAAGATAGCCAAGGCCAAGGAGACCGGTCTGCCGGAGGACGCTCAGGAGGCCAACGACTTTGCCAATCTCATCGGCCGCTTTGAAAAGAAGATACACGACCTGGAGCTGACCCGCACTATCTCCGTGCAAATGGCTCCCCAGATACGCATGGTCCAGAACAACGACAGCCTGATGGCGGAAAAGATTCGCTCTTCCATAGTCAACACCATACCCCTGTGGAAAAACCAGATGGTCATGGCCATGAGCCTTTACCACTCCGAACAGGCCATGAAGGCCCAGCGCCAGGTCACCGATACCACCAACCAGCTGCTGATGAAGAATGCCGAGACTCTGCGTCAGGGCAGCGTGGGCATAGCCCAGGAGGCGGAGCGGGGCATTGTGGACATGGAAACCCTGAAGAAGACCAACATGGAGCTTATAGCCACTCTGGACGAGGTACGCCGCATCCAGGACGACGGCCGGGCCCGCCGGGCTCAGGCCGAAGAGGAGCTGGGCCGCATCGAGGGCGAGCTGAAGCACAAGCTGCTGGAGATGAAAGGCTGAGATTTATAAGGAGACAGTATGAAGTTTTTCAAGAAACCCTCCGTGGCCCTTGTGTCGGCCATCCTGGTGGTATACATCTCCACCATGGCCTCCGTCAACATTAAACTCACGGATAAATGTATAGACGTCACCGACGGTTTTTATGACGGAGTGCGTGTGGGCGGAGTGGACTATCCCGCCGTCTACGATTCCGTCAAGGAGCTTTGCTCCGTTTCCGACGAAATTACGGTCATAGCCAAAAACTACGGCATAAACACCGATGAGCTGTCCTATGCCCAGGACGGGCTGGAGAGTGCCGTGGCTTATTCCGGCGATGATATATCCTATATTGGCTGGTGCTACGACGACTTCATCCAGCAGCTGAAGCTGGTGGAAAACCAGCTGCTCAGCACCGGACTGAGCCAGAGGCACACCGACGCCATGGTGGAGTATTCCGTCCAGATAAGTGAGGCCATCGAAGCCGCCGAGACCAACGGCGCTGCCTACAACGAGACGGTGCGGGAATTCATCCGGAAATACGACCGCTTCCCCACCTCCATGTGGGCAAACCTCACCGATACATATTTCCCGGGTTATTTCAGCAACATGTAAAATAAATACATAAAAAACAAGAGGTAAGAAAATGTCCATTGAAAAAGGCCGCGCCTATTTCCGGGCGCTGGGTATCGAAGACAGAGTACAGGAATTCACCGTCTCCTCCGCCACGGTGGAGCTGGCCGCTCAGGCTCTGGGCGTGGAGGGAGCCAGGATAGCCAAGACCCTCTCTTTCAAGACCGACGATGGCTGCATGCTCATTTTGGCCGCCGGAGACGCCCGCATCGACAATCGCAAGTTCAAGGATAAATTTCACATGAAGGCCAAGATGCTCTCCGCCGACGAGGTGCAGGAGCTGGTGGGCCACCCTGTGGGCGGCGTGTGCCCCTTCGGCTGCAACGAAGGCATCCCCGTATATCTGGACGAGAGCCTCAAGCGCTTTACCACCGTTTTCCCCGCAGTGGGAAGCGCCAGCAGCGCCATTGAGCTGAACCTGGATGAGCTGTTCAGGTACTCCAAGGCCCTCGAATGGATAGACGTATGCAAGCTGCCTGAGCAGTAAGGCGGGAGATCGAGATATCTCTTATATGAAACGTCCCGGCGTCTGAGCGCCGGGGCGTTTTTTCGGCGGGGCGCAAAGCCCGGCGCCCCGGGGGCAGAGGGCCGCAGTTCCCCTGCCTGTTTACTTTTTCCCCTCAAACGTGTATAATCAGCCCATAAGTCAAATCAGGTGATGCTATGAAAAAGAGACTCTTTCTCACCGGTCCCTCCGGTGCAGGTAAAACCACCATAATAAGGCAGGCCCTGGGCCCCTCTCTGGCTTACGCCGGGGGCTTCGTCACGGAGCGGGTCCTGGATGAGCAGGGAAAGCTCCTGGGTTTCGACCTGCTGCCTGCGGCAGCCGCCCTCTCCGGTCAGGGTTTTCAGCGCTGGCGCTTTCTGGACTACAGCGGCCCCCAGCCCTCCAAGGACAACGAGGTCTTTCGCAGCCAGGGCGTGCGGCTGCTTCAGGAGGCGGAGTATTACCCCTTCGTTCTGCTGGACGAGATAGGTGGTTTTGAAATGCTCATTCCCCAATTCAGAAACGCCTTGGCGGAACTTTTGAACAGCGATCTTCCTATAATCGGCGTTTTGAAGGGGCCGGAGAATGCCGCCGCCATAAAGAGCCGCTTCGGCCTGGGGGATAAGTTTACAATGCTCACCGACAATCTTCGGACCGTTCTTGGTCGGGATGAGGACACCGTGGTCCTGAAAGTGAAGTCTCCCGGCGACCCGGTGGCTTCAAGGATAGCCAAGGCCTGGACTGAGGAGTACGCCCCCAAATGAACTACGAAAACACAGTGGAGGCCCGGTTCATAGATCGCCCTAACCGCTTCATTGCCCATGTGGAACTGGAGGGCGAAACGGTGGTCTGCCATGTGAAAAACACCGGCCGGTGCCGGGAGCTGCTCGTTCCCGGTGCAAAGGTGCTTTTGCAGGGCTCTGACAATCCTAAGCGCAAGACCGCCTACGACCTGGTGGCCGTGTGGAAGGGTGAGAGGCTCATCAACATGGATGCCAACGCCCCCAACGCCGTCTTCGGCCAATGGCTGAAGGAAGGCGGTCTGGGCTTTGTACCGGAACTAATTAAACCGGAATTCACCCACGGAGATTCCCGTTTCGATTTTTATTTTGAGCATAAGGGAAGACCTTGCCTGGCGGAGGTCAAAGGGGTCACCCTGGAAGAAAACGGCGTGGTCCGTTTCCCCGACGCCCCCACTCTCAGGGGAGTCAAGCACCTCCACGGTCTTCAGGCCGCCCTGGCAGAGGGCTATAAATGCTATGCAGTGTTCGTTGTGCAGATGCGCCATGTGAAGTATTTTCAACCGGCATGGGACAAGCACCGGGACTTTGGTCTGGCCCTGACCGAAGCTGCCAAGGCCGGGGTGGAGGTTCTGGCCCTGGACTGCGAAGTGAGTCCCCGGGGCCTGGCCATTGCCCAGCAGGTCCCCGTCAGATTAGAGATACCCGAACAGGGGAGGATATAATGGACGAGAAAAAAAAGACGATATATTTTCACGACCACGGGGACGGCCACATACACAGCCACAATGCCCCGGAGCACAGCCATGACCACGGCCATTCCCATACCCAGACCAAAGCCGTCATCAACCGTCTGTCCCGGGCTATCGGACATCTTGAGTCGGTAAAGCGGATGGTGGAGAGTGGCCGGGACTGTACCGAGGTACTGGTACAGCTGGCGGCGGTGCGCTCCGCGCTCAACAGCACTGCCAAGGTAATATTGAAGGACCATTTGGAACACTGCGTCCATGGGGCTGGTTCCGACTCGGAACAGCTGGCCGCTTTAAACGAGGCCATAGACAAGTTCATGAACTGAAAAAACTGCGTCCTGCAAGTTGTGCAGGACGCAGTTTTTGGTTTATCATTTCACTGTATGGCCTTATAGTTGTTTCTGGCTTTCAGGTCCCTTATCACTATGTTCACCGCCGCTCCGCAGAATATCACCATGCAGCAGAAGTAAAGCCACAGCATCAGCAATATCACCGAGGCCAGGGAGCCGTAGACCAGAGGATATTTTGTGGAGGCGTCTATGAAAACGGAGAATGCTATGCTGACGCCCACCAGGGCAATGGTGGCCAGCACGGCCCCTGGCCAGGTACTGTAACTGTCCCAGCTGCGCTTGCTCACCTCGTAGACTCCCAGGCAAAGCATGTATTCAATGCCTGCCAGCACCATAAACCGCACATATCTCCAGGACTGGCTGATGTCAATGAAGGGCAGCATCTGGTTCAGTCGCTCTATGACACTGCGTCCTGTGAGCATGACCAGTATGGCAAAGTACAGGGCAGCCAGAAACAGCAGGGAGAAAACCACGCTGAAGAGATAGCCCAGAGCGCCCTGGAACCTCTGGCCCCCCTGCATCTCCCCTATGGTTCCCTGAAGTGAACGCACCGCCGCCGAGGCGGAGGTGAGCAGCACCACTATCCCCGCCATCATCATGGCCACGCTGTTGTTCTCAGCCACATAGTATAGGAAATCCTCCAGAAACTCCACCGTCTCCGAAGCCATCAGATGGTCGGTAAATCTCAGCACACTCATGGCCTTGTCGTAGCTGTTGCCCAGCAGGGTATAGAGGCAGATTATCAGGGGGAAAAAGGTCATGGTGAGATAGTAGGACAGCGCAGCAGAAGCCCTGGGCAGTCTCTTGACAGCATACATTCTGGAAAAGTTGCGCAGAAAGCGCATGAATTTTATATGCATGAACTTCATATGCATGAACTTCCCTCAATTCAAACAGCCCGCCTGGTTTCGGAGGCGGGCTGTTTATTCAGTGATAGTATATGCTCACTTGGTATTGAATATTTTAAAAATACTGTCAAAGGGGTCTTCCTCGGCAGCGGCGGGCTGAGAGGCCGGAGTCTGAGCAGGAGCGGGCTCCACATTCTGAGCGGCAGTCTTCTTCTCGGTGGCGCCGGTGAACAGGCCCTGAGAGCGCTGAGGAGCAACGGGCTGCTGAGCGGCAGTGCCCTGAGCGGCAGAGGCGGTAACGGAGCCGTCATCGAAACCGGTAGCAATGACGGTGACCCGGATCTCGTCCTCCAGGCTGTCGTCGAAGCTGGCGCCGAAGATGATGTTGGCATCGGGGTGGGCAGCCTCCTGCACCAGGCTGGCGGCGGTCTCCACATCCTCCAGGTCCATATCCTCGGAGCCGGTGATGTTTATCAGCACGCCGTGAGCACCGTTGATGGAGGTCTCCATCAGG
>CALWYF010000040.1 GCA_944385705.1 uncultured Oscillospiraceae bacterium | reverse complement strand
GAAGCAGTTGAAATGCATGACGGTCTGGTAAGCGAGGATTTCATTGATCTCTTTGTTTCACAGGTTACACCACTGTCGGATTCCCGCTTTGCCTGGTGCTTGGACTTTTCTCCACAGCCCACAGTTGCCTTTTTGAATTTGGCCGGGCAGAGGAAGTACACGACCTGCTCTATGGATAGTAAATTACACTTTGGTCCTTTTGCTGATGAGGAGGGGCACACTATCCCTTTTCCGGGCAGCCTGCGTCGGTGAGCTGCCCGGACAGCTCTAATTCAAAATGTACATCGTTATACACACAAGGCATGTACGGCGCAGGCCGCTATCAAGGACATGGCCAAGTAAGGCCCTGTCTTTGACCAACTGACAGCGAGACCGAGTATCCAATAAAACCGAGCCCCCGCAGTTTTGCCTCAGGGCAAAGCTGCGGGGGTTTTGCTGTATGGGGTGGATAAGCCGTGCGTTCGGTTTGCCCTGCTCATCCGGGTAATAGCTGCTTTTATCACTTTTTGCAGATCCAAACCTGGCTCGATGCAAAAATATATCAAATTTTTGAAATAGATGTTGACAAGTCAACATCTATGATTTATACTTAGCCCGCGGAAAGGGGAAGTGGGCATGAAACAGGAACGCTTTGAGGACTTTGCCACTCTCATAGGCGGCATATATGGGAACATCCGGCGTATCAAGTCGGCCTACACCCGGCAGCTGGGATTGAAAGAGGTTCACATTTTCTGGCTGTACCTGCTGCGGGAGCACCCGGAGGGACTGTCCGCCTCGGAGCTGGCGGCAGCGGGGAAATCCGACCGCAGTCTGGTGTCCCGGGAAATAGACAGCCTTATGGAGCAGGGGATAATCTGCACCAGGGAGGGCTCCGGACGCCGCCGCTACGGCTGGAAGCTGGAGCTGACGGACAAGGGAAAAGCCCTGGCCGAGAGAATATCCCAGGTGGCCATGAAGGTCCAGGACACGGTGAGCCGGGACATCGACCGCCGGGAGTTGGAGAACTTCTATAAGACGCTGAATACCCTTTCTGAAAATTTTGAAAGGCTGGCCCGGGAGCCGGCTGCAGGAGACAAGTGATATGGTAAGAATAGTCAGTGATTCCGCATGCGACATGAGCCAGACAGAGGCCGAAAAAAAGGGAGTGCGTCTGGTGCCTCTGAAGACCCTTATAGACGGGGTGGAGTATCTGGACGGAGTGACCATCAGCTCCGAGGAATTCTACGAGAAACTGTATAACTGCAAGAAACTGCCCAGTACCAGCCAGATAGCTCCGGCGGAGTTTGAGGAGGTCTTTGAAGAACTCACCGCCCAGGGAGATCAGGTGGTGGTCATCTGCCTGTCAGGTAAGCTCTCCGGCACGGTCCAGAGCGCCTTTATTGCGGCGGAGAATTATCCGGGCAAGGTCTGGGTGGTGGACAGCAAGAACGTGACCATAGCCCAGCGTATCCTGGTGGAGTACGCCCTGCGTCTTAGAGACGGCGGGATGGATGCCCCTGCCATTGCGGCGGAGCTGGAAAAGATGAGAGACAAGGTATGCCTTGTGGCCCGGGTGGACACTCTGGAGTATTTGATGCGGGGCGGCAGACTTTCCCGCACTGCGGCGGTGGCCGGGACGGTGCTGAACATCAAGCCCGTGGTGGGCATAGAGGACGGCGAACTGAAGGTGCTGGGTAAGGCCAGAGGCTCCAAGCAGAGCAGCAACATGCTCACCGAGCTCATAGACAAAAAGGGCGGCATTGATTTCTCCATGCCCTACATGCTGGCCTACAGCGGCCTGGACGATGCTCTGCTGAAGGGCTACATAGAAAACAGCCGGGCCATATGGGAGGAGCACACCGATGACCTGCCTATATCCACCATAGGCAGCACCATAGGCACCCATGCCGGACCTGGAGCCATAGCCGTGGCCTTTTTTGCCAAGGGCTGAATCTGTTGCACAGCGCTTTACAGGCCGTATCCTCAGCGGCCTGAAAAGTATATAGGAGTAGAACAAAGGCCGCAGCGGGCTATGCCGCTGCGGCCTTTGTACATGATTTATAAAGCTTTAGGTTCAGGTCTATGGTTTGGGTAACGCTCAGTCTGTAAGGCTCCAGAATTCATCCCGGCGGTTGCGGGCATCTATCAGACAGTTATACTGCAAAGAGGCGTACTCCAGCAGCCTTTCGTCCTGGGCATAGTCGGATATGGGGTGGATCTTTCCCTCTTCATCCCAGTAGCACTGGGAGGAGATGACAGGGTAGGACTCTTCCAGTTCCAGCAGATATTTCTGGGCTCCGGTGAGCTCCAGGCCGCAGGCCTTCATAAGCTCTGCCGCCAGATAATTCAGGCTCAGGTCCTCCGGCAGATCGAAGTCCACATCGTAGTTGGCCCAGAGCACATAGGGGGTTATATAACGCCGGGACTTCTGGGCGGGGTCGTCGGCATCCAGCTGAGTGCCGGTGAGCTCCAGGATGGGAGCGCCCACATCGTCGTTGGGCTGATGGTCGCCGAAGAGGAGTATTATGGTCTTTTCATCGGTGTTGGAGAAATATTCTATAAGCTCCTGAAAGTCCTTGTCCGTCTCCCGCATAAGAGTGATATATTCACTGACGGAACCGTTGTCTTCCAGGCCCTTGACACTGACATAGGGGTCAAAGTTCTCGGTGCTGCCGTGATAGCCCCCGTGATTCATCATGCTTATCCCAAAGAGGAAGAGGGGCTGGTCGCTCTCTTCGTAAATCTTTTCCACCTCTTTGTACATCTCGCTGTCGGTTATCCACAGGCGGAGAGTTTCTGCATCCTCGGGAAAGGACTCCTTGAAATAGGTCTCCTGAAAGCCCAGCAGAGGGTAGACCCGGTCTCGGTTCCAGGAACCGCCCCAGAAGGCGTGGGAGCCCACGGTCCGGTAACCCAGAGCGTTGAACTGAGTGGCCAGGCTGGGGATGGGGGTAGTGACATACTGCTGATAAGCTATGACGCCCTGGGGCAGAAAGCCCATGGTCAGGCCGGTAAGAAACTCAAATTCGGAGTTTGGAGTGTTGCCTCCCAGCACCGACACATGGGCCCAGCCTTTGGCAGTATTTTCCTCCAGAGAATCTATAAAGGGGAAGATAGGCTCGCTGGTCTCGAAATCCCCAAGCACCCTCAGGTCGGAGTAGGACTCGTTCATGATGACGATGACATTGGGCCGCTCCTCCCCGGTGCCGGATACCGGGTCTGAGGGATAGCGGGAGGAGATATCGTCTACCATATCCAGACTGTAATTTTCCGGCTTCTGGTTGTAGTTGGTAGAGACCAGGAAAGCTACCGCAAAGCCGTTTTTGGTATACATGCCGCTGATGTTGCTGTTGGAGTTCACCAGAGAAAAGCTCTTTACACAGTGGTCGGATCGCACATAAAAGCAGCAGCCCGCAAGGAGGGCGCAGGAGGCGGCAGCGGCACCAAGACGCAGCAGCGCTCTGCCCTTCAGAATCCGCTCATTGCACTTTATGCCAAGAAGTATCTGGAAAAGGCCTATGGAGAGCACAAAGACGATACGTATTGTGGGAAGGAAATCGTAATTGGACACCACTCCCATGGCGGTGGAAAAGGAGGCGATATCCCAGGGCAGCAGAGGCATGCCTCTGAACTGGGTGACAAAGTAGCTGGCTATGCCCAGACCCACGGAAAAAACCGTAGTGAGGGCTACAGCCCAGGCAGAGCTGCCCAGGAGAAAAAACAGAAACAGGCAAAGAAGGTAATACAGGGCCAGGTTCAAAATTATGACGGGTATGGAGATATCCCTTATGGCAAAGTGGGTGACATACTCCAGCAGGAAAAAGGCTATGCCGGGAGCTGCGGCGATGCTCAGCCATCGGAGCAGCCGGGGCAGGCGGGGCCTGTACATGGCCAGCAGCACAGAAATCAGAGCCGCAGCGTGGACCAGCAGCACCAGCTTCCGCTCTCCCCCCTCTATCACATACACATAGGGCAGGGTGAAGCGGTAGGCCAGCTCCATTAGCAAAGCCGGAATAAAGCAGCAGAGAAGCTTAAGCAAGGCAGGGAAGCTGAATTTATCCGGGAGAAACATCTTCTTAAACACGAACACACATCCTCAAAGCTTAGTGGCATCGGTTGAAATTTGCATTACAGCTTATAGTAGCACAAGTGCGTATTTTTTGCAATTACCCGCTGTTTCCCCCATAAAAGAAAAAATCTCCCTCAAAACGAGGGAGATTTTTTGCGCAGCCAAGACTATTTGACGGCGGGCAGCAGGTAGACGGCGCAGGTCTTGACCATGTCCCCGTACTGGGCTACCAGGGTGACGCCGCCGGACTTGGCCTTCAGGGGAGTCAGCTGGCAGGTGATGTCGCCGGTGGAATCCACGGTGCAGTATTCCCCTTTGTCGTCACCTTCGATGCTCCATGTCACCGTAGCCCCAGTAGGCAGTCCCAGGGCGGACAGAGCTACGGACTGGCCGCCTGCGTTCAGGGTAAGCTCCGTACGCTCCTCTTCAGCGTAGGTGATGCGGAAAGTATCTCCGGATGTGACAGAAGACGGGCTCGCCGCGGTATTGACATAAGAGCCGGTACTGCTTTGACTGCCGGAGTAGGAAACGAGGTCCGCCAACTCCTTGACGAAGTTTATCTTCACCTGAGCCGTCTGGCCCTCATACTCCGCAGTGACGGTGACGCTGCCGCCGGTGCTGCCCAGGTTTTCCACCACGCAGGCGCCGTGCTTTCTGGGCTCCAGACTCAGCTTGCTATCATCACTGACAGACCAGTTCACCTCTTCCAGAGCAGTGCTGCCCTGGCCGGAGACCATGAGACAGGCGGTAAGCTCTATGGGGATGCCCGCAGGCAGGGAGAGCTCTTTTATGGCGGCGAGGTAGTAAATGTGCAGACCCTCAGGTTGTGGAGATATGGCTGTCACCGGGACTACATTGAGCCTGGTTGGGTTGGGGGGAGAAAAGCTGAAGGCAGGCTCCCCGTCTATGGTGACATTGCTGCTCTGATTGACTATGCGGCTGAGACCATTGTCGTGGATATCGCAGTTGTCAAAGCTGACATTGCGGCAGCCGGACAGATTGATGTCGCCGCTGCTGCAGTCGTATATCTCCGTGTCCTTAACGGCGATATCGCTGCTGTCTATGGCGGTGACGCCCCAGACGCCGCAGCCGTAGAGGGAACAGCCGCTGACCTTCACATTGGAGGACTCATTGAAGTAGAGCACGCCGCCCACACAGGTGCCCGGTTCCTGGGCATGGCCTGCGGTGAAGCCGGAGAGCTCTATATCCCGGCAGTTGTCAAAGGCCAGGACCTCGGCGTAACGGGGTTCGGCAGAAATTGTTACTTTGTCCGCACCTCCGCCGGTGATGCTCAGACCCCGGAGGTTGCAGATGACCAGCTGGGGCCCGTCCACCCCGGTGTCCTTCCACACATAGTATTGACTGCCGTAGCCGCCGTAGCTGGAGGCGGTGCTGAGGTCATAGGTTCCGTCCTCCAGATAGATGGAGCTGTTGGGCCCTATGGCCGCCAGAAACTCATCCACGTTGGAGACATGTATGTAACCGTCCCCACTGGGGGACAGGGAGGGAGAGTCCAGGGTCTTGGGCTCCCAGCCCTCCACAGTGAAGTGCTCCATGGACTGAAGCTGGCTCTCGCTCAGCTCATTGCCCTGGGCGTCCACCGGGCAGAGGGACTCACCTTCAAGCCCCATCATGGAGCGGGAGACGTACCAGGCACCGCCGTTGCCGCCGAAGGAACAGCCCTCCAGGGTGACCTCAGAGCCGGCGATGAAGAACATACCGCCGCTGAGGGGGTTGTTCTCTACAATGTTTCCGGCAAAGTAGATGCCGGGGCTGTAGCTCACGTCCAGCAGTACAGGGGAGGTGTTGCCGCTGATCTCACAGTTTATCACGGCGCAGTTTTCGCTGGTACTGAAATAGAAGAGAGATGATAATGTCTCGTTGTCGTATATCTTACAGTTGTTGAAAACCACATTTAAGCTGGTGTATATCTGGGCGGCGGAGTAGCTGCAGTCGTATATCTCGCTCTCCACCACCTGGACGCCGGTGGAGTCCTGGGATCTGACGCCGATAACGCCGCAGCCGAAGAGCTTGCACTGGCTGATGATGGCAGAGTCCACCGCCGTCAGGTCCACCACGCCGCCCACGCACTGGCCCAGCTCTTCGGTGTGGCCCAGGGTGAGACCGGCCAGGCAGATTTCGGTGCAGCTTGAGAAGCTGAGCACGTCGGCATAGCGGGGCACGGCGGAGATGGTGACCTCGCCTTCGCCCACAAGACTGAGACCGGAGACACGGCTTATGACCAGCTCGGGGCCGTCATAGCTGTTGACCCAGCTGTAGTAGCCGTCCTCCTGGGCCACTCCGTAGTCGGAAGCCTGGGACAGGTCGTAAAGGCCTTCGGTGAGGGTGATGGTGGTATTGGGGCCGATGGCGGCAAGCAGCTCGTCCACCGTGGACACGGTGACACTGCGGGGCTCCGGGGTGGGTATTGGACTTGGGGAGGGAGCGGCGCTCGCCTCAGGAGCGGCACTCTCCACCGGCTGGGCTGGGGATTCCGCCTCCTGAGTGCCGGGGCCCAGGGCTCCGGCGCAGCCGCACAGCAGCAGCGTGGCCGTAAGCAGCAGGGCCAGACCGGCTCGGCTCATTGGTCTGTATTTCATTATCTGTTCCAACCTTTCTCTGAGATTCCGTTTCTCGGTGGCAAAGCTGGTCGCCACCAGACGCCGGGGAAGAGAACCGGCAGCCGCCAGGGAGAGAAGAGTCTCCCCGTAGCTGCGCTTGTCATGGATGTCCATGCGGCGCAGCAGACTTTCGTCGCAGCTCATCTCGCAGGCCCGGTCCAGTTCCCGGCGGGCCATATGTACAAGGGGGTTGAACCAGTGGATGGCGGTTACCAGCACCGCAAACCACTTGAGCACAAGGTCCCCCCGGCGGTAATGGGTTAATTCATGGAGGAAGATGTTCCTCAGCATTTCCGGGGAGTATTCCCGCTCCGGCAGCACCAGCCTGGGGTGCAGCAGCCCCATGAGCATTGGGGTAGTGGCGGCGGAGCTGAGACAGAGCCTGAGGCTCCGGGGCGCTCCCGCATCGCGAAACTGCCTGCGCTGGGCGGCGGTGGCGGAGCGCATACTGCGCCCCAGGGCCCGGCTGAAGACGAAATAGGAGCCAAGATACCACAGAAGGCTCAGAGCCGCACCCAGGCCCCAAAGCTGCAGCCAGAAGTCGGGACTGCTCACCAGGCGCTCAAGAGAGGCAAAGAGGCTTTCCCGGGCGGCTGCAAGAGAGGGAATAAGTGCCCGGGGCCTCTCACTCTGAGGCTTGGGCTCCTGTACAGAGACGCTTTCGGATTCCGCCGCAGAAGGGGGAAAGTCAACTGCGGCAGCAGAGCCGGTACGGTTCTCCGCCGTTGGCAGCTCGCCTACCCGGACATCCCTGAAATCCTGAGAGCTGTACTGTGACGATGGGACAGAGACCGGGACGGTTGCGGCAGGGGTATCTGCACCGGCACCCAAAAAGCCGGGGATGGGCAGAATCAGGCGCAGCAACACCAGCAGCCAGGCGTAATAATAGAAGGCGCTGGGCAGTCTGCGGCCCATGAGCAGCTTCAGACCCAGCACCAGCAGGGCCAGCAGGCTGCCGCCCAGAGACAGGGAGAGCACAAGCTGCAGCAGGCCGTTCATTTCTCACCCTCCATTCTGAAAAAATCCCTCAGCTCCTGGATGTCGTCCGGACTGAGACTGTCGGAGTCTACCAAAGCTGCCACCAGGTTCCTGGCGCTGCCCCGATAGAGCCTGTCGATAAGCCGGTTCGTGGCCCAGTGCTTATATTCCTCCTGGCTGACCAGGGGGCGGTAATAAAATACGTTCCGCTTTTCCTGGGCTATAACTTCCTTGCTCAGCAGCCGATTCACCAGGGTCTTCACCGTGGTGGCTTCCCAGCCCTTGCGCTGCCGGAGAGCTATGCGTATATCGCTTATGGGCAGGGGCGTCCCCGCTTCCCAAAGCAGACGCATGACCTCCAGCTCACTGTCGCTTATTTTTTCCGCCAGATATTCCATGAGAGCTCCTCCGTTGAAAATGCACATTCACAGGCTGCTGTGCACTTGACAGCCTGAGAGACTACGTACGTCATCTGAGTATAGGATAGCATTGGAGTCTACAAATGTCAACTATAGTTTCCGAAATAGCCTTGATTTTAAGAATTATTAAGATACCGTCTGCCGCAGTTTTTCGGGGGAGTTTGACAAATTGCTCCCGGTAGTATATTATATTTATCTGTATAAACTGATAAATGCAGGAAAATACATAAGTCTGACTTGTGAGGTGGATATTATGAAGAAGAATTTACGCCGCCTGCTCATCATAGCTGCAGCGGCTCTGGCCCTGCTGATGCTGCTGAGCATGGCAGCCTGCGGCAAGGAGGAGCTTCCCGCCCCTACGGAGACTCCCGTCGCCGACGTTTCCCTGGACGCCGCCCAGGAGCAGCCCAGCCCCAGTCCCAGCCCGGAGAATCTGCTGCCCTCCGCCACTCCTGTGCCTACTGCCGATGCCGAAGGGCTTCTGACCTTTACCAGTATGAGCAAGGGCTTCAGCTTCCAGTATGACCAGAAATACATTGCCCTGTCCAATCCTGCCGACAACGCCATGGTCTATGCTGCCGGGGATACCGAGCTGCCTTTCTGCTCCGTGTCCATCATAACCGGGACCAATGCGGTGGACTATCTTAAGGAGCTGGCCGCCGGTATGCAGACGGAGCTGGGGGACTCCATGGAGACCGCTCCCGGCGAGCCGGAGAAAATACCCTATGGCGAGAGAGATATCTACTACTTCTATTACACTTATAAGGACGACGAGGCAGGCGGCGATGTCATCAGCGCCTACTACGGGGAAAACCTGGAGTCCGGCGACGTTGTGATATATAACTCCACAGCCCTGGTGGGAGCTACCGAGGATGCGGACGCTATACTGAAGCTGGCCATTGAGACCTTCAAAATGGACTGAGAATCCAACAAATTCATAAAGTATAAAAAATACCGTGCCCGTTTTTGATCGGACACGGTATTTTCATGTTTTCCCAGGATTATTCGTGGACTATCAGCTCCAGCACGTCGGGCCTTGCGTAGTGGCCTACGGCGTCGTGCTCCATCTTGCAGGATATGGGCAGACTCATATCCAGATCCGCCAGGATAAGCTCCTCCCGGTCCCACACCGGCTCCGTCAGATAGTGGCCGAAGGGGTCTATGATGCAGCTGCCGCCCCGGCATACCATGTCAGGCAGCTTCTCCAGATCCTCTGCCGTTTCCAGGTCGGTGGGGTAGGAGGACTTGCGCACCAGCATATCGGAGTTTATGAAGTAGCACTTGCCCTCAATGGCGATGTGCTGGATGGTGGCCTGCCACTCGGGATTGTCGTTGGTGTTGGGGGAGATATAGATGGTGATACCCTTCTGGTACAGGGCCACCCGGGCCAGGGGCATGTAGCTCTCCCAGCAGATGAGGCTGCCTATAGGCCCCCAGGGGGTGGAGGTGACGGGGAAATAGTCTTGGTTTGCATCTCCCCACACCACCCGCTCTGAGCCGGTGGGCTTCAGCTTCCGGTGCACCTTCCAACTGCCGTCGGGGCTGAAAATGACATTGCTGTTATAGAGAGTGCCGCTGACTTCATCCTGCTGGGAGAAGCCCAGGCTCACATAGGCCTTGGCTTTCACCGCCGCCTGGGACAGCTTCATGAAGCCGGCGTCCCCCTCAGTCATGGAGGCGTCGTAATAGCGCTTCCAGTCTGCCCGGCCCGGGGCCGTGCGTTTGCCCACGCTGAAGCCGAAGTTCATGCCTATAGGGTAGCCGGGGACAAACAACTCGGGGAAAACTATCAGCTCCGCCCCTTGGGCGGCGGCCCGGCCTATATAGTCCAGGGCCTTTTCCACGCAGGCCGCCTTGTCAAAAAGGGCCGGCTCGGCCTGGACCAGAGCCACACGGCAGGTATCCTTTGAAATTTTCATAAGCAGTTCTCCTTTTCAAAAACTTGTTCCGAAGGGAAAATGGAGAGAATAAGGCCGAGGGAGAAGCTTTCAGCCCCGGGGGCTCTCCAGCTGGCTGATGTTCATATATTCGTCGTAGGTACACCTGCGGTCGATTATGCCATCCTCGGTTATCTCTATGATGCGATTGGCCACGGTCTGGGTAAGCTGGTGGTCGTGGCAGGAGAAAATGACGTTGTACTTGAAGGCCTCCAGGCCGTTGTTGAGGGCGGCTATGCTCTCCAGGTCCAGGTGGTTGGTGGGCTGGTCCAGCACCAGGAAGTTGGCTCCCGAGAGCATCATGCGGCTGAGCATGCAGCGCACTTTCTCGCCGCCGGAGAGGACCTTCACCTGTTTGTAAACATCATCCCCGGAGAAGAGCATGCGGCCCAGGAAGGTGCGCAGGTAGCTCTCCCGCTTGTCCTGGGAGAATTGGCGCATCCATTCGATAAGGTCAAAGTCGCAGTTTTCAAAGTAGCTGTTGTGGTCCTTGGGGAAGTAGGCGGTGGTGATGGAGGCGCCCCATTTGACGCTGCCGCTGTCCGGCTCCTCCTGGCCCATGAGTATCTTGTAGAGCATGGTGACGGCAAGCTCGTTCTTGCCCACGATGGCTATCTTGTCCTCCTTGCCAACGATGAAGCTCACGTTATTGAGAAGCTTCACCCCGTCCACGGTCTTGCTAACTTCCGTGACGAAGAGCCGGTCTTTCCCCGGCTCTCGTTCAGCCTTGAAGCCCACCCAGGGATAACGGCGGCCGGAGGCGGGAAGCTCCTCCACGGTGATCTTCTCCAGCAGTTTACGCCGGGAAGTGGCCTGGCGGGATTTGGACTTGTTGGCGGAGAAGCGGGCGATGAAGGTCTGAAGCTCCTGTATCTTCTGCTCGGCCTTCTTGTTCTGGTCCTTTATCAGCTTCTGAACCAGCTGGCTGGACTCATACCAGAAGTCGTAGTTGCCCACATACATTTTTATCTTGCCGTAGTCTATATCAACGATATGGGTGCACACGTTGTTGAGGAAGTATCGGTCGTGGCTGACCACCAGCACCGTGCCCTCATAGTCCATGAGAAAGTCTTCCAGCCACACAACGGAAGCCAGGTCCAGGTTGTTGGTGGGCTCGTCCAGCAGCACCACGTCCGGGTGGCCGAAGAGAGCCTGAGCCAGCAGCACCTTTACCTTCAGCCTCGGGTCCATGTCTGCCATAAGGGTCTGGTGGAAGCTTACGTCCACCCCCAGGCCCTGAAGGATACGCCCGGCGTCGCTCTCGGCCTCCCAGCCGCCCAGCTCGGCAAATTCCTCTTCCAGCTCCGCGGCCCGGATTCCGTCCTCATCACTGAAGTCCGGCTTTTCGTATATGGCGTCTTTCTCCTTGCCGCAGTCATAGAGGCGCTGATTGCCCATGATGACGGTGTCCAGAACGGAGAAAGCGTCATACATGTTCTGGTTTTGCTTGAGCACCGACATGCGCTTTTTAGGGGCCAGGGTGACGCTGCCGGAAGTGGGCTCCAGCTCACCGGAGAGGATTTTTATAAAAGTAGATTTTCCCGCGCCGTTGGCGCCTATGATGCCGTAGCAGTTGCCGGGAGTGAATTGCAGGTCCACCCGGGAAAAAAGCACCGAAGAGCCGAACTGCATGGACAGATCGTTGACAGATAGCATGATTGACTCCGTTTCAAAGTATATTTTATCAAGGGAAGTATACGTGAAAGCCCCGGCACTGTCAAGGCCGGGAGAGGCCCGGTTGACTTTTCCGTGAATTTGGGATAACATTAATTAATTTATTTTTCTCAGGAGAGAGCCTATGATTTTCAGGGACAGGGGTCCGAAAACGGAAAAGCTGCTGACAGGGCTGACCATTGGGGTCATCCTGTGCTTTTTTGCTTTATTTGCCATAATTAATTTTAAATGCTTTACCCGCTTCTGTGAGCCGGACATGTATGCCGACACTCTGGTGGCCAGGCTCATGTGGGAAGGGAAGACCCTCTTCCCCTTTGCCTATGTCTTCGGCAACCAGCTCTATGTGATAGCCACGCCGGTGCTCTCGGCCCTGTTCTACGGCCTTGGAGCAAGCCAGAATACTGCCATGGCTCTGGCCACCACGGTGATGTCTCTGCTCATCGTGCTGAGCTTTCTGTGGATGCTGAGGCCCTTTGTGAAAAAACCTCTGAGCCTTTGGGCCGGACTGCTGATGCTGGTGTCCTGCGTGTTCGGGGAAAAGCTGGTGAACCAGGAACAGGGGCAGCTGCTGTTCATCCTGTGCAGCTACTACGCATGCTATGTAATAACGCTGTTTGTGGTCCTGGGTGATTATGTGCGTTCGCTCCGGGACCCGGCCCCCAGATGGGGCGCCTTTATCCTCTCTCTGCTGCTGAGCTTTGCCACGGGCATGCAGAGCCTGAGGCAGACCTGTATAATGATCCTGCCCATACTGGCTTTCCAGGCACTGATACTGACCAGGGACAGAATAAAAGACGGGCGCTTCCCCTGGCGGGAAAACAGGCCGGCCATATTACGTTTCCTGGCCTACGCCGGGGCCAATCTGGCGGGGATGCTGACGGTGAAACTCTTTGATGTACACCAGTACACCATTTTTGACACGGCCGCCCCAAGCCTCAGCCAAAGGCTGGAGGATATATACAAAGCCTGCCGGGACATCAGCGGCTTTTGCTGGGCGGAGCCGGAACACCCCTTCTTTATCCTTATGTTCGTCTTTCAGGCGGCGCTGCTGATATATGCTGCCTATATGCAGATAAGAAGCCTGCGCCGGGGCGGGGAGCTGTCGGAGCTATGGTGGCTGCTGCTGATAAGTATAGCCGCCGTGATAGCCGCCGCACTGCTTACCAACCTCAGTATACGCAGTGTCTATCTCTTCACCTATTTCCCCCTGCTGGCCGTTTCCTCCGCCCTGGTGCTGGAGAAGCTGAGTCCACAAAAGTGCACTGTCCTGGTGCTGCTGATGTGCCTGCTGGCTTTAGGCAATATCCGGGCCAGCTACATCCCCTCGGTGAGGGAGGCTCTGGAGGGAGAGAAAAGCCCCTTCCAGGAGATAGCCGACTGGGCGGTGGAACAGGGCTTCGAGCTGGTCTACGGCAGCCATTCCAATGTGGCGCCCATGGTGGCCGCCTGCTCCGACGGTAAGCTGGTATCCGGCGGCTGGAATGACCAGGCGATGTTCAAGGCCCAGGAGTATCTGAATCTTCAGAATATCTACAGCGTTGAGGATGTGGAGCGGGCCGTCTTTGTTTTCCAGGACTTCGAGCTGGACTATGCCTTTGAGGCGGCCGCCGCCGGTGGGGGCGAGCTGATTTTCCGGGGACAGTATGGAAACTACTATGTGTTCACATCCACGGTGCAGCTGATGTACCCACGTACCTACCCCTGGTTCTATAAGCTCTGGCCCGACTGGGGAGAAGAACAGGGCTGAAATCAATTAAAGAAAATATCAAGGCCCGGAGCAAAAGCTCCGGGCCTTGGTGTTGCTATTTGATATAATCCGTCTTTTTTATGAACTTGTCCTTCTCGTCCCGGACATACAGGGCCACATCCTCCAGTTCACAGTCCAGAATGTCGCACAGGTCGGAGAGAGTGTTGGTAGAGACGGACATGTTCCGCTTCAGCCGCTGCACCGTTGCGCCGCTGATGCCGTACTTCACCCGCAGGGTATAGGTGGTAAAGCCCTTTTTCTTCATCGTTTCCCACAGGGGAGTAAAAATAACCATGCCGCCCCTCCGATTATGCTTGCATAATCTTATTATGTTCATTATAATGAACATGTACTATGCTCGAATATCGGGAAGGAGGAGCAAACATGCCGGACTATCAGAGGATGTATCTCGGCCTTTTCAACGCCGTCACCGACGCCATAGAGCTCTTGCAGAAGGCCCAGCAGGATGCGGAGGAGATATATATATCGGAAGGTGAAGAGGCGGAAGAAATCGGGGGAGACGGGAATATATAAGATAAGGACAAGAAAGACCGTCGGCTGAGCAGATGCTCGGCCGGCGGTCTTATAAGTATGCTCATTTTCTGAAAAAGTAAGGCGCTCTCAGCTCAGACATAGCTGCGGTCGATATCCACCACGGCATAGTATTTTTTCCAGGTGGAGTGGACCAGAGTCTCTATCTCCTTTTCCAGCTCTTTGTCGCTGAGCTTGATGTCAGCCGGGGCCAGAGCGTCAAAGATGAGGTTGGTGTGGGTGGGGCCGGGCACCATGCGGAAGTCGTGTATCTTTATTCTGGGGTCTATCTCCTTCAGCTTATCCGCCACGGCCTGGCGCAGCTCGTTGAGCTGCTCGTTGTCGCAGTCGATGGGGTCCATGTGGATGGTGGCCAGAATGCCGTATTTCTCCCGGATTTCCCGCTCTGCCTGGTCCACGGCGTCGTGGAGCTCGAACATGTTGCCGTTGCCGTTCACCTCGGCGTGGAGGGAGACAAAGCCCCGGCCGGGGCCATAGTCATGGACTATCAGGTCATGGATGCCCACTATCTCAGGATGGGCCAGGGCAGTTTCCTCTATCTCCTTTACCAGCTCCGGGTCAGGGGCCTTGCCCAGCAGGGGAGAGAGGGTGTCCCGCAGAGCGCTGTAACCGGCGAAGATGATGAAGGCGGCAACCAGCAAGCCTGCCCAGCCGTCAACGTTCACATGGAAAAAGTAGGAGACGCCCATGGACAACAAAACCACGGTGGTGGCTATGGAGTCGGAGAGAGAGTCGGTAGCCGTGGCCTCCATGGAGGGGGAGCTTATCTTTTTGCCCACGGCCTTGTTGTAGCAGCTCATGTAGAATTTCACGGCAATGGAGGCCACAAGGATGATAGCGGGCAGCAGGGCCGCCTCCACCGGCTCCGGGTGGATTATCTTTTCAATGGAGCTCTTGCCCAGCTCTACACCCATGGCTATGATAAGGGCCGACAGCAGCAGCCCCGCCAGATACTCGGCCCGGCCATGGCCGAAGGGATGGTCCAGGTCCGGCTTCTTGCCGGCGATGGCAAAGCCCAGAAGGCTTATTACCGAGGAACCGGCATCGGAGAGGTTGTTGAAAGCATCGGCCACAATGGCCACGGAGCCGGAGAGGACACCGGCAAAGTACTTGCCCGCAAAGAGCAGCAGGTTCAGGAAAATACCGTAGAGGGAGCAGAGGGTGCCATAGGCCCGGCGCACTGCGGGATCGTTTACCTTATCCCTGTCCTTTATGAATAAACGGGATAAAATCTCTATCATTTATAAATCGCCTCTTGATTGAAACTATTCAATAATTGTAATACTTGAAAGTCAAAAATTCAAATCATTTATTCCAAAATATTTTTCCGCAAAGTCTACATGTTCCACGGTAAAGACCCGGCCCCGGAGATAGTTCAGAGGCCCGGCATCGCTGGGAAAGTCAAAGCGCAGCTTATAGGAGTACAGGGCCTGGCCCTTCTCCTCAAAGTTCCGGTTGAAGCTCTCCCTGCCGTACTTGCCGTCCCCCAGCAGCGGCCAGCCTGCATGGGCCATCTGAGCCCTTATCTGGTGGGTGCGCCCGGTGAGCAGCTCGCACTCCACCAGAGAGAGTGGGCCGCTGGCAGCAAGCAGACGGTATCTGGTGACGGCGGTCTTGGCCCCCGGCTCAGGCTTTGCCTTTACAAAGACCTGGTTCTTTTTTGCGTCTTTGAAGAGGTAGTCCCTAAGCTCCCCGGAGGGGGGCTTGGGTCTGCCCTGGACGGCGCAGAGATAGAACTTGGATATCTCCCGGTCCCGTATCTTGTCGTTCATGATGCGCAGGGCCTCGGCGTTCTTGGCGGCAATGACAATGCCCCCGGTGTTCCGGTCTATACGGTTGCAGAGAGCCGGGGCAAAGGAGTTTTCCTCCCTGGGCTTCCACTGGCCGCTCTGGGCCATATAGGCTTGAACATTGGCGATAAGAGTGTTATAATCCCACTGTCCGGCGCTGTGGCACAGTACACCGGGCTTTTTGTCCAGCAGCAGGATGTTCTCATCCTCATAGACGATATTCAGCCTGGGAGTGCCCACCTTCAGGTAGGAGTTCTCCTCCCGGGGCTTTTCAAAAAACTCGTCGTTGATATAGAGCTGTAAAAGGTCCCCGGCCTCCAGCCGGGTGTCCCGCTTGGCGCCTTTGCCGTTGAGCTTGATGCGCTTTAGGCGGATGTACTTCTGCAAAAGCGAGTCCGGCAGCAGGGGCACGGCCTTGCCTACAAAACGGTCCAGCCGCTGTCCGGCGTCGTTCTGCCTGACGGTGAGTTCTTTCATTATATTCCCAGCAGCCTTTCAAAATTCTTCCTGAAAACTTTTGACTTTTTGCAGTATACTATATAAAATTGTTGTTGACAAGTCTTGACAAGTAAACTATAATACTAGGGCGACTGTGCGAGGTGCTGTTATGCGACTGAACCTGAGAGAGATAATTGAAGTACCCGGGGCGTCCCTGCCTTTCCAGTGTGAGCTGGATACCCAGGGCCTGGATTTCCCTTCGGTACAGGAGTATAAGAGCAGACCCCGGGCTCAGGGCCGGGTGTACAACGAGGCCGGCGTGCTGCATATGGAAGGGACGCTGAGAGCAGAAATGACTTGCGTCTGCGACCGCTGCGGCTGCCTGTTTGACAGTGTGAAGCTCACACAGCTCCAGGCCACAATAGTGGAGGAAGAAGCCGAGGATCATCCGGAATTCTTTGTGCTGGATGGGGACGAGATAGATCTTGACGAGATCCTTTCCACCCTCTTTATCCTGGACATGGACATGAAGTTCCTCTGCCGGGAGGACTGCAAGGGACTCTGCTCCACCTGCGGCAAGAATCTTAACCTTGGCCCCTGCGGATGCAGGAAAGAAATCGATCCAAGATTTGCTGTGCTTGAGCAGCTTTTGGATAAATAAAAATTAGAGCTGCTCAAAACAGCCGTTATCAGGAGGTGTCAACATGGCAGTCCCAAAAGGAAAAGTATCCCGGCAGAGACGTGATAAGAGACGTTCTTCCGTTTGGAAGCTCACCGCTCCCAGCGTCGTGAAGTGCCCCAACTGCGGCGCTTTCTGTATGCCTCACCGTGCTTGCAAGGCTTGCGGTCAGTACAAGGGCCGTGCGGTCATCAATGTTGAGGAGAAGTAAAACAAGCTCAAGGAGGAAAGGTGCAGCACCTCTCCTCCTTTTGCTTTACTCTGCCCCCTGAGGTGGGGACATTATGGACAATGCTATCAAGGCCATAGACAGGGACAGCCCTCTGGCGGGAAAAGTCCGCCCGGGAGATACCCTGCTGGCCATCAATTCCAATAAAATACTGGATGTGCTGGACTATAAGTTCTTCGCCTACGATACCCGCCTGGAGCTGCGCCTGCGCCGCCCGGACGGCAGCGAGTACAGCCTCCACGTGGTAAAGCCTGAAGGCGGGGACCTGGGACTGGACTTTGAGAGCTACCTCATGGACAAGCCCCGCTCCTGCGCCAACCGCTGCGTCTTCTGCTTCATAGACCAGCTGCCCAAGGGCATGCGCCCCACCATGTACTTCAAGGACGACGACGCCCGGCTCAGCTTTTTGCTGGGCAACTACATCACCCTGACAAACCTCTCCCAAAGGGAGATAGAGCGCATCATCGCCCTGCACATAAGCCCCATCAACATCTCCGTCCATGCAACGGACCCAAAGCTTCGCCGTGAGCTTCTACGCAGCCCCAGGGCCGGGGAGTGCATGGAGATCATGGGCCGCTTTGCAAAGGCGGGGATAACCATGAACTGCCAGATAGTCTGCTGCCCCGGCTTAAACGACGGGGAGGCCCTTATGCAGTCCATGAGGGAACTGGAGGCTCTCTATCCCCAGGTGCACAGCGTGTCCATCGTGCCAGTGGGCCTGACGAAGTTTCGGGAGGGGCTCTATCCCCTCACTCCCTTTACCAGGGAGCATGCCGCCGAGACCCTGGACATGGTGGACTCCTTCGGCGCAGAGTGTATCCGCCGCCACGGCAGCCGAATTTTTTGGTGCGGAGACGAGCTGTATATCAAGGCCGGGAGAGAGATACCCCCCGACGAATTTTACGAGGAATACACCCAGCTGGAAAACGGCGTGGGCATGCTGCGCCTTATGGAGACGGAGTTCTCCTCGGCCCTGAAGCTGGGGGGAGAGCCGGACGGACGGCCCTTCTCCATCGCCACCGGCGTCTCCGCCGCCCCCTATTTCCAGATACTTCTGGACAAGGCAAAGGAAAAGTACCCGGAGATAAAGGGCAAGATATACCCTATAGTCAACGACTTCTTCGGACACAGCATAAACGTCACCGGCCTTATAACCGGGGGCGACCTGATAGCCCAGCTGAAAGACAAGGAACTGGGAGAGCGGCTGCTCATCTCCCAGAACATGCTGCGCCGGGCGGAAATGGACTTTTTGGACGACGTGAAGCTGGAAGAGGCCAGCGCCGCCCTGGGCCTTCCCATATACCCCATAGAGCAGGACGGCTTCGCCCTGTTTGACGCCGTGTGCGGTGAGCTTCCGGAGCTGAGACTGCCGGTGAGGGAAGAGAATAATGAGCAGTTTTACAAGTACAATCAGAACTGAGAACGAATATTATTAGGAGGGTTTGAGAGTGTCAAGACCTCTTGTTGCCATAGTGGGCCGCCCCAACGTGGGCAAGTCCATGTTATTCAACCGCCTGGTGGGCCAGAGGCTCAGCATAGTGGAAGATACCCCCGGCGTCACCAGGGACCGGCTCTACGCCGAGTGCGAGTGGTGCGGCCGGAAGTTTGATATGGTGGACACCGGCGGCATCGAGCCCAGCACCGACAGCGAGATACTGCTGTTTATGAGGGAGCAGGCCCAGATCGCCATAGACTCCGCCACCGTAATCATCCTGGTCACCGACATCCGTACCGGCGTCACCGCTGCGGACAAGGACGTGGCCAACATGCTGCTGCGCTCAAAAAAGCCGGTGGTGCTGGCGGTGAACAAGGCCGACTCCACCGGAGCCGAGGACCCGGCCATATATGAATTCTATTCCCTGGGCCTGGGAGATCCCATTGCCGTCTCCGCCGTCCACGGCCACGGCACAGGGGACCTTCTGGATGCCTGCCTGGCCCATTTCCCGGAGGAGACCGAGGATGAGGAGGAGCCGGACTGCATCAAGGTTGCAGTAATCGGCAAGCCCAACGTGGGCAAGTCCTCCCTGATAAACCACATCCTGGGGGAAAAGCGCCTGATAGTCAGCAACATGGCCGGCACCACCCGAGATGCGGTAGACACCCTGTTTGAAAATAAGTTCGGCCGTTACATGTTCATTGACACCGCCGGCATCCGCCGCAAGTCCAAGGTAGAGGAGCGGGTGGAGAAATTCTCCGTCATGCGTGCCCAGATGGCTATAGAGAGAGCCGACGTCTGCCTTATCATGTTAGACGCCCGGGACGGCGTCACCGAGCAGGACACCAAGATAGCGGGCCTGGCCCATGAGGCGGGTAAGGCCAGCATCATCGTGGTGAACAAGTGGGACCTGGTGGACAAGGAGACCGGCACCATGGAGAAGATGCGCAAGGACGTAATGCGGGATCTCAGCTTCATGAGCTATGCCCCGGTGGTCTTCATCTCCGCCCTCACCGGTCAGCGCACCGACAGGATATTTGAGCTTATAAACTTTGTAAACGACCAGAGCAACATGCGCATCACCACCGGCATGCTGAACAATGTCCTGGCCGACGCCCAGGCCAGAGTCCAGCCCCCCACGGACAAGGGCCGCCGCCTGAAGATCTACTACATGACCCAGACGGGGATAAAGCCCCCCAACTTCGTCATCTTCTGCAACAACCGGGAACAGTTCCACTTCTCCTACCAGCGCTATCTGGAAAATCAGATACGCTCCGTCTTCGGCCTGGAGGGTACGCCCATACGTATCGTCATCCGCCAGAAGGGAGAAAAGGAATGATAGTCTACTGGCTTTTGCTGCTGCTCACAGCCTTTGTGGCCTATGTCTTCGGAAGTCTGGACACTATGGTAATAGCCTCCAACTTCTTTTTCCGCCACAATCTTCGGAGACTGGGCACCGGCAACCGCTGGCTGTCCAACTTCCGGCGTATTTTCGGCCTGCCCGGCTTTATCAAGCTGGCCATTGCCGAGATACTGAAAGACCTGATCCCCATACTCATCGGCGGCATGCTCCTAGGCTTCAAGGACCATGCCGACGTGGGCCGGGCCTTTGCCTGCTTCTGCCTGGTACTGGGGCGGCTGTACCCCGTGTTCTACGGCTTTAAGGGCAGCCACGCAAGCATAGCCCTGATAGTGGGAGCCTTCGCGGTGAATACCTCTGCCGGAGGCGCCGCCCTGGTGGTGCTGGCAGGGCTGGCTTTCCTCACCCGTTACCTGTCTCTGGCTACCGTGGCGGAGGCAGTTGTCCTTATTATGGTGGCGGTGCTGATAATCGACGACGCTATGCTCATGCGCCTGCTCATCTTCTCCGCCGTTCTTGTGATATTCAAGCACATCCCTGCCATGATACGCCTGGTGCAGGGAAAGGAGTTCCGCTACAGCCTGGAGGAGGACATTACCTACAAGCTGGACGAGCGTTTTTGACGGGAGTGCGTCGCCATGAGTTTGAAGCTGGAGCCGGCCTACAGCCATAAAGAGGAAGTGGGAGAGCTGTTCAGGGAATACACCCGGATGCTGGTGGAGCTGGACCCGGAGTTTCAGAAGTCCCTGGACGAGCAGAATTACGATGAGGAGCTGGAGCACCTGGAGGACAAATACGGCCTGCCCGGCGGGCGGCTGTACCTGGCCTGGTGGGACGGTGAACTGGCCGGCTGCGTGGGCATGAAACAGCTGGACAATAAAACCGGAGAGCTCAAGCGCCTGTATGTGCGCCCCGCCTTCCGGGGACAGCACCTGGGCCGAAAGCTGGTGGAGCGCATCATTGAGGACGCCCGCAGCCTGGGCTACACCTGCCTGAAGCTGGACACCATGCCGGAGCTGGTGAGCGCCCGGCACATGTATGAGAGCATGGGCTTCAAGCTTACGGAGCGCTACAACAACAGCCCCCTGGACACCACCATCTTTATGGAATACAGGCTGTGAGGAAAGGAGCGGGGACTATGGAGGACATACTTGCCAGAATAATAAAGCTCAGGCAAGCTAGAGGCTGGTCCGAGTACCAGCTGGCAGTGAAGTCCGCTCTTCCCCAATCCACCATCTCCTCCTGGTACAGAAAGAATCTGGTACCGTCGGTGCAGTCTCTGGAAAAGATATGCACCGCCTTTGACATCAGCCTGTCCCAGCTTTTTGCCGGGGAAGGGGAGGCCGTGGAACTTACGGAGAGCCAGCGCCTGCTTCTGGAACGCTGGGCTGCCCTGGACCATGATCAGCAGCAGGCGGTACTGAAGCTGATGGAGACCATGGCCGGAGACAAATCATAGAAGCCGAAAAACCGCAGAGCTTTCAATGAAGTGACCCCAAAAAGTTAGACAATAATAAAAAGCAAAAATTGTTCAAGCAACCGAAAGGGCTTGTTGCCTGT
>CALWYF010000039.1 GCA_944385705.1 uncultured Oscillospiraceae bacterium | reverse complement strand
GGGAGCATAGCTCAGCTGGTTAGAGCACCTGCCTTACAAGCAGGGGGTCACTGGTTCGAGTCCAGTTGTTCCCACCACCTATTCGCCTCTGTAGCTCAGTCGGTAGAGCAGCGGACTGAAAATCCGCGTGTCGTTGGTTCAATTCCGACCGGAGGCACCACCTGCAAGTTTTCTTGCAGGTATCTGCGGGCATAGCTCATCCGGTAGAGCGCCACCTTGCCAAGGTGGAGGTAGCGAGTTCGAGCCTCGTTGCCCGCTCCAATTGAATTGTTATGCGGGCTTTCCGCCCGCATAACTAGTATACGGCGCCATAGCCAAGTGGTAAGGCAGCGGACTGCAAATCCGCGATTCCCCAGTTCAAATCTGGGTGGCGCCTCCAAAAATCCTTCATGCGTAAGCATGGAGGATTTTTAGCTATTCACTCTTTATTATTCACTATTCCATTGTTTTTCGCATTCGTATTTTTGGCAGCGAAAAGTTAATAGTGAATAGTGAATAACTTGGCAGGAAGGAGCGGGAGCTTATGGCAAATCTGTTGATGGATAAATCGAAAGTTTTTGCACTGGACATTATAAAAATTTGCAGCCAGATAAAACGTGCTCATAAAGAATCCGTACTTACGAATCAGCTTTTACGCTCCGGTACAAGCATCGGCGCCAATATACATGAGGCCCAGTATGCCCACAGCAGAGCAGATTTTATATCCAAGCTTCAAATATCTCTTAAGGAGTGCGCCGAGAGTGAATACTGGCTGGAGTTATTGATCGAAAGCAGCTACTGGAACGACCGGACAATCCTTGAACGCTGCACGGAAATTAAGAAAATACTCATTTCTTCAATAAACACAGCAAAGGACAACAAATGACACCAGAATTTTTAGCTATTCACTCTTCATTATTCACTTTTCGCTATTCGTTTAGTCCCTGGGTCAAGGACTGATATTCCAAAAGGAGGCTGCACTATGCCGGACATTGACAAAATCAGAGAGCGATTTTCCGCAGACCGCTTTGCCGTACAGGCCGCCGGAGCGATAATAGATCTGGCTGAGCCGGGACATGCCGTCTGCTCCATGGCGCTTAAGCCCATACATTTAAACTCCAATTCCGTCCCTATGGGCGGAGCTATATTTACTCTGGCAGACTTTGCTTTTGCTGTGGCCGCCAACGCCTACAGCGACTGCATGACGGTCACTCAACAGGTATCGGTGGAATTTCTGGCTGCCTCCCGGGGCAGCACTCTGATCGCCGAGGCCCGCTGCATGCGTCAGGGCCGCAGCAGCTGCTTTTACACCGTGGAAGTGAGAGATGAGCTGGGGACCAGGGCGGCCTATCTGACTGTAAACGGCCGCAGCCTGCATACGCCGGCAAAGACGGACGACCGCTGAGCCCGGCGACAGTTTTTATTATGCAGATGCAGAACCGACAAAAATGTCTTTGCCTTCTTCGATAAAATGAAAAAAGCCTCCCCGACGGGAGGCTTTTTTCATTTCATGCTGCGGTAGTCGTCGCAGTCGCAGACGCTGTCTGGGGGGAAGAACTCTTCCACAGGGAAGCGGATGCGGCTGAAGAGAGTGCAGGGGTCATCCTCAGTGATGGTGCCGGGGCACTCCTTGTCGGGCAGGCAGTAGTCGTAGGCGGGGATGAGCAGCTGGGTGTCCCGCTCCAGACGGATGATGCTGAACTGTCCGATGGTGGCAAACCAGCGCCGGGCGGTGTCCGTGAGTATCAGGGACTCGTTGAAGGCGGAGGTTATGAAGGCGGGGATGCTGCGCTGCTCCAGCTCCGTGGGCAGCAGACACTCTGCGTCCACCAGCTTGCAGTGCAGGCAGATGGGGTCCACGGAGTTTACCACCGCTATGGGCAGATCGTCAATATCCGCCACCGGCAGCACACTGTCGGAGGAGAAGGACTTGACGCTGCCAACACTGCCAAAGAGCATGACCCGCTTGTCGAACACCGCAAGGCCGGTGCAGGTCTGGCCGGCGGGGAAGGTCTCGGCAGTGATGCGGTAGAAGTAGGTGCAGTCCACAGTATAGCAGCCCCGGTTGAAAGTCACCGGTTCCACATTCACGTCTACATAGAGCAGCTCTGCCCGCTTGGGGCGGATACTCAGGGCGTTTTCTATGTAGGACTGGGAAGAGACGGTGGGGAACACCCTCAGATCGTCAACGCAGTCCTTATCTTTGCAGCTGTCAAATATCTTTCTTGTATTGATGCATACGGCTTCTCGAATGTTTGCCGAGCTTTCAACCGGCCCGGGCACAACTCTGTCGGCCATGGATATACCTCCTATTGTCTGGATTGAAGAATCTTCAGTACAGTGTATGCGCCGAAGGCGGCAGTGTGTCAATTAAGACTTGAAAAAAGCCGGGGCTACAGTATATAATATAATGAATTATTGTTTGGAGGTGCTCATGGGACGTCTTGGATTCATCCATGAAAAGCTGGATATAAAGATCCTCATACTGTATATCCTGCGCCGCCTGCCGGGGACGGTGGACCCGGAGACCCTGGCGGAGCTGTGCCAGTGCGACAGCGGCGTGGGCTACTTCGACTACTCCGATTGCCTGGCGGATCTGGTGGACACCGGACACATCACCGAGAGCGAGGAGGGCTACTGTATCACCGAAAAGGGCGCCCGTAATGCCGACGCCGTGGAGAGCAGTCTGCCCTATTCCGTGCGCGCCAAGGCCCAGAAGCTCATTGCCCCGGTGGAGGAGCGGATGCGCCGGGCCGCCATGATAACCGCCAAGCACCACGACAGCCAGGGCGGAATCACTGTGGAGCTGGCTATGTCCGACGGAGTGGGGGAGATAATCCACCTCAATTTCCTCTGCGCCAATGAGGATCAGGCTAAGCTGATACAGAAAAATTTCCGCCGGGATGCCGAGGGCTACTATCAGAAGATTGTGGAGCTGCTCAGCTGCCCCGATGAGAAAGATAAAAAGAAACAGGAGAAAAACAAATGAAAACTACCATACCTGAAGGCTATAAGAGCATACTTTCCATCTATGATACTCAGAAGGCAATCAGCCTGTTAAAGCGGCTGTTTGAAGACAATCTGGGAGCTAAGCTGAACCTGTACCGGGTTTCCGCCCCTCTCTTTGTGGACGAAGCATCCGGCATAAACGACAATCTCAACGGCTACGAGCGTCCCGTTTCCTTCGATATCCTCCGCTCAAACCGCAGAGCCGAGGTGGTCCAGTCCCTGGCCAAGTGGAAGCGCCTGGCTCTCAAGCGCTATGGATTTTACCCCGGCAAGGGCATTTATACCGATATGAACGCCATCCGCCGGGACGAGGACGAGCTGGACAACCTCCACTCCGTCTATGTTGACCAGTGGGACTGGGAAAAGGTGATACTCCAGGAGAACCGGAATCTGGACTACCTGAAGCTCACGGTTATGGATATCGTCTCCGCCATCTGCGACACCCAGGACACCATGCAGGCCATTTACCCCCAGCTGTCTGTGCTGCCGAAGCTGAAGCGTCAGGTCAGCTTTGTCACCGCCCAGCAGCTGGAGGATATGTATCCTGAACTCAGCCCCAAGGAGCGGGAGAACGTCTACCTGAAAGAGCACGGCACCGCCTTCATAATCGGCATCGGCGCACCTCTCAAATCCGGCAAGCCCCATGACGGCCGGGCCCCGGACTATGACGACTGGGCGTTGAACGGGGACATCATGTTCTGGTATGACGTGCTGGGCTGCGCCATGGAGGTATCCTCCATGGGTATCAGGGTGGACCCGGAGTCTCTGGACCGCCAGCTCACCATGTCCGGCTGCGACAGCCGCCGTGAGCTGCCTTACCATAAGGCTCTGCTCAACGGGGAGCTGCCTTTGACAATAGGGGGCGGCATCGGCCAGTCCCGCCTTTCCATGCTGCTGCTGGGCAAAGCCCACATCGGCGAGGTCCAGGCCTCCATCTGGGACGAGGACACCGTGGAAAAATGTGAGAAGGCGGGGGTCATCCTGCTGTAATCTGCTGCCGTTCTCAGACGGCGGAACGGAGAATATATGTCGTTTGTAAACCTACAGTTCTGGGCGCTGTTTCTGCCCCTGTGCTTTCTTGCTTACGCCGTGATGAAGAGCGCAAAGGGGCAGAACGCCGTGCTGCTGCTGGCAAGCCTGATATTCTATGCAAGCTACGATTTTAAATACCTGCTGCTGCTCCTGGCCTGCACGGCAATAAGCTATCTGGGCGGCCTCCTGGGAGTGCGCAACCGGCGCATATACATAGCCGCCGGGGTGCTGAACCTGGCGGTACTGCTGGTGTTCAAGTACACCGGCTTTGTGCTGGGCAGCATACAGAGCCTTACGGGACTGAATTTCAGCCTGCCGGAGATACTGCTGCCGGTGGGTCTGAGCTTCTATGTGTTCCAGAGCTGTTCCTATCTTTTCGACCTGTATAACGGGAAGCTGGAGCCGGAGCGGGATATTATAGCTTATGCCCTCTTTGTCTGCTTCTTTCCCACAGTTGTTTCCGGCCCTATTCAAAAGGGCAGGGAGCTGCTGCCTCAGATACGGCAAAAACGAGTTGTCAGCTATGAGAACTTCAGCTTTTTCCTGCTGGTCTTTCTCTGGGGAGCCTTTTTGAAGCTGGTCATTGCCGACCGTTTGGCATTGATGACCGACCGGCTCTTCCTGGAATATTACGACTATACCGGCGCCATACTCATGGTCAACTCCCTGGCATACACCTTCCAGATATACACTGACTTTGCCGGATACAGCTATATGGCCATTGCCGTGGCCCGGCTCTTCGGCTTTGAACTCCGGGACAATTTCTGCCAGCCCTATCTGGCGACGGATATCCACAGCTTCTGGCGGCGCTGGCACATTTCCCTTACCAGCTGGTTTACCGAGTACCTGTATTTTCCTCTGGGAGGCAGCCGGAAGGGAACAGCTAGGCGTTATGTAAACATATTCATAGTGTTTCTGGTCAGCGGGCTGTGGCATGGGGCGGCCTGGAGCTTTGTGCTCTGGGGGGCCCTCCATGGCTTTTACCAGGTCTTCGGACACATCACCAGGCCCTGGCGCAGCGCCATCTATGACCGGCTGGGAATAGACCGTTCCAAGGCCGCTTTCAGGCTTGGGCAGCGCTTCGTCACCTTTTCCCTGGTGAGCTTTGCCTGGATATTCTTCCGCTCGGAGAATCTGGCCAAGGCTCTGGTCTACTGCCGGAACATGCTCCGGGGCTTTGCCCCCTGGACTCTCTTTGACGGCAGTCTCACCACTTTCGGCATAGGCGGGGCGGACTGGGCCATACTGCTCTTTGCTCTGGCAGCGCTGGGCATCGTGTCGGCGCTGAGGGAAAAAGGTTATGACAGCGGCTGCCTCCTTAAACAGGGTATGGCGGCCCGGGCCCTGCTGTGCTGGGCGATGTTCATGGTGATTCTTGTCTTCGGGGTATACGGCGGGGAGTACTCTGCCAGCGCCTTTATATATGCGGGGTTTTAGGCTATGAAAAAGATACTCAAACGCAGCCTTGCTCTGCTGCTGATATTGATTTTTACTCTGGGATCTGTGTGGGCCGTGGACAGGGTGCTGCTTATAAAGCGCTATGACGGGGTAAAGCCCATGGAGAGCTTTTATGCCCAGGAGCCGGGGACAGTGGATGTGCTGCTTATGGGCAACAGCCACATGGGAGTCCACGCAGATACTGCCACGCTGTGGAAGGAGTACGGCATATCGGCCTTTGCCCTCTGGGGCGGGGTGCAGCCTATGTGGAATACCTATTATTTCCTGGTGGAGGCGCTGAAGACTCAGCAGCCTAAGGCCGTGGTGCTGGAGATAGGAGGCCTCAGCTATGAGGATGAATACTCCGACCAGGCCACCCAGCTTAAAAACGTGGCGGGGATGCACCTGAGCCTCAACAAGCTGGAGGCGGTGAAGGCCACGGCCCCCAGGGAGCGCTGGGCCTCGCTGCTGCTGGGCCTGCCTTTGTACCACCAGCGCTACAGTGAACTCACCCAGGAGGACTTTGAATACTTTCCCTGGTCGGAAAAGCTAATAAACATCAAGGGCAGCTATGCCCTTTACGGCCACGGAGATTTTGACATGTCCGACCCCTGGGCCATAGAGACAGTGGCTGAGATAAGTGATAAATCCCTGGACTATTTTATGCGTATAGTCAGCCTATGCCGGGAAGAAGGAATCAAGCTCATCCTGGTGAAGACGCCCACTGTGGACCTGGAGAAGTACCAGCCCTATTCCAATGCCGTGGCCGAGATGGCGGAAAAACTGGGCCTGGACTTCTACGACTTCAACAAAATGGGGGAGGAGACCGGCATAGAGGGGGAGGACTTCTATTTTGACACTCACCTGAACCTCGGCGGGGCCAGAAAGCTGAGCCTCTGTCTGGGGGAGATATTGCTGGACACCGTTGACCTCAGCGACCACAGAGGGGATGAAGCCTACGCCAGCTGGGACGTGAATGCCGAGAACATTGACGACGGATATCTGCTGACCATTACCCAGGCAGATGATTATCTGGATGAGCTTTTGCGGGGAGGCCGGGCCGTTCTGCTTATCAAGAACGGGGACTGGGAAAAGCGGGAGCCTTACCTCAGCTTTGCAAAGGAGCTTTCCGCCCTGGGCGTGCCTGAGGAAGAACTGCTGGGAAATGACAGCGGCGCCTGGCTCATAGAGGACAGCGCCGGCGGCGAGTCCGGACCCATGGGCCTGGACTTCGTGATAGATGGCAAGAGCTATGCCGTGGATTTTCAGAGCCTCAATGCCGTGACGGAAAACGGCAGCATAATCTACAGCTTCCGGGACCTTGGAATCACCCTGCTGGTCTATGATTATCACTGCGGAAAAGTGCTTGATACGGTGGATTTCCTTCACACTCAGGGCTTTGAATTGTCCAGGAGCTGAGAGGGATAAAAAGAAAAATCTGATGACTTGAGTCAAGGCTGTCGCCATGACCTGAGGCATCAGATTTTCTATAAGCCTAGGGGTGCCGGGCTATTTGGATATCCGCTTCAGCCCGTGCATGAAGCCGTTGAGGGCGTTGGTGTGGATATCCCCGGCGATGAGCTTGCCGTCCTGGATGTATAGAGTTACAAAAACCGGGCTGTCGCTGTCCGGGTAATTGGTCAGCTGATAGCTGTACTGCTGGCAGCTCTCTCCCAGGTGCTCATTCAAATCGTAGCCCTGGGCCTGCTGCATCCGATTGTATTGGCTCATTATCCCCTCCAGCTTCTCCGGCACAACCACCGTTCTAAACTCCTCCGTGTCCGTGTCTATCTCCCAGCCCAGCTCCAGCAGAAAGGCCTGCCTGCCTTCTGTGGTGGACAGGTCGTAGTTCGAAGCTCCGGCGCCGTACCAGCGCAGAAGTATCAGGCCCAGCAGCACCGCCGCCAGCAGGACTACTATGGCGGCGGCTTTTCTCTTGGTAAGCCCATGGCTTTTTAACATTCCCTCTCACCTCAAGACAGACTATTCAAATTTTCCGAAAAGTATGCTATAATACCGCCGCTGGCAGACCGAAAGGCCTGCTGCGGCCTTGCTTGGGAGTTGTATTGTATGGCAGTAATGAGACTGGACAAAATCCTCAGTGATATGGGCATCGCCTCCCGCAGCGAGCTCAGGCAGATAATAAAGAGCGGGAGGGTCATGGTGGACGGGCTTGCCGTCACCGCCCCGGAAAAACGTATAGACAGCGACAGCGCCCGCATCGCTCTGGATGGACGGGAGCTAAAATACAGGAAGTTTCGCTATTTCATGATGGACAAGCCTGCCGGAGTGCTCAGCGCCACGGAGGACTCCAAGCAGGAGACCCTGCTGGACCTGCTGCCCCCGGAGCTGAAGCGCCTGGGGCTCTTTCCCGTAGGCAGGCTGGACAAGGACACCAGCGGACTCATAATTCTCACCAACGACGGAGATTTTGCCCACCGGGTCATCTCCCCCAAGTCCGGTATATGGAAGCTGTACCGGGCCAGAGTTGACGGGCAGCTGGACGTGGGGGACGTGGAGGCCTTTGAAAATGGCCTGGTGCTGGGGGACGGGACGGCCTGTCTGCCGGCGAAGCTGGAGTTGCTCCCCGGAGGAGACTGCCTTGTAAGAGTGACGGAGGGCAAATACCACCAGGTAAAAAGAATGCTTGCCAGCCGTGGAGCCCCGGTGCTGGAGCTGCGCAGGCTGGCTGTGGGTGGGCTGGAGCTGGACGAAAATCTGGGGCCCGGGGGCTTCAGAGAGCTGAACGAGGCTGAACTGGACAGACTTTTTGGTCAGGATGCTCTGAAGATTTAGTATAAAAACTTAGGCTTTTACAGTTGCTTTTTTTAGCGTTAGGAACACATTACATAAAATGTTCACAAAAAACAGAGATACTTTCTATTGAAAATTACATAAAAATGAGTTAATATGTAAAAAGAGATTTGTGAGGGTATGGTATTTTGACCATAATAACGATGCGGCCGGGCTGCGCACAAGGTATAGGAGGAAGAGAGTATGTCCAGCAGGATATTTCAGAATGTCATTATCCAGATGAAAGACAATGTAGACAGGACCATTGGCGTAGTGGACGAGCAGGGCTTCGTTGTGGCCAGCAGCGAACTTGCCATGATCGGCTCCCGGCTTGACGATTTCCATCTTTATGATTTCGAAGGGGGAGAGCAGCCGGTGACAACCGGCAGCCGTATATACTGCCCCCTGTCTTCCCCCAGCCCCAAAATAGATTATGCCGCCTTTACCGAGGGCACCGACCAGATGAGCAGAACCATCTGCGCCATTGCGGCCGTGGCCTTTAACGAGGCGAAAAACAATTACGAGGAGAAGCACAACAAGGCTGCCTTCGTTAAAAATATTATCTCCGACAACATCCTGCCCGGAGACGTATACGTCCGGGCAAAGGAACTGCACTTCGTCACCGACGAGCCCAGAGTGGTGCTGCTGGTGCGCCAGATGGAGAACCCCGACGTGTCGGCAGTGGAACTGGTGCAGCGCCTCTTCGTGGATAAGCAGAAGGACTTTGTGCTGAATATCAACGAGACCGACGTGGTGGTGGTGAAGGCTCTGCCCTCCGTCAACTGCCCCGAGGAGATAATGAAGGCCGCCAAGACCATAGAAAAGACCCTTATGGAGGAACTGGGCATCAAGACCGTCATTGGCGTGAGCACCAATGCCCGCCACCTCCGGGAACTGGCGGACAAGTACAAGGAGGCCCAGGTGGCCATTGAAGTGGGCCGGGTCTTCGAGAGCGAGAAGAGCATAATTAACTATGAAAACCTGGGTCTGGGCCGTATCATATATCAGCTGCCCACCACCCTGTGCGAGATGTTCCTCAACGAGGTCTTTAAGAAAAAGCCCATAGAGACTCTGGATGAGGACACTCTGGAAACTATCAACAAGTTCTTTGAAAATAACCTGAACGTCTCCGAGACCTCCAGAAAACTGTATGTGCACCGCAACACCCTGGTGTACCGTCTGGAGAAGATCAAGAAGATAACCGGCCTTGACTTGCGGGAGTTCGACCACGCAATAGTGTTCAAGGTTGCAATGATGGTAAAGCAGTATCTGGACTCTCTGAACAACAGCAAGTACTGAGTTCACGATGCTTTATATATAGATAGAAAAAACCCTGCGGATATCACTTTGGAGGACTATTTATCTATGATTCATATGAAAAATGTAAGGAAGGTTTACGAGAGCAGCAACACCCTGGCGCTGGATAACGTAAACTTTACCGTGGAGGACGGGGAATTTGTTTTCCTGGTTGGTCCTTCCGGTTCCGGCAAGACCACTATAATGAAGCTTATAACCGGCGAGATACGCCCCACTTCCGGGGAGATCGTGGTAAACGATTTTGATATGAGCAAAATAAAGCGCCGCAAGCTGCCCAAAATGCGCCGTACTCTGGGCGTGGTCTTCCAGGACTACAGACTTATTGAGAATATGAACGTGTACGACAACGTGGCCTTTGCCATGCGAGTGGTGGGCGCCGCCAACAAGGACATTAAAAAGCGGGTGCCCTACATATTGGAGCTGGTTGGTCTGGAGGGCCGGGAAAAACGGCTGCCCAACGAGCTCTCCGGCGGCGAGCAGCAGCGTGTAGCTATCGCCAGGGCCCTGGTGAACAACCCCCGCATGATAGTTGCCGATGAGCCCACAGGTAATCTGGACCCGGTGCGCAGCCTGGAGCTTATGCTGCTGTTTGAAAAGATAAACGAGATGGGAACTACCGTCGTGGTGGTCACCCACGAGAAAGAGCTGGTCAACGCCTTCTCCAAGCGTGTCATAACCATCGACGGAGGAGAGCTTATCAGCGACGGAATGGATGGGTATTACAGTTATGAGATTGAGTAGATACAGCTATCTTATCCGTGAGGGCTTCCGCAGCATAACAACTCACGGCTTTATGTCTTTTGCATCGGTCACTATTATCATGGCCTGCCTTATCATAATGGGCAGCTTCTCCCTTCTGTCAGTGAATATCGACGCACTGATAAAGGATCTGGAAAATGAAAACGAAATGGTGGCCTATGTGGACGAGAGCATTTCCGATGAGAACGAGGCAGCTGCATTGCAGAGCAGCATAGAGGCAATACCCAATGTGGCCTCGGTCCAGTTCGTCTCCCGCACGGAGGCTATGAACAACTTCATGAGCCAGTATGACTCCGACTTCAGCGTGGGCATAGACGAGGAAGTCTTTCGCCATCGTTTTGTCATTCAGCTTTCCGATATAGCCCTGATGTCCGATACCAAAGCGGCTCTGGAATCCGTGGACGGTATCGCAAAAGTTTTGGCCCATCTGGAATATGCTGACTTTTTCGTCACGGTTCGCAACATCGTTAGTGTAGTATCTCTGGTGCTGATAGTTATACTGGTGTTCGTCTCCGTGTTCATCATGTCCAACACCATAAAACTGGCTACCTTCGGCCGCAGGGAAGAGATAGCCATTATGAAAATGGTGGGCGCCAGCAACGGCTTCATACGTCTGCCCTTCGTGGTGGAGGGCCTGGTGCTGGGCATCCTGGGCGGCGGCCTGGCCTACCTTGCAGAGTGGGGCCTCTACTCGCTGATCAGCACCAAGCTTGTAAGCGGGCTGGCCGGCAGCTTTATCTCCATAGTGCCCTTCAGCACCATGGCTCTGCCTATCCTTGCTGTATACCTGGGAACCGGGATTCTGGTAGGCGTTTTCGGAGGCATCAACGCCATAAGGAACTATTTGAAAGTTTAAGCGTCTATCATCTATGGAGTAGTTTGCTCCGGGACCGGCAGCTGCGGCGGCCCGGTCTTACAACGCAGTAAGGAGATCAAAATGAACAAGAAGAAAATAGCATCAACTATTGCAGTGCTTCTCGCCCTGCTGATGGTCCTCTCTCTGGTGTTCAGCGTCATTCCGGTGTCCGCCTATGCCGACGAGCTGGATGATCTTCAGGCCCAGAAGAATGACCTTTCAAACCAGGTGAAGGAGTGCCAGGAGCGCCTGACTCTGCTGAAGGAACGGCAGTCCAATGTCCTGGAGCAGAAGGCGGCTCTTGACGAGCAGAACAAGCTGGCCAACGAGCAGCTGGAGCTGGTGGCCAAGGAAATCGATGCCTACACCAAGCTCATTGAGGAAAAGGCCGAAGAGGTTGAGGCTGCCCGTACCAAGGAGGAACGGCAGCTGGCCCTGTATCAGGCCAGAGTCAGAGCCATGGAGGAGAGCGGCGGATTCAATATCCTCGCAGTCATCGTCAACTCCCAGAATTTCTCCCAGCTTCTCACAGCCATTGACGACATGAGCGAGATCATGGCCAGCGACCGTGAGCTCCAGGAGGAGTACGTGGCCGCCAGAGAGGAGACCGAAGCCATAAAGGCTGAGTACGAGGCTGAAAAGGCCGAGTACGAAGAGGCTCAGACCCAGCTGGAGGAAGAGCGGGCGGAAATCGGCCGCCAGATCCAGGCTAACACCGAGGAGCTGGAGTCCCTCCAGGATGAGATCGACAAGGCCATACAGGAATATGAGGCGGCGGAGGCAGCCGAGGCTGCGGCAGCGGCCACCATTGCCAACATGATCGCCGAGTATCAGCGGAAGAAGGCCGAGGAGGCAGCTGCAAACCAGAGCGCCATCATTGACCAGATGAACCAGGCCAATGAGGAGGCCATAGCCAACGGCCAGGAGCCCCCCTACACCGAGGAGGATATCCAAAACGCCACCAATTCCGGCAGCTCCACCGGAGGCGCCTCTTCCACCGGCGGCCTGACTTGGCCGGTGCCTTGCAGCACCAGAGTCACCAGCCGCTTTGGAACCCGTTCCGACCCCTTTACCGGCCAGACTGCCACCCATAACGGCATAGACATAGACGGCTTCAACAATGACGGCAATATTATAGTCGCCGCTGCCGACGGTACCGTTATCACAGCCTCCTATGACGGAGCCTACGGCAACTATGTGGTCATCGACCATGGGGATATAACGACCCTCTACGCCCATATGTCCGGCATGGCCGTCAGCGCGGGGGACTACGTGAGCGCCGGCCAGACCATCGGATATCTTGGCGCTACCGGCAGAGCCACCGGCACCCATTGCCACTTTGAAGTCTTCGTAGGCGGCAGCAGAGTAGACCCGGCCTCCTATTTCAGCGGTCTGACCTACTATAACTGCTGACAGCCGTCAGTTTAAGGGATAAAGATATATGAAAAAGACAAAGATAAGGTCTGCGCTGGCCTTGCTGCTTGCCTTTGCAATGGTGAGTACGGCGATGCTTACCGCCGCACCGGTGACGGCTTACGCCGTGACCCAGAGCGAGATAGACGAGCTGGAAGCCCAGCGGGACGCCATAAGAGCCCAACGCCTGGAAAAGCAGGCCGTTGTGGATCAGCTGGAAGAGCAGAAGGCTACCGTGGTCGCTCAGAAGCAGGCCATGGATGAGCGCAACATGTACACCATCCAGCAGATGCAGCTCAACAGCCAGGAGATCGCCCTCTATGACGAGATGATCGCCGAAAAGGCGGCGGAGCTGGAAGAGGCTCAGCGCCTTGAAGAGGAGCAGCTGGAACGCTACCGCACAAGAGTCAGGGCCATGGAAGAGAGCGGCGGATATAATATCCTGGCTATCATCTCCCAGTCCGACAATTTCTCCGACCTGATAACCGCCATAGACGATATGGGCGAGATAATGGAGAGCGACCGCCAGCTGGAGGATGAATACATAGCTGCCAGAGAACACACTGAAGAAGTCAAGGCCGAATATGAGCAGACCCGCACCGAGCTGGGTGCGCTGAGGGATCAGCTCCGGGCTGAACAGGAGGAACTGGAGGCAGATATTGAAGAGGCCATTCAGCTCATCCTCTCTTTGGAAGACGACCTAGAGAACCGTCAGGCCGAGTATGATGCAATCATGGCCGCCGAAGACGCTGCCAATGCTACCATAGACAAGCTGGTGGCTGAGCTGGAGGCCCAGCGGGCAGCTCAGAGCGTGACCAGCTCCGGCGGCAGCGCCAATGCTTCCGGCAGCTTCCTCTGGCCTGTGGCTTCCTATGTATATGTGTCAAGCCGCTTCGGCCTGCGTATACATCCCATCACCGGAGAGGAAAAGACCCACACCGGCATGGACATCGCTTCCAACCAGGGCACTGCGGTCTATGCCTCCGACGGCGGAACCGTTACCCTGGCAGGATGGAACGGCGGTTACGGCAACTGCATCATGATAGACCATGGCAACGGCTATGTGACTCTCTACGGCCACCTGTCCAGCATCTCCGTGTCTGAGGGACAGACCGTCAGCCAGGGAGATACCATAGGCGCCGTGGGCAGCACAGGCAACTCCACCGGTCCTCACCTCCACTTTGAGGTCCTGCAAAACGGCACCCGTATTGACCCGGAGCAGTTCTTCAGCGGTCTTACAATTTCTGCCGACGCCGGAGTCTGATGTAAAAAGATATATCAGGTCTTATTCCGACCCTATGCCGGACAGCCTTTTTGGCTGTCCGGCTTAGCGGCGATTTTATACCTATTACCCCTCAGGAGGTTTTTGATGGCTAATCTTGGAAACCGTTTGCTCAGCGCCATTGCCCAGTTTATGTGGGCCGTCCTCAACATCAGGATAAAATTCAAGTATTTTCTGCTGATTTTCGTAATATGTATCAGCGGTGCCGTGGCCTACACTTACTACACCATGCTTAATAATGTGGGCGGTAAAGAAGACTACGATGAGGCAATGCGCTACATCCAGATAAAGGATGTCATTGACGAGAATTATATTGACGAAGTAGACAGACAGGCTTTGGGAGATTATGCTGCGGCAGCCATGGTCAGCGGCCTTAACGACCCTTGGAGCCGTTACATGTCCGCCGATGAGTACAAAACCTATCAGCTTTCCTCTTCTAATGAATATCAGGACATAGGAATATCCATGATAAAGGATGAAAACGGCGGAGGCTTCCAAGTCATAGGCGTGAACGCCACCTCCCCGGCAGCCCTGGCGGGACTGACCACCGGTATGTATATCACCTCTGTTGACGGGGTGGACATTACCGGCTATACCCTGGAAGAGGCCCGCACTGCTATCCGCTCCAAAATGAACACCAAGTTCACTCTGGGTCTGGACGGAGGCCGCAGCACCATAGAAGTGGACTGTGCCTCGGTATATGTCAGCCCTGTGAACTACCGTCTGGAAAAAACCGAGGCGGGATATGTGCAGCTGACCAGTTTTGAAGCCGGCAGCAGCCAGGACGCCATTGCCGCTATCGAGGATCTGTTGAGCCAGGGAGCCAGCGCCCTGTGCATTGACCTGCGCAATAACCCCGGCGGGCTCCAGTCGGAGGTCTCGGCTTTCCTGGACTACCTGCTGCCTAACGGCGTGCTGTTTTCCGTGGTGAGCAAGGACGGGAGCAAGGAGACTGTCCAGTCCGACGGAATGTGCATCCAGCTTCCCATGTGTGTGCTGGTGAACACAGGAACCTTTGCCGAGGCCGAGCTCTGCGCCGCTGTGCTCCAGGAATACAACTGGGCAACTATCCTGGGTGAGGTCACTACCGGCAAGACCAGGACTCAGGAAGTGATAACCCTCAGCGACGGCAGCGCCCTGCTGCTGTCCACCGGCAGCTACATCACCGGCAACGGCAACGATATAAGCAAAAACGGAGGCGTTGTGCCGGACGTGATCACCTATAACAGCGATGAGTCCGCCACCGGTACCACCCAGGGCACCACCGGCGAGAGCACCGGTACTGCCAGCACTTCCAACGACGACCAGCTTATGGAGGCCCTTACCCTGCTCAGCCGCAGCTGATTATTGACAGCAAAGATAAATGAATATATAATGCCAAAAAATAATTCCCTCAGGGGAAAAGGAGATCGTTAAAATGCCAAATTCCAGCAGATTCAAAATGAGCCAGGAGCGCCTGGAATCCCTCAAGGATGAACTCTATTATCTGGAGACCGTGCGGGAAAAGGAAGTGGCGGAGCTTATAAAGGAAGCACGCAGCTTCGGCGACCTTTCCGAAAACAGCGAATACGACGAGGCCAAGACCGAGCAGGGCAAGCTCTACTCCAAGATCGCAGAGCTTAAGGTGCTTATCGAGAATGCCGAAATCGTGGATAATCTTGATGCGGATGCCCCCAAAGATTCCGTCACTCTTGGCAGTGTGGTTAAAGTGAGGGACGTGGACGATGACTTTGAGGAGACCTATGAGATAGTGGGTTCCCAGGAAGCCAATCCCCGTATGGGCCGCATCTCCGACGACTCCCCTGTGGGACGGGGCCTTCACGGCCACAGAGCCGGGGAGACCGTCACCATCGTCGCCCCCGCAGGAGAACTGAAGTTTGAAATAATCTCCGTGGAGAATAAGTAATTTGTCAGAAAAGGATAGAGGTAGAGTATGAGCGAGCTAAACAATAATCAGCCGGCCCAGGAGCCGGAGCTCTCTGAAATTTTGCAGATACGCCGGGATAAGCTGGCCGGACTGCAGCAGGAGGGGAGAGACCCCTTCCAGCAGACCAAGTTTGTCAGGACCGCCTGGTCTAAAGAAATAAAAGACAACTATTCCGAATTTGAGGGAAAAACCGTCTCCGTCTGCGGCCGCATGATGTCCAAACGGGGCATGGGCAAAGCCATATTCTGCCATATCCAGGACGGACAGGGCCAGATCCAGCTCTATATCCGCTCCGATGCCGTAAGCCAGCAGGAATTTGCCGACTTCAGAAAGTACGACATAGGCGACATTATTGGCGTAAGCGGATATGTCTTCAAGACCAAGACCGAGGAGATATCCGTCCACGTCCAGTCCGTGGTGCTGCTGAGCAAGTCTCTGCGTCCCCTGCCGGAGAAGTTCCACGGCATGACCAACACTGAGCTTAAATACCGCCAGCGCTACGTTGACCTTATTGTCAATGAGGACAGCCGCCGCAATTTTGTCATCCGCTCCAAGTTTGTCAGCTATGTCCGCCGCTTCCTGGAAAACAGGGGTTATATGGAGGTGGAGACCCCGGTGCTCAACACCATCTCCGGCGGAGCCACTGCCCGGCCTTTCATTACCCACCACAACACTCTGGATATTGACATGTATCTGCGCATAGCCACTGAGCTGAATTTGAAGAGGCTAATTGTGGGCGGTATTGAGAGAGTTTACGAGCTGGGACGCATTTTCCGCAATGAAGGCATGGATACCCGCCACAACCCGGAGTTCACCACTGTGGAGCTCTATGAGTCCTATGCAGACTTTAACGACATGATGGACCTCTTTGAGGACCTGCTCTCGGGAGCTGCCATGGAGATACTGGGTACTTACGACGTCAAGTGGCAGGGCAAGGATGTGTCTCTGGCCCCCGGCTTCAAGCGTATGACTATGGCTCAGGCCGTAAAGGAGACCCTGGGTATAGACTTTATGGCCATTGACAGCGATGAAGAGGCCGTGGCGGCAGCCAAGGCCGCAGGAGTGGACATGGATAAAGTGGAGCCCACCTGGGGCCATGCCCTCTATGAGTGCTTTGACCAGAAGGTGGAGGAGACTCTGGTTCAGCCCACCTTCATCACCATGCACCCGGTGGACGTATCCCCGCTGGCCAAGCGCAGCCCCAAGGATCCTCGCCTTACCGAGCGCTTCGAGCTCTTTGTGTGCAGCAGTGAAATGGGCAACGCCTTCTCCGAGCTCAACGACCCCATTGATCAGAAGCAGCGCTTTCAGAAGCAGGTTGAGATGAGAGCCAAGGGCGACGACGAGGCCGGTATGATGGACGAGGACTTCATCAATGCCCTGGAGTACGGCATGCCTCCCACCGGCGGCCTGGGCATAGGTATAGACCGCTGCGTCATGCTCCTCACCGGCAGCAGTTCCATCAGGGATGTTATACTCTTCCCCACCATGAAGCCTCTGGATACCAAAGCCGCCGACCGGGATATACCTGAGGAAGCAAAAACCGGCATCATTGGCAGTGCAGAGACCCGGCTTACCATTGAAACCAAGGATGAAACTATCGACTTTTCCAAGGTGGAGATCGAGCCCCTGTTTGCCGACTTTGTGGATTTTGAGACCTTCAGCAAATCGGACTTCCGGGTGGTGAAGGTGAAGGCCTGCGAGACAGTCAAGAAAAGCAAGAAGCTGCTGAAGTTCACTCTTGATGATGGCAGCGGCACCGACAGGATCATTCTCAGCGGTATTCATGAGTACTATGAACCGGAGGAACTGGTAGGCAAGACCTGCATTGCAATAATCAATCTGCCCCCCAGAGCCATGATGGGCATCGACTCCTGCGGTATGCTGATAAGCGCCGTGCATCATGAGGCAGGGGAGGAGAAGCTGCATCTGCTGATGGTGGATGAGCACATCCCGGCAGGAGCAAAGCTCTGCTAAGATGCGCCGTCGGTGCAGAAAAGTGTGCAGATTCTGAAAAATGCATATTTAACGGAATTAATGGGCAGTCCTGTATCAGGATTGCCCATTTTTAAATAAGACTAAAAATTATATGAAGTGAGAATTATGGATATTAAAGAGGTAAAAGAAAATAAAAAGCAATATCTTAATTTGCTGTTATTGGCCGATGAACAGGAAAATATGATAGACCGATATCTTGCAAAGGGGACAATGTTTGTTTTAGAGGACAATGGAGTCAAGGCAGAATGTGTTGTATTGGATGTGGGTGGCGGAGTACTTGAAATAAAAAACATTGCCACAGACCCACAGTTTCACGGTAAGGGCTACGGTAAAGCATTGATAGATTTTATCATAAAAAAATATCAGGGCGATTATTCGATATTGCAGGTGGGAACGGGTGACAGCCCATCAACAATCCCATTTTATGAAAAGTGCGGTTTTACCCGTTCCCATATTATTAAGGACTTTTTTACTGATAATTATGAGCACCCGATTTATGATGGTGATGTGAAGCTGACAGATATGATTTACTTGCGAAAATATTTATAGGAACAAGGTTGTGACTGACATATCCAATGTTAATGTGCGTTGCTTGTGGCAACGGCTTGCTTTGAATACAATAATGGTAACGACTGAGAGAAAGGTGGTTATCCATAATGCTAAATGAAAATATTAAAGCTGTCAGAAAATCAAAAGGACTTTCGCAGGAAGAGCTGGCTATAAAATTAAATGTAGTGCGGCAGACAATTTCTAAATGGGAAAAGGGCTTGTCTGTCCCCGATTCTGATCTGTTGATCTCCCTATCGGAAGTGTTGGAAACTCCCGTAAGCACTTTGCTTGGAGAAACGATCGATGAGCCTATGCCGGATAATTTAAAAGTGATTTCCGAAAAGTTGGAGTTTATAAATCTCCAGCTCGCCAAAAAGAAAACAACGAGACGAAAGATATTTCATTGGGGCTGTATATCATTGTGTGCGTTGATCGTAATTGCTTTTGCGGTTATATTAGCGCTGAACAGCCCATACTTGGGGTGGGATTACAGTAAACCCGAAACCCATGTTATGGGAGTAGGCTTTCATGTATTGGAGTGGCTGTTCGTAAGATTAGCACCGATTGTCATGATTGGGGCAGTTATTGGAGCTGTTGTGACACGAAAGAAAAAGTAAACTGTAATCAAGCAACAGCGGGTTGCTTGTTTACAGAATGTTTGAAAGACTTGCTTCCCAAATTAGATTACTGGAAACATCACGATGAACTCAGTGACAATGGTCAATTTGAAGAATTTAAGCAGCAACTAATTAGGGAAATAAACGAACTTCATATAGAAGGATTATTCAAAGCAAAATTTAACCTGAAAAAAGTAGGCATTTTGGCTGAAAATCATTGCGGTCCGCCGTTTTCCGGCGGGCCGCTTTTCCATGTCAAGACATTTGCGACGCCCATGTCAAAAATAGATAAATGAATTTATTCATTTTTAACAGTAAAATATGCAATGGATATGTTGACAAAATGCCTAAAATGTTATACTATATTCCTAGAGCAGTTCGTTAGAAATTTGTGCACTTTAACTAAGGAGGTAAATAATGAAAAAGATTTTAGCACTGCTGCTTGCACTGGTCATGGTATTCTCCCTCTGCGCCTGCGGCCAGAGTGAAGCCCCCGCCGAGGAAGCACCCGCTGCCGAGGCCCCCGCTGAAGAGCCCGCTGCCGAGGCTCCCGCCGAAGAAGAGACCGGCAAAGTCTACAATGTTGCCTATCTGGTGAACGGCAACCTGGGAGACAAGTCCTTCTTTGACTCCGCAGAGTCCGGCCTTGCAGCCCTGGAGGAAGCCGGCCGCATCGAGTATGTCACCATTGAGATGGGCGGCACTGATGAAGACCAGCCCACCTGGCTGTCCACCCTGTATGACGTGTCCGAGTCCGGCGAGTACGACGTGGTTGTCTGCGGAACCTATCAGATGCCCGACTATCTGAAGGAAGTGGCCACCGCCTATCCCGATCAGAAATATCTGATATTCGACGACAACACCTACGTGGGCGCCAACGAGAACGTGGTGAACATTACTTACAAGCAGAATGATATGGGCTATCTGGTGGGCATCTTTGCCGCCTGCATGACTGTGGACACCAGCATTGATATGATTAATGAGGATGCTGTGGTGGGCTTCGTCGGCGGCGTTGACTCTCCCGTCATAAATGACTTCCTTATTGGCTTCATTGAGGGCGCCCGCTCCATCAATCCCGACATCAAGGTAGACACCCGCTACACCAACGACTATGTGGATACCGCCATAGCCAAGGAGTACGGCCTGTCCATGATAAACGACAATAACTGCGACATTATCTGGGGCGTGGCCGGCAATGCCGGTAACGGTGCTGCCGAGGCCGCTCTGGAGACCGGCAAGGCTTGGTTCATCGGCGTGGACTCCGACCAGGAGCTCACCCTCTCCAGCGACCTGGCCGCCATCACCCTCACTTCCGGCCTGAAGAACATAGGCAACTCCCTGGTGTGGTTCTTTGACGAGCTGGATGCCGGCAACGAGTACTGGGGCACCGAGGTCACTCTGGGTCTGGCCGAAGGCGGCGTGGGCATTGTTACCGACAAGAACTTTGCCACCTATGCTTCCGATGAGACCAAAGCAGCCGTGACCGAGGCCCAGGAGAAGGTCCTCTCCGGCGAGATAGTGGTTCCCACCGCCATCGGTGACGATGCTGCGGATGTGGTTGCCATCCGTGATGAAGTGCGTCCGTAAAAAAACAGAGCTTACCGCTTTACAGTAGTGTAAAAACGCAGAGCGGTAAATCTCGGGAGGGGGCTCGGCAGAGTTCCCCTCCTGGTTCATATTGAGGGGCTCTCGCTTTTTCTGAATATGCGCCCCGTTTTATGGGGCGCATGCTGAGAAAAAGCTGAGAAGCAAAACTCGGCGGGAGGCAGAGAATGAAAGATGAACAGGAGGGAGGCTAGCTATGCCAGAGGAAAAAGACGCCTACACAGGTGAATATGTTGTCCAGATGAAGGGGATAACCAAGGTATATCCCAATGGCGTCGCCGCAAACCAGAATGTGGATTTCAACCTGAGAAAAGGTGAGATTCACGCTCTCATGGGTGAAAACGGCGCAGGCAAGTCCACGCTGATGAAGATGCTGTTCGGCCTGGAACAGCCCACCAGCGGAGATATAATAGTAAAGGGAGAGAAGCTGCACATCTCTTCCCCCGCCGTGGCCATAGAGCATGAGATAGGCATGGTGCACCAGCACTTTATGTTGGTGCCCAGTTTGTCCGTGGCGGAGAACATGGTGCTGGGCATGGTGCCGAAAAAATCCGGGATATTCATCGATAAGGCCAAGGCCATAGAGATAACCCGGGAGTATTCGGAAAAGTATAATCTCCATGTGGAGCCGGAGGCCAAGGTGGCGGATATACCGGTTGGCATGAAGCAGAAGGTGGAGATACTGAAGGCTCTGGTGCGTGGTGCCAGCATACTGATACTGGACGAGCCGACGGCAGTGCTCACAACCCAGGAGACGGTGGAGCTGTTCAGGGAGCTCAAAAATCTCAAGGACCAGGGCTACACCATAGTCTTCATCTCTCACAAGCTCAACGAGATCATGGAGATAACCGACCGGCTGACCATCCTGAGAGGCGGGCGCAGCATGGGCGTATACAACACCAAAGACGTGACAAAGGAGAAAATATCACGGCTCATGGTGGGCAGGGACGTCATTCTGGAGGTACAGAAGGACAAGGCCAAGCCCGGCGATACGGTGCTGAAGGTACGTTCTCTGGAGTACATAAACGGCTGGCACAAGAAGATGCTGGACAATGTGTCTTTCGACGTGCGCAAAGGAGAAATACTGGGAATCGCCGGTGTAGAGGGCAACGGCCAGAAGGAACTGGTGGATATACTCTTCAACTTCCAGCGGCCCAGCGGCGGCAGTGTTCAGG
>CALWYF010000038.1 GCA_944385705.1 uncultured Oscillospiraceae bacterium | reverse complement strand
TTTTTGAATTGGTTTGTCGGGCCTGTTATCTCTTGGAGAACTGAGGCGCGCGACGGGCAGCCTTGAGGCCGTATTTCTTGCGCTCCTTCATTCTGGGGTCGCGGGTGAGGAAACCGGCGCTCTTCAGAGCGGCACGGTAGCTCTCGTCTACCAGAAGCAGGGCACGGGCGATGCCGTGACGGATAGCGCCGGCCTGGCCGGAGACGCCGCCGCCGGTGACGGAGGCCTCAATGTCCACCTTGCCTACGGTGCCGGTGGTGACCAGGGGCTGACGGACGATGAGCTTCAGAGTGTCCAGACCGAAGTAGTCGTCGATATCACGGCCGTTGATGGTGATAGCGCCGGTGCCGTTGGGGATGAGGTGAACACGGGCAACGGAGGACTTTCTGCGTCCGGTGCCGTACATATAGGGCTTCTTGCACTTATAGGTTGCCATATTTCTTTACCTCCTTTTAGCGGTCCCAGACTTCGGGCTTCTGGGCAGCATGGGTGTGCTCGGCGCCCCGGAAGACTCTCAGGCGCTTGAGCTGCCACTGGGCGATGGTGTTCTTCTGAAGCATGCCGCGGACGGCCAGACGCATAGCCAGCTCAGGCTTATTGTGCATCAGGGTCTTGTACTGAGTCTCTTTGAGACCGCCGGGATAACCGGAGTGGGTGCGGTAGTACTTCTGCTCCAGCTTCTTGCCGGTGAGGACGGCATCCTGAGCGTTGATGATGATGACGTAGTCGCCGCAGTCCACATGGGGAGTGTAGTCGGTCTTCAGTTTGCCGCGGAGCAGGTCGGCGGCCAGGGCAGCGGTCTTGCCCAGGGGCTTGCCGGCTGCATCAAGGACGTACCACTTGCGGGTAACGGTCTCCTTGGTTACCATTGTAGTAGACATAGTCTTGCCTCCATATAAGAATTAAATGTTTTGACATTTCAGGCGCTTGCCGCTACAATATAGCCCGTAGCCCAAGCGTGCTTTATATTTATACCACGGGCATGTCCCAGTGTCAACAATAAATTTAATTCTGATTTTAAATACTCTTGAATTCTCACAAATGCTCTTGAAAACGCTTTAAATCTAAATTTCATTTTTTAACATTGAGAGGAAAAAATATGGACAAGGCCTTGAACGAGTTTACCGGTACCGTCCGCCGGGCGGTGGACGACTACGATATGATACAGGAAGGGGACAGGATAGCGGTAGGCGTATCCGGCGGTAAGGACAGCCTGATACTGCTGCTGGCCCTGAAGCATCTGCAAAGCTTCTATCCCAGGCCCTTCCAGCTGGAGGCCATCACCCTGGAGCTGGGCTTTGAGGGCATGGATTTTGCTCCGGTGGCAGAGCTCTGCCGGGACTGGGACATCCCCTACACCTGCCTGAAGACGGACATCAAGGAGATAGTTTTCGATGTGCGCCGGGAGGAGAATCCCTGCTCCCTCTGTGCCAAGATGCGCCGGGGAGCTCTCAACGACGCCATAAACCAAAAGGGCATAAGCAAACTGGCTCTGGGCCATCACTTTGACGATGCGGTGGAAACCTTTATGATGAGTCTCCTCTTTGAGGGGCGGATAAGTTGTTTTCGCCCCGTGACCTATCTGGACCGCTCCGGGGTGACCCAGATACGGCCCCTCATTTACGCCGGGGAGCAGAAGATAGCCAATCTGGCGGAGAGCCTCTGTGTGCCGGTGGTGGAAAACCCCTGCCCCCAGGATAAGGGCAGCAAGAGATACGAGATAAAGCAGCTGCTGAAAACCCTGGGCAAGGACTACCCGGATATGAAATCAAAGATTTTCGGAGCCATGCAGCGCCTGCCCCTGCCGGGCTGGGAGCCCCGGCCCAATTGGAGACAGGCAAAGTAACCCGGAAGCAGTAAAATAGAATAAAGTTTGCGGCGGCTGTCCAGCAGAGGGCAGCCGCCGCAATATTCGTATACGGTTTTTTGGTACGGTTCAGTAGCGTGGAGTCATGTCCAGTTCGTATTCGACCCTGGAGAGTATCTCGCTGCAGCTTCCGGAACTCCCGGAATTTCCCGGAGCCTGCACAGATTCCATGGCCTGCAGAAAGCCAAGATAGAAGCTGTGACGCAAAACTCCGTAGAGCTGCTCGTCCCAGTAGCACTCCACAGCGGTCAGATTCTCCCGGCAGTCCTGAGGCAGCTGTGCGGCCAAAGAATCCCAGAGACGGTTCACTTCCTGGCGTCTGCTGTAGTAGGGCTGATGCTCTGTCATACCCGGCATGGTCATTATACTGTTTACCACCAACTGGTGGAAGGGCCGTTCCATTGCCTCCTGAGAAAACAGCTGTCTGAAAAAAGCGTGACTGCCCTGGAGGAAGGCAAACTCCATGGCGTACTTCATGTTCTCCCGACACAGCTCCTTGATTTTTAACGCCTGGACCAGCAGCTCCGGACTCATAAAAGGCTCCAGAGCGGTCTTGCCCTCAAGATAGTCCTCCATTATGGCAGAGCAGCCTGCCGACTCCATCTCCTGTTCGTAGGCCAGCAGGATGCAGTCCAGCAGACGGTCGTTGAACATGTTCTCCCTAATGGTGGACAGCTCTACTTCAATATTGATATTATTGCTCATTATTACTCCTTTTCTTAAGACGGGCAGCAGCCGAGTCCAGGACATCCCGGGAAAATGCCTGTGGGTGAAATCGATTTTGCCTCATTATAGCACTGTGCAACTAATTAGACAAGACATCCTAGAACTTATAAAATATGACTGGGGAAGTTAGACTATTCCTAGTACCAGAAACGCAGGGGGATCTAATCTATGGACCAGTACGGGAGGATAAAGATAAATCTGGACCGGCTCATCAAGGCCAGAGGGATCAGCAAGAACAAGCTGAGCCACCGGGCGGAGATGCAGCGCAGCCAGATAAACCATTACTGCAACAATACCGTCACCCGCCTGGATGTGGATGTACTGGCCCGGCTGTGCTCCGCCTTGAACTGCGGCATAGATGAGCTGCTGGAATATGTGCCGCCTGGTGAGGCCGGGGGAGCAGCTGAGGCAAATCCTGAAAGGGAGAGGGACAGTTAATGTAAAAGGGAAGTATTCGCAGGAGAATACTTCCCTTTTCCTTGGGGGCGGCTCTCAGACCCTGTTGTGGCCGTAGCTGGCCAGCATGTTGTCCTTCAGCTCCATGAGCTTGGGGGAGAGATCCACATAGTACTGGTGGGGGTAGTCGAAACGCTTCACCTCCGGCCAGAGGGTACTCACGTTGTAGGCACAGGCGGTCTTGATCTCCTTCAGGCTCGGCAGCTTGTAGACCAGCTTACCGTCTTTGAATATTGGCACCAGCAGCTCCTGGGCCCGGAAGTTTTCCATGGTCTTGCGTTTCCAGCGGTCGTTGGGGTGGCAGATCTCCAGAGGCCGGCTGTCGTCCACGGTCTCATCGTGGAGGCAGATGTAGTCCGCCTCGGCCATGCCGGTGTCCCGGTTGAAGAAACGGTAGACCTTTTTAAAGCCGGGGTTTGTGATCTTACCCACATTTTCACTGACTTTTATTTTGGGGATAATGTTCCCGTTACTGTCCTCCACGGCGCAAAGTTTGTATACTCCGCCGAAGACGGGGTCGCTCTTGGCGGTGATGAGCCGCTCGCCCACGCCGAAGGAGTCTATCTTGGCGCCCTGGCGGATAAGCTCGGCGATGAGCCGCTCGTCCAGGGAGTTGGACACGGTGATGCTGCACTCGGTCCAGCCCGCCTCATCCAGCATTTTTCTGGCCTGCTGAGTGAGATAGGCCATGTCCCCGGAATCGAGACGGATGCCGCACTTGGTGATGCCCAGGGGCTTTAAAACTTCGTTGAAGGCCCGGATGGCATTGGGCACGCCGGAGCGGAGGGTGTTGAAGGTGTCCACCAGCAGCACGGCGTTATGGGGGTAGGTGCGGCAGTAGCTGACGAAGGCCTCATATTCCGAGTCAAACATTTGAACCCAGGAGTGGGCCATGGTGCCTGCGGCAGGCACGCCGTAGAGCTGATCGGAGACGGTGCAGGCGGTGCCGCCGCAGCCGCCGATGAAGGCGGCTCTGGCCCCGGTGACTGCTCCGGCAATGCCCTGAGCCCGGCGGGAGCCGAACTCCAGCACGGTGCGGCCCTCGGCGGAGCGGCATATGCGGTTGGCCTTGGTGGCTATCAGGCTCTGGTGGTTGAACTCCAGCAGCATATAGGTCTCCAGCAGCTGGGCCTGAATGGCAGGAGCCCGCACTGTTATAACCGGCTCGCCGGGGAATATTGGGGTGCCCTCAGGTACTGCCCAAATGTCGCCGGTAAAGCGGAAGGAGCGGAGGTAGTCCAGAAATTCCGGAGTAAAGAGCTTGCGCCCCTCCAGATAGCGGATGTCCTCCTCGTTGAAGTGGAGGTTCAATACATAGTCCACAATCTGCTCCAGCCCGGCCATAATTGCGTAGCCGCCGCTGTCGGGAATACTGCGGTAGAATATATCGAAATAGGTTATGCGGCTGTCCATGCCCTCGGCAAGATAGCCGTTTCCCATGGTGAGCTCATAAAAATCGCATAGCATGGTAAGATTTATACCATTGCTGTTTTGCATAGGATCACTCCCTGTTAAAAAATGTATACTCATTATATATTCTGTCCAAAAATAAGGCAATAGGCTAAAGGGAGTGTTAAAATCTTGTTTTATTTTTGGGCAGTTTTATTTTGTTTAAGGCCATGTTTGTGTGTTGACTTTAACTAAAAATTATTATATCCTGATATATGTTGAGGGTCGGATTTCAGAGGAGGTCCAATATGGAAAGAGACATTTTTGTTCCCGGCAGGACGGAACTTGCCGGTAATCATACAGATCATCAGCGGGGCAGAATATTGGCCTCAGCGGTGGATCTGGGGCTGTTTGCGGGCTTCTGGCCCAGCGGCAGCAACCTCTGCCATATCGAGTCGGAGGGCTTTCCGGAAATCAATGTACGCACCACTCAACTGAATGTCCGTCCCGCCGAGTTCGGTACCTCCATGTCTTTGGTGAGGGGAGTCCTGGCAGCCTTTCAGGAGCTGGGACTGAATATAGGCGGTTTTGAGGCCCAGGTGCGCAGCAGCCTGCCTGCGGGCTCGGGCTTGAGTTCCTCCGCTGCCTTTGCGGTGCTGGTGGGCAGAATACTCAGCGAGCTTTTCAACGACGGCAAGGTGGAGCCTATAGTCCTGGCCAGAGCGGCCCAGCAGGCGGAAAACCAGTATTTTGGCAAGCCCTGCGGGCTCATGAGCCAGCTCACCTGTGCTTACGGACATACCATATATGTTGATTTCAAGACGGGGGAGATAGAGCCCATCAAGGCGGACTTTGCAGATATGGGCCTGGTCCTCTGCCTTACCGATACCGGCGGTAGCCATGCAGGACTGGATACCTCCTATGCCCGCATCCCGGCAGACATGGTATATATCGCCAACCTCTTCGACAAGGGCGTGCTTGCAGACGTGGACCCGGAAGAGTTCAAGGCCAAGGGCTGGGATGCTTCCAACCGCCCCGTGCGCCGGGCAATGCACTTTTTCGCCGAAAACGAACGGGTGCCCAAGATGCGGGATGCCCTGAAAGCCGGAGACGGGGAGACCTACATGCGCCTGATGAACGAATCCGGCCGCTCCTCGGAGGAGCTGCTGAACAACATTATAACCTCCGCTACCGGAGATACCAAGCTCCAGCAGGGCCTGGAGCTGAGCCGGAAGCTGCTGGAGGGTGTGGGGGCCTGGCGTGTCCACGGAGGCGGCTTTGCCGGCTGTGTCCAGGCGCTGATGCCTATAAACAGCTTTGCTGCATACAAGGCGGAGATGGAGCGCGTTTTCGGCAGGGGCAGCTGCCATGTAATCCGCTTGGTCTAAAAATGAGATAATGATAATAAAACTCCGGAGCCCCAAAGGCTTTTGCCTTTGGGGCTCCGGAGTTTTTATACATCCTGGCTTTACATCTTCTCAGGAGCGTGAACGCCCACGATGCCCAGGGAAAGGGCAATGACCCGGCGCACACAGTCGGCCAGAAGCAGACGGGCTGCCTGGACCTCAGGCTCGGCGCCCTTGATACGGCAGACGGTGTAGAAGCGGTGGAAGCGGGCGGCAAGCTCGGTGACATAGCGGTTGAGGCGGCTGGGGTCATAGTCCCGGGCGGCCAGATGCAGTTCCTCAGGCAAGGCAGCCAGCTGCTTTATCAGCTCTTTCTCCTCGGGGGTGGACAGGAGGGCGGCGTCGGCGCTCTCCGGCACCTGATGGCCTTCGGCGGCCAGGGCGGAGATGAGGGTGCAGATGCGGGCGTGGGCATACTGGACATAGTATACCGGGTTCTCGCTGTCCTGACGGATGGCCAGCTCCAGATCGAACTCCACCGGGGACTCTGGGCGGGAGTTGAAAAAGTAACGGGCGGCGTCTACGGGAATCTCGTCCAGCAGGTCGGTGAGGGATATGGCTTTGCCGGTGCGCTTGGACATGCGCACCACCTCGCCGCCCCGGGTGAGTTTTACCAGCTGCATGAGCACCACGTCCAGCCTGCTGCCGTCCAGACCCAGAGCGTCCATGGCCCCCTTGAGCCGGGCAACGTGGCCGTGGTGGTCGGCGCCCCAGACGTTTATGACCCTGTCGAAATGCCGCTGCTCCAGCTTGTTGCGGTGGTAGGCGATGTCGGCGGCAAAATAGGTGTAAAAGCCGTTGGCCCGGCGCAGCACATCGTCCTTCAGCTCCAGACGCTCTATCTCCTCCTGGGTCTTGCCGATCTTCGCATAGTGCTCCCGAAGAATGCGGGAAGTCCTGAGCCAGAGGGCCCCGTCCTTCTCATAGGTGTAACCCCGCTCCGTCAGCTTGTCCACGGTGTCGGCCACATAGCCGGACTCATGGAGAGAGGACTCGAAGAACCACTGGTCGTATTTTATGCCGTAGCGGAGCAGGTCGCTCTTCATTTTGGGGATGTTGATGTCCAGGCCGAACCTGGCCATGGCGGCATGGCGCTGGGCTGTAGGCAGATTCAGGTAGCCGTCCCCGTGGGTCTCCCGGAATAGGCGGGCCAGTTCCTTGATGTCGTCGCCGTGGTAGCCGTCCTCGGGGAACTCCACCTTGTCCTCGCCGAGAAGGAGCTGCTGATAGCGCACGTCGATGGAGTTGGCGAACTTTTCGATCTGGTTGCCGGCGTCATTGACGTAGAACTCCCGCCACACCTTGTAGCCAACCCGGTCCAGCACGCTGGCCAAAGCGTCGCCCAGCACGCCGCCCCGGGCGTTGCCCATGTGCATGGGGCCGGTGGGGTTGGCGGAGACGAACTCAACCATGAGCTTTTTGCCCTGACCCTCATTGCTGCGGCCGTAGTCGTCCCCCTCGGAGGTGACGGTCTTCAGCACGTCGGCGTACCAACTGTCTGCAAGACGGAAATTGATAAAGCCGGGGCCGGCGGCCTCCACGGAGGCAAACCAGCTGCCCTCCAGCTCCATGTTGTCGATAAGCGCCTGGGCAATTTTCCTGGGGGCCATGTGCAGGGCCTTGGCCCCGGCCATGGCGTGATTGGCGGCGAAGTCGCCGTTGGAGCTGTCCTTGGGTATCTCCACGGTGCCGGAGAGCTCTGCCCCGGAGGGCAGCTGCCCGGCCTGGGCGGCCTTCTCATAGGCCTTAGCCAGAATATCGTTTATACTGTCCTTGGCGCTTTGAATCAAATTAGCCATGCTGATCTTCTCCCATCTGAGTTTGTTCTGTTATCTCCAGCTGAAATTTGTTTTTGGTCACCACGGTGTGCTCCATGTCTACCACGTAATCTATCTCTACCCGGCCGCCGTGCTCGTCAAGGTCACGGACTATGCGCCGGGTGCTGATGTTCATTGTGGCGGTACCGTAAGGGGTGTTGTAGAGAAAGGAATTTTTCTCTCCCTCCCGGAATATCATGCGGCTGGTAATCATGCCGTCTCTGTCAACGACTACCTGTTCCGGCATGACAATGACGCTGGTGCGGGTGCCCTCCATGCCGGTGACCTCCGTCTCCAGGTAGCTGAGACAGCCTATCTCCCCGTCGTAGGTGTACAGGCCGTCGGTGGTGAAATCCAGATAATCTTCTTCATCCGTATCGCAGGAGTGAACCGTGCGAATGGATATGACCACGTCCTTCATCATCTCTGTAAAGATCTCCGTATTCTTATTTTATATCCATTGGCGGCAGATGCCCGGCCCGGATCTCCCGGCCCAGGAGCCGGGATGCAGCGGCGGAAAATTCTCCGGCATCTCCGCTGGTATAATAAAGGGCCTCTCCGCTGCCTCCTGTAAGCCCCCGCTGCTCCAGCCACAGCTTGGCGGCCTGAGCGGCGCTATGAGAGGCGCTGACCAGCTTAACGCCGCTGCCCAGGAAGTTCTCTATAGCCTGGGCGATGATACCATAGTGAGTGCAGCCCAGGAGAAGGGCGGCAATGCCCGCCTCCTTGGCCGGGGCCAGGGAGTGCTCCACCGCTTCCTTAAGCTCAGGGTCATCCGCCCCGGTGTGACCGCTCTCGATAAGGGGCACGAATCTGGGGCAGGGCAGGTCAATTATCTCCCGCCCGGGACAGAGCCGTTCCAGCTCCCGGCGGAAGGCGCCGGCCCGTATGCTGGCCTGGGTGGCTATGATTCCCAGGGGAGAGTCGCCGGGGATAAGGCTCATCTCCCGGATACCCGGCTTCAGTACGCCGATGGTGGGCACGGGAAAGCTCTCCAGGACCCGGGAAGCGTTGCTGGAGACGGTACCGCAGGCGGCGATGATAAATTTCACCGAGAAGGAGGAGAGCAGCTCCAAATCCTGTCTGGCTATTATCAGCAGCTCATCCCGGCTCTTGGCCCCATAGGGAACCCGGGCGCTGTCGGCAAAGTAGATTATGTTCTCCCCGGGCATAAGCTCTCTCAGCGCCGCAGCCGCAGTGAGTCCGCCCAGGCCGGAGTCGAAAATGCCGATAGCTCTGTTGTCCATCGAAGTCCCCCTTTAAGTGCAAAGGCGTCGGCGAAGTGATGCCGACACTTTAATATACCTCAAAGCTCCGCTTAATACAAGGAAAATTTATTCTCCTGCCGGGGATTTCAGCACCGGCGGGGAAATTTATTGGCAATATCCATTGCTCTTTGATATAATAAGTGTATAATATATCCGGCCAGCAAGGAGGCGGTAGCATGAATATAGAGCTGAGCGAAAAAGAGTTCAGGCGTTTGCTTGACATGGTATATATAGGAAACTGGATTTTGAACTCCGCCCGGGGAGACGACAGGTTTGAGGATTACGACCTTTTGCAGGAAAAGCTGTTTGCCCTGTGCCCGGGCCACGGGATGCGCTCTCTGGTGGAGACCTGGCAGGGCCACATCTTCCCATCCAGAGCTTATGAGGACGGAGGCATCCACGAGGCTATAGCCGACTATGAGGACGCAGTGTTTTACAATATCCTGGCCGAGGAACTGGCCCGCCGGGACCTGGGCCTGGAGAACAGCGACCCGGAGGATTTCTCCCAGCTCCAGGAGCGTATGGAGGAGTACATGGAGGAATTTGACAAAAACGGCCTGAACACCATCAATATAGATATATGACGGAGATAGGAAAATGCACGACGAACTGACAAGAGAAGACATCAAAAAAATGAAGGAGGAGCTGGATTACCGGCGGCTGGAGCTGATGCCCGGGCTTATTGAGGAAGTCAAGCGCACCAGGGCCTTCGGCGACCTCAGCGAGAACTTTGAGTATAAGGCGGCAAAGCAGGCCCAGAACAAAAACCGCAGCCGTATCCGCTATCTGGAGGGCATGATAAAGTCCGCCAAAATAATCGACGACAGCTCTGCCGCCGACGAGGTGGGCCTCTTTGACAAGGTTGAGATATACATGCCCGACGAGGACGACACGGAGACCATCCAGGTGGTCACCACCGTGCGCTGCGACCCCAGGAAGGGCCTTATAAGCAAGGAATCCCCCTTTGGACGGCAGGTGCTGGGGAAAAAAGTGGGAGACGAATTTATCGTCCAGGTCAATGATAACTATTCCTACAAGGCCCGGATACGCTCCATCACCAAGATGAAGGATGACGGTTCCGCCCCTCTGATGGAGTACTGAGCCCGGAATGAAACATACTCACAAAAATAATATTGAACCGATATAAAATTTAAGGCCTCTCCTCCGGGGACACCCGGAGGGGAGGCCTTTCGGCGTTCATGTGTTTTTCCGATTATCAGAGGAAGGGGTCAAAGGTACCGCCGGAAGGCAGAGGGCTGAGACCACTCCCGCCGGAAGGCAGGGGACTGAGCCCACCATCCCCGGAGGGGAGAGGCCCGAGGCTGCCGCCGGAGCCGCTGCCGGAGTTGCCGCCGGAAATGCTGCCGCTAAAGCCCGGCTCCACATAGACCTGGATGCTCAGCTCCAGAGAGACGCCGTAGGAGTTGTTTACCTCCTGGGGCAGAGTCACCGTGCCGCTGACGGTGAGCACCTGCATGCCCTGGACAGCGGGGTCATAGCCTGTGTGCTCCGTATCCCACCAGACCTGAGCCGTGTATTGGCTGCGAAGCCCCCGGTTGTTGACTATCTCCACCTGGGAGGGGAGGGCTGCCGCCAGACTGGAGGCCAGGTCCCCGCCGCCGCTGAGATAGACACTCTCCGGCTCCACAATAGACTGAAGCTCTTCGTTGAGCAGAGTGAAGGAAATGACGGCCTGGGCTCCGTTGTAGTTGTAGGTGCCCTCCACGCTGGCCATCACGTACCAGGTGCCAGGGGCATTGTTCACATCCCAGGGACCGAAGGGCCCGTCGGGGCTCTGGCTGTAGCTGAAGCTGACGCTGCCGTAGGCTGCCTGGGCGCTGGGCATTGGCTGGGAACCGTAGGCCACGTCGCCGCAGGAGAAGTTATAAATGTCGTTGCCCGCCACATCCACGGTGAGCAGACCGTCCACAAAGTTCAGCACGTAGTTTCGGGCCGCAAAGCCGGGACCGTCGGTGAGAGCCAGACTGCCCTGACGGATGTAGTAGGCGCCCACGTCTTCTCCCGGGTCTCTCTCCATGCTTCCGGTAAGCACCGGGGGCTCGGGGTCGGTGCAGGTGTAGCTGAACACCGGGTCAAAAGCGCCGTAGACTTTGTGCAGCTGGTCGGCCTTTATGGTGATGGTCCTGGGCTGGATGCTCCAGAGCAGATAGTTGCCCTGGGCGCCTTCCAGGCTGTAGTTTGGGTTGTCCAGAGAGGTGACATAGGCGGTGTAATCGCCGGCATCCACTGCGGAGGCTCCCTCGTAGCCGGTGCAGCTGACGCTGTCGCCGGGCAGGGCATTGGCCACATAGGCGGACAGCTGCTGAGCTGCGCAGTTATAGACCAGGGGCTGACTGTAGTCCCAGGCTATCTGAGCCGCAAGGGGATATATAACACAGTCGGAGATGACATAGTCTTCCGGGGCCTGATAGAACTGAGCATAGTCACCCAGGTCGTAGCTTACGGTGATGGTCTTGCCGTAGCCGGCGTTTTTGTCGTTGTATCGGGCGACGGCCTGGACGGGGATGCTGCCCTCGTCCTCGGGACGGAAGCCCGCTACGGTGCCGGAGGAGACGAGTTGGGCGCTGTCGCTGCCGTCGTAGGTCTTTTCCGTGACTGCCTCGGGCTGAGCCTCCAGATAGAGGGGCCGCTTCAGGGCAGTGAAGGAGGCGCCGGCGGAGACGTCGTCATAGACGCCATTGCCGGCCTTGGTGACGGTGACGCTGAAGTCTCCGGTGCCGGTGATGTAGACGTCGCCGGTCTGGGAGTTCACCACGGCGCAGTCACCGGAGCTGAGCTGCCAGCTGAGAGGGCCGTCCCCTGAACCGCCGGAAACGGAGAGAGTGAAGGCCTGGCCGAAGTAAAGGGCCTCGGGTTCGCCCTCTATGGAGAGCGGCTGCTGACTGCCCTGAAGCACTACAAAGTTCCAGGCCTTGTCGCTGAGCCCCAGAGCCTCTTCATAACTGTCGTTCTCTTTTACGTCAATGTATATGCTGTAGCTGCCGGGCTGGCTGGGCACCTCATAGCTCTCACTGCCGTCCTCGGCCCGGACATATCTCACGGCAAAGTCCATGCCCTGGGGATAGGAGAGGAGCACCGGGGTCTTCCCGCTGCCGTCGTAGCTGAAGCTGCGCTCTTCGTTGAAGACAAAGTCGGAGACATTGGGGGCTCTCCGGCCCACCTCTACGGTGCAGCTGGCCACGAAGCCGGACTCGGTCTCCACACTGAGAGTAGTGGTGCCCGGGGCAAGACCGGTGATGCGGCCGTCGGCTTCCAGGGCTATGATGTCCTCATCCTCGCAGGTCCAGACCAGCCCGCTGGTGTCGCTGCCTGCGGGCTCAGGGGTGACGCCGGGAAGACGGCTCTCGCCCACGGCCAGCTCCAGCTTCTCTGCCAGACTGACGGATTGGGCGGGCTCTGTCCTCCACTGGGCGTAGAGGGTGATGCTGCCCCCGTTCTCTCCGCAGAGATTGCAGACGTCGTCCCTGTCGGCATATTCTGCCGGGCCCTGGGAACTGAGGCTCCAGCCGTCAAAGACATAGCCGTCCCGGGTGAAGATGCATTCCGACAGTTTGAAGGGCACGGTGTAGCGGCAGGCCTGGTCGGCCATGGAGCCGCTGCCGCCGTTGGGGTCAAATTTTACAGTGTAGTTATTGAACTCGTAGTTGGCCGAGAGGGTCTTGTCGAAGGTGACTACGTCGCTCTCGCTGACCCGGCGGCCGCTGTAGTCCCAGTAGGTAAAGGTGTAGCCCTCTTTTTCGGGAATGGGCAGGGTGCCCAGAGCCTGACCGTTGGTGTACATCCTGAAGCTCTCTTCCAAGCGGCCGCCCTTGGCGTCAAAGTCCACCCGGCAGGCGGGGGAGAACTGGAGCTGACCGTCCTTGCCGGGGACTATGCCGAAGCCCTCCATGTTGCTGACAAAGTACTGACTCACCCCGGCGGTCTCCTGAGAGACGTCCCGTGTAAAGGAACTGTTGTCCGCATATTCCAGACTGAGCCCTATGGTGCTGCCGCTGCTGAGAGTGCTTACAGACATGGTTTCGGCGCTGTGAAGGTAGAGGTTTGGCCCCCGGCCGCTGCATTCATTGTCCTCCAGGGACATGAGCCCAGACAGACTCAGGTTCTCCAATTGGTTCACATAGACGCCGCCCCCGTCCAGGGCGCTGTTGTCCTCTATTTTGTCGCTGCAAAGCTCCACGTCTATGAAGCTGTTGCCCTGGAGGAATATGCCTCCGCCGTAGTTGACGGCGCTGTTTTCACTGATGGTGCAGCCGGATATGAGCTTGCTCACGTCCCGGGTAAAGCCGAAGCTTATGTAGATGCCGCCGCCGTCTGCGGAGGCGGAGTTGCCGCTGATCTCACCGCCCAGGATCTCAAAGCAGCCCACGCCGGTGGAGGCAATGCCGCCGCCGTTGAGAGCGCTGTTGCCCTTTATCTCTCCGCCTTCCATAGTGAAGTCGGAGGCGGGGGTACCGCCGCTGATGCAGATGCCGCCGCCGGAGTTTGCGGCAGTGTTGTCCTCAATTTTCACACCGCTGCCCATGGTAAAGCCGGCGTACTCATCCACATAGACTCCGCCGCCGCTGGCATGGGGGGCGGTGACCTGGTTGCCGGTGACGCTGCCGCTGAGCATATCCATCCGGCAGCTCTTGATGTAAATGCCGCCGCCGTGGCCTGCGGAGACGTTGTCCTGGATATTTACGGCGGAGAGGATTATCCGGTTCTCCTTGTCGCCTTCGGCGTAGATGCCTGCGCCGGTATACTCACAGGTATTGTCTTTTATGGTGCAGGCGCTGATGTCCGCCGGACCTTCCAGATATAGACCGCCGCCGGACTTTGAGCTGTTTTCCTCTATATCACCGCCGGTCACCGTGAGAGCGGCGCTGTCGGCTGCGAAAATGCCGCCGCCTCTGGTGGCCTGGTTGCCGGTGACGCAGCCGCCCTCCATATTGAGGGAGGCATTTTCACCCACGTAAATGCCGCCGCCCTCGGTGGCCTTGCCCCCGGTGATGCAGCCCTTGGAGGAGCAGTCGCAGAGACTGAGGCTGGCTCCGTCGGAGACGGTGATGACGCTGCCGTTGCCTGTGCCGGTGATGCTGTGGCCGTTAAGGCAGAGCTCCACCTGGCCCTTTATCACCACATCCCCCTTCAGATCGCTTTTGAGGTAGTATTTTCCGTCTTCCAGAGTCTTCCTGTTGCCGGAACTTACCGCCTTCCAGTCCTCGTGACCGCCGTGTCCCAGAGCCTGGGCGCAGGGAGAGAGACAGGCAAAAATAAGGACAAGGGCCAGAGCCATTGCCGCGGTGCTTATGGTTTTGATGCGTATGTTTTTCATGTCTCTCTCTCCCGGGGTATTGCAAAATAAGGTCAAAAATAAAACGCTTTACATATAAGCGTTGACATAATCTTAAGTGTTATTAATTATAAAGTCGACATAATACATTATCAAGGACTTTCTTTTGTAATTTTCTGTAGTATTCTGCAATATACGATTGTTTGGATAAAAACCTGTCGAAAGAGAAACAGAGAGGATATTTTTGTGAAAAAAATGCACGAACGAAAATTTTTTTGTCCGTGCACCTTGGTTTATCCGGTTATATGAGGGAATCGATTTACAAATAATTTGGTTTACAGAATTTGAGACTTGGCCAGTTGACGGTTTTTGTAAGCCTTGTCTCCCGTGACCTCCTTAATAAGGTTTATTTCCTGGGGCAGCTGCAGTTCCTCGCCCCCGCCGTATACGAAGAGAACGGCTTTGTCCTGGGAGAAGGGGTATACGTCTATCTCCAGCCGGGCATTTTTGTAGCCGAAGCGGTACTTCAGCTTGCGCACGGCGTGGAGGCTCAGGTCGCTGTCCATAAGGTAGCCCACGTATTCCTTTTCGGAGATAGGTTTTTCCGTGACCCAGCGGCTGCCGTCCTGGGCTATGCGTTTTTCGGTGTAGAAGTAGAGGTAGCCGCCGCCGTTCCGCTGTTGGCGGATGCGCCGCTCCACCTGGGGGCTGGGGGAGTTGAGATAGGTCTGCATCATCTCCACGCTGACGGCGCCGTATTTCTCTGTGAGCTCCCGGCAGTCGGGCATGGAGATAAGGAATTTCCGTTTTTCCACCGCCGGGGCGCTCTGGCCCAGTATGCGGTATATCTGAGCGATGGCCCGGTTTATTTTGTCCTCAAAGTCTATGGAGTTGTCGATGATGTACAGGGAAGGATGGGAGCTCCAGGCCCGGAGGGTGAGGTCGTCCTTGGCTCTGGCGTCCTCCAGACTCTCGTAGCGGGCGGCATTGCCGAAGTTGTAGGCGTATTCCGCACCTTTGGCGCAGGTGACCAGGTGCAGCACCGCATCGTAGCCGGAGAGTATCTGTTCCTCGGTCTTGCCGAAGTGGGCAAGGATATCCTGAAACTGGCTGTCGCTGACATAGGCCTTGTCGTCCATGACGGCCCGGTCGTATATTATAAGCACCTTTTCCTCCGGCACCATCTGGGCGGCTTTCAGGGCCAGGGACTCCTTGTGGAGCTGGTCCTGAATGACGAAGTATTGAAACTCCTCCATGGAGACACAGTTGCCGAAGGGGCGTATGCCGAAACCGGAGATGAGCTCGGTGGCAGTCTCGGGAATGGTTATGACTTTCCAGCCGTCCTCTGATTTAAATTCCTTGAGTATTCTGCTTATGAGGGTGGTCTTGCCTGCGGCGGGTCCGCCGGTGAGCACTATCCTGGTTATTTCCTTTGCCATATCCATCCGCCTTTCAAAATGAATGGGAGCCGCCTGATTTAGGCTGCCGGAGCTATTTTAACATCTGCCGGGATTTTTTTCAATTATATTGTAGGGAAGTTACTGTGCATCCTGAACAAAGCTTTGCGCCCCAGGGCGGGGACAAATGGGTGGGAGCCTGGGGGAATATGCGGAATAAGCGGGAAATTTCCGCTAAATTGGGGAATAAGTGGGGAATTCACGCCGCAAATGGCGGCAAAAAAGGCCCTCAGGGCATGAGAACTCTTGACGAAACACGAAAGAAGTTGTATTATTTATAAAGCAGCAAACCATTTGTTTTTGCATAAGAACGGAGGAACTTGTATGAGCATGATTCCTGAAGTAAAATGCCGCCGCTGCGGCGAGACATTTTCTTCCATGCGCAGCCGCTGCCCCAACTGCGGTACCCGTCGGGTGACCCAGAGCGGGCGCACTCCCGGCACCACTCCAGGAACGGTCAGAGGGACCGCATCTTATGAGCGTGCCGAAACGAACACAAAATGGCAGATGATTTTCGGACTTATCCTTGTGGTGGCGGTCATTCTGGCTGTGATAGTGATGGTATCCACCGGTCTGAACGGCTCAGATAATCCCGGCGGCGATATGCTTACGCCCCCCGCTGCGGTTACTTATACACCCCTGATAGAAGCCCCGCCCACCGATCCTCCCACTCCTACGCCCACTGTGGAAAGCATCCGCATCATGTACTTCAACGAGGAGCGGACGGAGTTCCAGATGCGCGTGGGTGAGGAGCCCATCCCGCTGACGGCCCAGGTCCTGCCTGCAACAGTCACCGGCGTCAAGGTCAACTGGTCCATCCAGGGCGATGATACCGGCGAGTACTGCACTGTGGAGAGCACCGGCGATACCAGCTGCGAGGTGTCCATACACAAGGCGAGAGCCGGCGGTGTGGTTCTGGTGGCCGAGTGCAACGGCGTTACCCAGACCTGCAACGTGTGGCTGGCTGAAGCCGCAACGAATTGATTTTGTGTTCACTTAAAGAAGCTCCTGCCTTTTTAGGCAGGAGCTTCTTTCATATTATAGCAATAATATGCCCGGATGTCCGGGCGCAGTTGCGGCGGCTCCGGAGCTGTGGTAGAATCAAAACATGACAGAAACAGATCCGACTAAAGTGTCGGTATAACTACAGGGAGGGCTTGCTATGCTTTATAAAAACGCCTATGTTTTTGACGGCTCCGGCTTTGTTTACGGAGGTTTCACAGTGGAAGAGGGGCGCTTTGCCCGGCTGTTCCGGGGAGAGACAAAGGAGGCCGGCACAGACCTGGAGGGGGCCTATATAATCCCCGGCCTGGTGGATGTGCATAATCACGGCAATTCCGGGGCGGACTTTTCCGACGGAAAGCTGGAGGGTCTGAAGACCATGGGCCGCTACCTGGCAAAAAACGGGGTGACATCCTTTGCCCCGGCCTCCATGACGCTGCCCTATGATGTGCTGGCCGCCGCCTTTGCCACGGCGGTGGAATACCGGGAGGGGCGCCCGGCCGAGGGAGCAAGACTCATGGGCATACAGATGGAGGGCCCCTTTTTCTCGGAGAAGAAGAAGGGGGCTCAGAACGGCGCCTACCTGAGAGACCCGGATTTTGAGGCCTTTAAGGCACTGTACGAGGGCTGCGGGGGACTCATAAGAATAGCGGATGTGGCCCCGGAGCTGCCCGGAGCGGCGGAGTTTGCGGAGAAGGCCTCCAAGCTCTGCACCGTGTCCGTGGCCCATACCGACGCCGACTATGAGCAGGCCTCCGCCGTATTCCAGAGCGGAGCCCGGCACCTGACCCACCTCTTCAATGCCATGCCCCCCATCCACCACCGTAAGCCCGGAGTCATCGGGGCGGCTTCAGAGCGGGAGTGCGTGGTGGCGGAGCTCATCTGTGACGGACTCCATGTCCACCCCAGCTCCGTGCGCATGGCCTTCAAGCTTTTCCCCGGGCGCATCTGCCTGGTGTCCGACGCTCTGCGCTGCTGCGGCATGCCCGACGGGGAGTATGAGCTGGGGGGACAGCAGGTTTTCCTGAAGGACAATATTGCAAGGCTTGCCGACGGCACCATTGCCGGTTCCGCCTCAAACCTCTACCAGTGCATGCTCAACGCCATAGATTTCGGCATTCCCACGGCGGCGGCCATAAACTCCGCCACTATCATCCCCGCCCGGGAGCTGGGCTGCCAGGGGGAGATAGGCTCCATAGAGGAGGGAAAGCTGGCGGACTTTGTGGTCTGCGATGAACAGCTGAGATGCAAGGCCGTGTATATCGGCGGAAAGAAGATATAGCATAGATGAAGAAATAAGACAGCGGAGGAGCGCAGGTTCCTCCGCTGTCTTATCATGTTCCGGTTATGTCTGGACTCAGTCCTTAACCATGTGTACGTTCAGATGGTTGTAGGTCATTTCCACGCCGTGGCGGGAGAAGCTCTCCCGTACAGACTCGTTGAGGGAGTAATATATGGGCCAGTAATCCTCGCTTTTGCACCAGACCCGGAGCACATAATCTATGCAGCTGTCTTTGTAGGCATGCAGGCCCACAAAGGGCTCCGGCTGAGAGAGGATGCGGCCGTCGGCTTTTATGGCCTCCATCAGGGCCTCTTTTACCTGCTGAGTGCTGTCGTCGTAGCTGGCGCTGAAAAACAGCTCGACCCGGCGCATGGGCTCGTGGGTGTAGTTAATTACCTTGGAACTGGTTATCTCATTGTTGGGAATGGAAATGCTCTTGTTGTCGGCAGTGGTGACGGTGGTGTAAAACAGGCCTATGGTGCTCACGGTGCCGGAGACACTGTTGATTTCCACGAAATCCCCAGCCAGAAATGGGCGGGTAGCCAGCAGGGTGATGCCGGAGAAGAGGTTGGTCATAATGCCCTGAATGCTCAGGGAAAGAGCCAGGCCTGCCACGGAGAGCACGGCCACCAGGGAGGCTGCGTCTATGCCCAGGGTTGTGGCCACGATTATGGCGGCGATGAACCACAGGGAGACCCGGGAAGCGGATAGGAGGAAGTCCTTCATGCCCCGCTCAAAATGGGTCTTTTCAAATATGTTGTACAGTATCCTGGTTATTATCTTTATGATGACAAGACAGACCAGGGTGAGAATGAGGGCGGAGAGGATCTTTCCCGCCACGGCGGCGGTGACCACATCCATGCCCAGGGCGGTGAACATCTCCGTGGCGTCACCCACGGCTCCGCCTACGGCATCGCCAACGGCGTCGCTCACCACGCCGGTGACGGCATCGTCCACAGGAACGCTCATAGCAAAGCACCTTTCCTTTCATCATTTTTTTACATGGAGCAGCGGCTGTAAAAAAGGAGCAAGCGCCAGGGCGCTTGCTCCTGAATGGCGGAGATGGAGAGATTCGAACTCTCGAAGAGCTTTTGACCCTTACACGATTTCCAATCGTGCGCGCTCGACCAACTACGCGACATCTCCGTGTTTGCTCAAGAAAACAAAAATATTAACTTTGAAGCTTGACCATTATAATTCACCCGGACTCCAAAGTCAAGAAGATTTTTTCTTTTTCAGAGCATAATTTCAGCAACCCAGGCAGTTATATAAGGGCGCAGTGCAAACATCACCAGCACCACGGCCAGAACTACCACAGTGAACTGCCTCCTGCCGCTGTCGGCGGAGGAGAGGAGCAGCCCCTTTGAGCTGCGGCGGTGGAAGAACATCAGCAGCTCATAGCCCAGCCAGGTTCCCAGGGAGTTCATGATAAGGTCGTCCACATCGGTGATGCGGTAGTTCAGCAGTTGAGAAAGTTCAATGGCCAGGGAGAATAGAAAGCCGGTGAGGATTATGCGTTTTCTGCTTCGGAAACGGCTCCACAGCAGAGGCAGGATGAAGCCCAGGGGGAGGAAAAGAATGATGTTCAGACCGGAGTTAATGATGTAGGCGCAGACGTCGCTGCGTATATCCACAAAGGGGATGAGGTTGACGTTGAAGTTGGGGTAGATATAGGGCAGCTCCGGGGCTCCGGCCACATTGTATACTGCGGCCAGATACAGGGCCAGTATGAGTATCCATATTTTCTGGGCGAAAGACAGGCGGTGCCCGCTTATAAGAACGATGACCAGCAGTGTCAGGATCAGGGCTGCCGACCACAAAAGCATGTCAACTCCGTAAAATATCAAATAGTACATGTCCCTACACTCCGTAAAAGCGCATCCTGCGCCGCTTTTCATGATTTTATGACGGAATATCCTCTGTTTTTGTTCCAGTAATTTCCTCAAAATACGAATAATTTTCCTCTTTTTTTCCAAAAGACCATAACTGTCTCATATAGAGAAGGAACCAGACGGCTGTGGCCAGGGGGATAAAGCCTATAAGGTATCCGCTGGGACCCAGAGGGGCGAAGAGCTCCAGAGGCGTGCCGGGAGGGGGCCAGCTGAGAAACATGTAGTTTGTGCCAAGAAGCTTGTTGAGAGCCCAAACCGGCAAAGCCAGAGCGGACATTGCAGCAATGCTGCCGGGGAGGCGGCGAAGGTCAGGGCGTATCTCACCTAGGGCAAGGGCCGTGACAGGGTAGAGCAGCAGAAGGAAGTGGAGGAGGAAGGAGCTGAAAGTGACGAAGTGGAACAGGGGATAGTCGGCCCAGTCGGGAAAGACCAGGGCAAAGGCTGCCCCAGGCATGGAGAAGGCATAGATGAACTGACCCAGAACCGGGCCCGGCCTGAGCATGTGTATGAAGTACAGATATACCGAGAGGGTGCACAAGTGCAGAGGCAGACGGCCCCGGTCATAAAGCCCCAGGGCAAGAAGCACCGCCGCTCTGCCAAGCTCCGTGAGCAGGAGCAGCCAGGCAGAGACCCGGGCTAAAGAACGGCCGGGCCTGGGCTTCTTCCGGCAGAAAAGATAGGCCCCTAAAAGCAGCAGCCCAAGGCCTGAAAGCAGGAGAAGATGGGCAGGGCTGAAGCGGCCGAAGCCCGCCATAGGGGATTCGTTTGCCCCATAATCAAAAAATTTGTTCATATTCTATACACAATCCACATAAACCACAGGTTTTTCCACAGGCATCTTATACAAAAACTATGAGAATTCGACAAGGTATATTTTTGCTGTTGACAAAAAAAGCATATGTTATATAATTGTGACAACTAAACAGATGATAGAGGCGCGGTGGTCAAGAGTATCTCCCTTGCAGCGACAGGAATCGCGGAGCGAAAGGGGTCATCGCCGAAGGGTATCTGTTTTCCTGGGCAGGTATCGCTGGGCCGACGGAGAATATCCGGCGGACTGTCGCGAAAGCGGAGAGCTGTCAGAGGGAAATGAAATAGTGCATTTCATGCCATGAACAGCGGAAGCTCCGTTCATGGCATTTTCTTTTTCCCCCGTATATTTAGGGCCGACGCCCCAATAGGGCGGCCGCTTGAAAATATAGTCACTTTTTTTTGGAGGTACAAGAGATGTACGGTACTTTCTGGGCCCTGGTGCCCCCCATCCTGGCCATAGTTCTGGCCCTCATTACCAAGGAGGCTTATTCCTCCCTGTTCATCGGTGTGCTGGTGGGCGCCCTCTTCTGCGCAAACTTTGCCCCGGTAGCCGCTCTGGACACCGCTTTGAACTCCGGTTTCATTACCGCCATCGCCGACAATGCGGGCATCTTCCTCTTCCTGGTTATCCTGGGAATAATAGTTGCCATGGTCAACGGCTCCGGCGGTTCCGCAGCCTTCGGCCGCTGGGCGGAGAAGAACATCAAGACCCGTGTAGGCGCAACTCTCGCCACCTTCGTGCTGGGCGTTCTCATCTTTATCGATGACTACTTCAACTGCCTCACCGTGGGTTCCGTCATGCGCCCCGTCACCGACGGCCACCGTATCTCCCGGGCCAAGCTCTCCTATATTATAGATGCCACCGCAGCTCCCGTGTGCATGATAGCCCCCATATCCTCCTGGGCCGCCGCCGTCTCCGGCGTGGCCGCAGACCTGGACGCAGGCTTCAGCGGCATAGAGCTTTTTATTCTTGCCATACCCTATAATTTCTATTCTCTGCTCACCTTCGTGTTTATAATTGCCATCACCCTTATGAAGTTTGACTACGGCCCCATGCGCATCCACGAGATGGCGGCTCAGCTGGAAGGCAAGCTGGGCGGTCTGGAGGGCCAGGAGGAAGAGAGTGCAAATCCCAAGGGCCGGGTCTTTGACCTTATCTTCCCCGTTATCGTCCTGATTATCACCTGCACCCTTGGCATGATCTATGTGGGCGGCTTCTTCGGCGTGGACGCCTGGGGCGGCACCGAGTGCGCCGGCGACTTTATAGGCGCCTTCGGCAATACCGATGCCTTTGTGGGTCTGCCCTGGGGCGGCATTATTGCACTGATCCTTACCGTTATATATATGTGCGCCCGCCGTGTCCTCAGCTTCAAGGAGGCCATGGCCTGCGTACCCAAGGGCTTTGTAGCAATGGTTCCCCCCATCATCATCCTCACCATGGCCGTGTCCCTGAAGACCATGACCAGCACCCTGGGTGCCGACGTCTTTGTCCATGACCTGATGGTGGGCGCCTCCGAGAGCCTGTACAGCATGCTGCCCGCCGTCATCTTCGTGGTGGCCTGCATACTGGCCTTTGCCTCCGGCACTTCCTGGGGCACCTTCGGCATCCTCATCCCCATCGTCACCGCCATTTTCCCCGCCTCCAGCAGCCTGCTGATAATCGGTATCTCCGCCTGCTGCGCCGGCGCCGTCTGCGGCGACCACTGCTCCCCCATCTCCGACACCACCATTATGGCCTCTGCCGGAGCTCAGATTGAGCACCTGAACCACGTGTCAACTCAGCTGCCCTACGCCTTTACCGTGGCTGCCGTCAGCTTCGTGACCTACATAGTGGCGGGCTTTGTCCAGAACGCCGTTATCTGCTTCGTGGTGGGCGCCGTGCTTACCGTGGCCGTCCTCTTCATAATCCGCAATATAGAGGCCAAGAAGGAAGTAAAGGCATAAGAGAGAAGCAAAGGCATAAAAAATAAAATTATTAATTCACAGCCCGCCGGGTAACCGGCGGGCTGTTTATATCTATAGGCGGGCTGATGCTTGAGATTTACCAGCGGCCCTCCCGCTGCTGCTTTTTATAATAGAAGAAAGAGTAAAGTCCGGAGGCTACAGCGGCAATAAGAATTATGGCTATGTTTACCCAGAAAACAACCTCCGCCCA
>CALWYF010000037.1 GCA_944385705.1 uncultured Oscillospiraceae bacterium | reverse complement strand
TAAACTGCAACCAGAAGCTTTTCAACAGCTTCTACGATCTGGTTTAAGGAGGACGAAGGCATGAACGACAGACAGATCATGGAGGATATACTCCTCACCACCAAGGGCGTGTGCGACCTGTATATGCACGGCGCCATTGAGTCCGCCACTCCCAACGTACACCAGGCCTTCAACACCGCTCTCAACGATGCAATAAATATGCAGAGCGGCATATACCAGCAGATGTCCAGCCACGGCTGGTATCCCAAGGAGCAGGCCGAACAGCAGAAGCTGTGCCAGGTCAAGCAGAAGTTTTCCAGCGCCCAGTAAAAAGCTCATAAATGCCCTTAAACGCCTCCCAACAGGAGGCGTTTAGACTTTCAAAAAGCCTCGCAGAGTTTTTTCGCCGCAGCGAAAAAATAATTCTAATTGTTTTCTGCGGCGGCGTGTACGTCGCAGAAAACACTTCTCACGGAGCGTAGTGTCGAATTGTACGCCTCCGGCGTACAACCGAGGCATGAAGCGCAGTGCAAGCCCTTTTGTCAAAGAAGGCTATGCCTTCTTTGACAAGCTGAACGCCTCCCAACAGGAGGCGTTTTCTTTGCTGTCTTAATTATTTTTAAGGCATCTTAAGCAAACCTTAAACGCACTGGAAGCTTTCCCATGCTATACTGTGGCCGATGAAAACCATCAGGAGGAAAAACCATGAACTTTAAAATGAAAAGATTTTTGTGCCTGCTGCTTGCCCTGAGCCTCACGCTGGCTCTCTGCGCCTGCGGTAAGCCTTCCGGCTCCGGCGGTAAAAGCCCCGGAAGCAGCGCCTCCCCCGGGGCCGCCCCGGAATTTACATACAGCGCCCAATTCAAAGAGCTGACGCCGCCAAAGGTCACCAGCTTCTCACCTGCGGTGATAACCGACGAGGGCTTCTATTACTACTACATGGAAAAGGTGGGGGAGCGCCCAATTCCCCAGGGTTTAAAGGCCGAGTACCAGGGTCAGTACGATATTCTGGAGCCCCGCATAGCCTTCTGTGACTTTGAGGGCAATGTGACAAAGCTGGAGGCCTACACTCCCAATCTCTCCGAGGCCGATGCAGACGGCAGGCGGGACTTTCAGGCTACCACCAACATATACAAGCTTCTGATGAACCCGGAGGGCAAGCTGGTGGTTCTGGAGAACATTTACCGCTCCTGGTCGGAAGCTCCGGATAATGTGAAGCCCAGCGACCCGGAATACTATGACAGTCTAATCACCGAAAACAGCTACTATGTCCAGGTGCTGGACAGCAGCGGCGCAAGTCTCAGCTCAAACATGCTGGAAGCTGATGACCCGGACAGCCTGGCCGCCTACAACGCCATGCTGGATGACAAGGGCAACATCATCCTGTCCACTCAGGAAAACGGGCTGGCCGCCTTTTCCATGGACGGCAAACCCGCCTATAAGATAGAGTTCAGCGGCTATGTATACTCCATGTTCAATCTCAAAGACGGCCGGGCCGCCGTGTTCCTTTACGACATGGACGTGTCGGATTACAGCAAGGCCATGGCCCTGCATGTGGTAAACAGCGACAAGGGTGCCTTTGAAGCGGAGAGCTACCCCATGGACTCCTTCGACTTCATCTCCGGCGGCGGAGATTATGATGCCTATTACACCAAGAACGGCTATCTCTGCGGTTATAATCTGGGCGACGAGGAAGGCCGGCCTCTCTTCAAGTGGACCAGCTGCGATGTGAACAACAACTTTATCCAGCTCAGCCAGGTGAGCGGTGACGGAGTTGTCAGCGGACTGTGTCTGGAAGGCGACGGCGACGGCGGGGCGGAGAGTCTGGAATACTTCTCCATCTCCCAGGTCCCCTACTCCTCCGTACCTCAGAAAACAACGCTGACCATGGCGGTGATGTATCTGGACTACAATACCCAGAACGCCGTAATAAAGTTTAACCGCGCCAGTAAAGATGTACGCATAGAGCTCATTGACTACTCTCAGTACAACAATGAAAAGGACTGGTCCGCCGGGCTTACCAAGCTGACTACCGAGATAATGGCCGGAAATATGCCGGACATCATCTCCGTCTCCGAGCAGATACCCTACCGGCAGCTGGCGGCCAAAGGCCTGCTGGAGGACCTCTACCCTTATATTAAAGCCGACGGCAGCTTTAACCGGGAGGACTTCTTCCCCAATGTTCTCTCCGCCATGGAGGTAGACGGCAAGCTCTGCGCCGTCTGTTCCGGCTTTATGGTGCAGACCGTGGCCGGAGCCAGCTCCGTGGTGGGGGACACCCCGGGCTGGACCTACGATGACTACTACGCCGCCCTGGCCACCATGCCCGAGGGCTGCGAGGGCTTCGATGTGGGCATGGACAGAAATACCATGCTTACCCTGTCTCTGGTGCTGGACATGGCCAGCTTCGTGGATTGGGGCAGCGGCACCTGCCACTTTGACAGCAAGGACTTCATCGACGTGTTGGAATTTGCAAAGCAGTTCCCCGACAAGTCCTACTATGAAAACTACGAATTCAGCGCCGACGACAGCGCCTCCGCCCGCATCGCCCAGGGCAAGCAGATGCTGACCACAATCTCTTTCACCGGCACCAACTTCATTCTTTACGATCTGGACACCATGTTCGGCGGCAGTGCGACCTGCATAGGTTACCCCACCAACAACGGCGTCGGCAACGTCATGTCCATGGGTGAGAGCTTTGCCATGAGCAGCAGCTGCAAGGACAAAGACGCCGCCTGGCAGTTCCTGCGCACCTTCCTTACCGAGGAATACCAGCTCAAGGGCAGCTATCTGCCCACCAACATAAAGGCCTTCGATAAGCAACTGGAAGAGGCCATGGAGGTTAAGTATGAGCAGGATGCCAACGGCAACTATATTCTCGATGAAAACGGAGAGCGCAAGCCCATTTCCCTGGGCATGGCCACCGACGGCGTGAATACCTATGAAATCTACGCCACCACGCCCCGCCAGGCAGAGCAGCTTCGGGAGGTCATCAACAGTACCACCAAGATGATGGACTATGACCAGAGCATAATAGACATCGTACAGGAAGAGGCTGCCGCCTATTTCGCCGGCCAGAAGAGCGCCGAGGACGTTGCAAAGCTCATTCAGAGCAAAGCAAACATCTATATAAACGAGCAGCGTTAATCAAAAGAACTTTCACCATTGCGCCAAAGCCCTCCGCAAAAGAATTGCGGAGGGCTTTATCCCTGTCTAAACAGCTTTTCTCACTTACTCATAGGTCAGCCAGTCATCGTCGCTGGGACTTGGCAGAGGCTTGGAGATAGGCGCCGTAGTGACCGTGGGCCACTGAGGAGTCTCCGGCTCCCGCACCTCCGGCGTCGGTTCCGGCTCCGGCTCTGCCGCCAGCTCCACAGGCTGCTCCTGAGCCGATACGCCGGACTGCTGTCCCCCCAGCTGATAGTAGTAGGCCCCGTTCAAGACCGTGGTGCAGCAGGCCGCTCCGTTGTGGAGATACACCACATCCACCATTCCCTCCGTCACCGGAGCGGTATAGGGGTTCAGCGCCGTGTTCACCAGGTCCAGCCAGTTATACAGGTCCAGGAAGGTATAGCTCAGCTGCTGCACGTCCTGGGGAGTATTGGGAGCGGTATAGAAGTTGATGTCCTCAGGATTGCACATCAGGGCCTGACGGATGAAATAAGCTATATTGGCGGCCGTCAGGTTGGTGTCCGTGTTCTCGGCCAATATCTTGGTCACTTTCCCGATATTGGGGATATTACCCAGGCTGATGAACTGCTCCGCCGCCGCTTTCAAAAACTGGTGCTGGACCTCAATGCGCTCCAGGTCGCCGTTTACATAGCCGTTCCGATAACGGCACAGACCTATGGCGTTATAGCCGTCCAGTAGCTGGTAGCCGGGCTGGAGGTGTATCACCGGGCCGTCGTCGTAGTTCATCTCAAAGGGCACGTCAAAATAGACCCCGCCCATCAGGTCCACCACTTCTATCACCGCCTCCAGGTCCACCACGGCGTAGCAGTCCACGTCAAAGCCTATGAGCTTTTTCACGTGGCTGCGCAAAGAGTCAATGCCGTTGCCGCCGTTGTTTATTGCGCCCCAGTATACGCTGTTGAGCTTGCGGTTGTCCCACTCAACGTTGATTATGGTGTCTCTGGGTATGCTTACGAAGTCTATGGTATGGCGAACAGTATCTATCTTTCCCACCATGATGGTGTCTGTATTGCCGGTGCCGTCGTCATTGCCCGCCAGAAGGATAGTGTAGACTCCGTCTTTCCGCTGGGTGTCAAAAGGCGTGCCCTTGTCCTCCTGAACTGCGGTCAGAGAAGTTGGCTGTGGACTTGCCTCCGCCTCAGCCACTATAGGCCCCGGCTCTACCTCCGGGGCCCGCTCCCACAGCATGTAGCCGCCGACAACCAGAGCCGCTGTCAGAACCACAGCGCCCAGGGATATCCCGGCTATTTTAAGCAATTTCTTCTTGTCCCTCATGATTGTCTCCGTTCTGCCGCCTGAGAACTGGCGGCTAAGTACATGGTCTCAGGGTGAATTATTGCCGGGAAGAGGGAAATATATACTGAAAGGGCCCCGCTTTTTAACAAAGGCGGGGCCCTTTCCCTGAAATATTATAAGAACTATGAAAAACTGTAAAATGATAAAATCTTATTCTTCCTTGACGGTGTCGGCGTCCGGCCTGGGCGCATCCTCTTCCTCAGAAGCCTCCGGAGGCTCAGGGATCTCCGGCCTTCTCTTTTTCTTTCTCAGGCCCAGTACAAGAGCCAGAGCCGCCCCGGCTATGAGGACTCCTCCGCCTATGAGCCAGAGGCTGTTCTCCCTTTCCGTTTCCACGGAGCAGAACACCACCGTGTCGCCCTGGGCGTCAAAGACCAGATAACTGCCGCTGCCGGAAGTCTCCAGCTTGCTCCAGCTGCCGTCGGAGTAGCCGTAAAGCTCTATGCGTCCCCGCTTCTCCAGAGGCTCAGGGCTGAGGTAGTGGACGGCATATTCCTCATCGGTGCCGCCGTTTTCTATATTCAGCACCCACTTCTCCCGCAGGGTTCCCTTTTCCAGCTCGGGACCATCTCCGGTAAACTCCCTGAGGCTCAGCCGTCCGCTGCTGTCGAAGTTGCCCTCCACCAGCACTATGGCCTTCTCTTCCTCCGGGTCCGGGTTATCCACTGCCAGAGTGCCCTGACGGTAGCTGTACACTGCCTCCACAGTATCGCTGAGGTAGAGCTGGGAATAGTCGAAGTCCTCCCAGCTGCCGGTATAGCCCGGCTTCTCCGGTACCTCAGGCAGCTGGCTTTCGTCTATGCTGCCGCCGTATTCAAAAGGTATCTCCGCCACCAGCTCTCCGTCGGCCACGAAACTTATCTTCAGATCACCGAATTCCTCCGGCACTCCCTGGGTATTCAAAAGGCTTTCATAGTCCAGAGCCTGGGCTTTGTCCTTATAGCTTATCCCGTCCACGGCCCCCAGGCTGGGATGGCTGTAGACATTGTCCGTCACCAGGCCGGAGCTCATGTTCGCCCAGCCGGCTATGCTGCCGCAGCAGGCGGTGACATTCCCCACGGCAATGAGACTGGCACAGCTTCTTATCTCGGTGCCGTAGCCGGATATGCCTCCTACATATTCCTGTCCGTCCAGGCGGCACATGGCGTAGCTGTTTTTGATAATGGTCATGGACCGGCCCACGATTCCGCCCACACAGCTGCCCTCTTCAGTGTTTACGGAGCCATAGTCCCGGCAGTCCTCCACCAGACCCACCTGGCACTGACCGGCAATGCCTCCAACATTGTCCTTTTTTGCCTTTATCTCCCCGTGATTTATGTTTTCGCTGGCTATGCACTTGCTCTGATAGCTGCTGCTGATGATATTGGAGGCGGTAAAAACGCTCATGAGCTCGTTTTCCAGGTCAAACTCATATTCTATTCCCATGTCCCCGGCAATGCCGCCCACGTTGGTGTCGCCCTCCACTTTGCCACGGTTCACGGACAGACTCACCCGACCGTCGGTACTGGTCTTGGGCTCCTTGGCGGACACATCGTCATAGATGTTTATCTCCTTCTCACCGCTGAGGGTGTTGGCCATCATGATGAGCACCTTGGACAGCTGATAGCTCACGGCGCTGAGATCATTTTTTACCGAGTCGGCAGTGGCTCCCAGCATGGTATTGAAATACCGTGCATCGGCAGCCATGCGGTCCAGGTTCTCCTTCAGCGCCTGGCTATCCATACCCGTATTTGGCAGCAGTCCTCCTATGCCGCCGGTGCCGGGATCGGTGGTTCCCGGGTCAGTGCCGTCTCCGCCGGGCTCAACCGCACTGAGCAGCACTATGCCCCCACCGGTGCCGGTCTCGGCCAAAGTATCATCGGTGCCGGTCCCTTGGGTGGGCGGCTGAGAATTCTGTTCCGCCGCTGAGGCTGAGGGATCTGTGCCGGCAGCAGTGTCTGTTCCTGCTGCGGCCCCGCTGCTTGCTCCGGCTCCCGGGTCGGTGACTCCCGGCTCGGTAGTCCCGGGATTGGTGGTCCCGGGGTCGGTGGTCCCGGGGTCGGTAGTCCCCGGGTCAGTAGTTCCGGGGTCGGTGGTCTCCGGGTCGGTAGTCCCCGGGTCGGTAGTCCCCGGGTCGGTAGTTCCCGGGTCGGTAGTCCCCGGGTCGGTTCCCGGGTCCGGCCATACAGGACCCCAATCGTTGAATATCATGTCCTCGATAGTCTGGCCTGCGGTGCTGCTGATATTGGCCAGGGCGTTTCGCACCTCGTCCCCAAGATAGCCCGCATTGGCCACCAGATTGCTAATCATGGCCTGGAGGGTGCGTATCTCATCAGCCAGGGATGCGGAGGTGAGAAGCTTCAGATAGGGTTCCATCTGACCCACTATGCCCGCCACGTCCTTGCGGCCGTATATCTCACCCAGGTTTGAACAGCTTGTTATGTAGCCGCTCTGACGCCCTGCTATACCCCCTACATTGTATCCGTAATGAGGATAGCCCACACTGCCCAGATTGGTGCAGCTGTCCACAACTCCCGAGGAAAAGCCCACAATACCTCCGCTGTCGGAGACCACATCGGTATCCTCCGCCCCGGTGAGAGTCATGCCCGCCACATTGAGTTTATCCAGCTCCAGGCCACCGGCAGAGATGCCGGTATTAACTTCCGCCCGGTTTTCGCAGTTGTCTATGCTGCCGGCACTGTATCCGGCAACACCACCGGTGAAGCGCTTTCCGCTGACGCTGCCCTCAACCTTGCAGCCGCTTATATTGCCGTAGTTTTCCCCGGCAATGCCGCCCACATAGTTGAGGCCGCTGACCTTGCCCTTGAAGCTGCAATTTTCAATGCTGCCATAGCTGCTGCCCACCAGGCCGCCCACCTGACAGCGGCTGTTGTCCGGCTCCACCCGGCCCTCCAGATTCAGGTTTTTGATGCTTCCCCCGGTCTGAAGATAGCGGAAGAAGCCCTGATGGGAGCCGTCGGTACCCAGGACAAAATTCTTGATGGTATGGCCGCCGCCGTCAAAGCTGCCGCTGAAGCTGGGGATCGGGCTGAAGGCTCTGCCCTCCAGGTCCAGGTCCTCGTCCAGCTGCACCTTAAGCCCGGCGGAATACTCCACCAGAGTGCAGCTGCGGGCAAAGTCCTCCAGCTCTTCCACGGTGGAGATATGCAGCACATCATCCTCGGCCATGGCCTGAGGCAGCAGCCCCAGCAGCAGCGCCGCCGCCAGAACCAGGGAAAATATTTTCCGTTTCATTCTTCGCTCCCTTCCGTGATCTCAAGGCCCTGCAGCTCACCGTCCAGTTCTTTCACGTCGCCTATATCCACTATACCGGTGAGTTCTCCCCTGAACAGGCCGTGGATCTCTGCGTCTATCACTCCGTTGAGCTTGCCCCGCACCCTGCCGTCAATGCGTATAAGGCCGGTCTTATGCTGGGGCGCCATGTTCTTGCTTATACTGAAGGTTGTTTTCCTTATGATGATGTCCCCTACCAGCAGCATCTGGGGCAGCACGCACATTACCAGAAAGATGGATATGCTGGTGCCGCTGCCTATATACAGGCCGATGCCGGAGATTATCTCGTTGGAGGTCAGCAGACCTATGGCCATACCCGCCAGGGCCATCATGGCTCCTGAGGTGATGATCGTGGGGAAGGCCAGGTTCAAGGTTTCGGTCATGGCCTCTTTCAAGGGCATCTTCCCTTTCAGGGACATATACCGGCTGGATATGACGATGGCATAGTCTATATTTGCGCCCATCTGTATGGAGCTTACAATCAGATAGGTGAGGAAAAACAGGTTGTTGCCCAAAAGGTAGGGGGATGAGAAATTGCACCAGATACTGCCCTGGATTATGGCTATCAGCAGCAGGGGCAGTCCCGCGGACTTGAAGGTGAAGAGCAGCACGATGACCACGAAGAGCACCGTCAGCACGCTGATTATCACGTTGTCCTTTTCAAAGGAGCTGCGAAGATCGTTGCTGCTGGTGGTATCCCCCACCACGTAATATTCGTCGTACTGCCGGGCCACGATACCGTGGATGATATCCAGGTACTCATAGCTCTCCTCCCCCTCTGTGGGAAGGTTCAGCATCACCACTATGCGGCTGTAGTTGTCGCTCATGAGCTGGAGCTTGGCATCGCCCAGCTGCTGCTCCAGATCGTCCAGAGTCTTCTCCGTCTCCTCATCCAGGTCCAGCACCACTTCCTTGCGCTGCTGGAATAGATAAGTGAACATGTCTATCAGCGGCACCCGGTAATTTTCCAGGTTTGTGGCTATCTGGCCGTAATCGCTCTGGTTCATTGCGTAGCCGGTGTACAGCAGCTCTGCCACCTCCACGTCCAGGTCCGCCACCTCGGAAAACTCTCTTGGGGTCAGGGCGGAGGTAAGGGTATATCCGTCCAGCACCTCTACGTTTGCAAGCCCCGTTACGCTATCCACCAAAGGCAGTTCCTGGATGTCCTGGATAACTCTGGCCTCTTTTTCATAGTCGCCCCGGGGCACTATCACCGCCAGCATATTGGATTTTTGGAAGGTGCCCTCTATCTTTTGCTTTGCCAGCTGAGTCTCGTTCTGACGTATGGAGCTGACGGAGTCTACGGAGTAGACATAGTTTGCCCTCTGGGACAGGGAGAAGGCAGCTATTATCACCACAACAAATATCACCGGCATCACAAAGCGGGTGGCATACACCGCCTTGCCCAGAAAGTCTATTTTGGGCACGAAATTCTTGTGGTGGGTTTTGTCTATCAGCTTGGAAAACAGCACCAGGAGGCCGGGCATCAGCAGGAACACCGACAGCATGCTCAGCAGAATGGCCTTTATCAGTACCGAGCCCATGTCATAGCCCAGCTTGAACTCCATAAGGCACAGGGTCAGCAGGCCGGAAACCGTGGTAAGACTGCTGGCAGATATCTCCGGGATTGCGTAGCTCAAGGCTTTTATGGCCGCTTCCCGGGGCTCGTGTTTCTCCCGTTCCTCGGTGTAGCGATGGCAGAGGATAATGGCGTAGTCTATGGCTAGGGCCAGCTGCATGACTATGGCTATGGAGTTGGTGACATAGGACACCTCACCCATGAGATAGTTGGTGCCCATGTTCAGCAGAGCCGCGGCGCCGAAGGTTATCAGCAGCACCGGAATCTCCGCATAGGTGCGGGAGGTGAGCAGCAGCACCAGCACGATGATTATCACCGCAATGATGTCCACCACCAGCATCTCCTGGTTTATTATCTTCTCCAGCGGATTGCCCACTTCACTGCTTATGTACAGGTCGTAGTCGGCCAGGTATTGCTTTACGGACTCCAGTCCTTCTTCGCTGTCCGGGTCAAAATCGTCCCCTACAAAAGTCACGTCGAAAAGGGCGGAGGCATCTTTGTAGTGGTCCTCGCTCTCGTCGAACTCTACGGATTTAACGCCCTCTATCTGTTCTATACCCGTCTTCAGCTCCAGGGCCTTGTCATAGGTGACATTTGCCACCATGACCTGGGCTGTGCCGAAGGTAGTGAATTCCCTGTCCATTAAATCAAGGCCTGTGCGGGTCTCCGTATTGTCCGGCAGATATGCGGTTATATCGTCGCAGACTTTGACCCAGTTTCTGGAGAAAGCGCAGAAGATAGCCAGGGCGGCAAAAATAAGGAAAATTATATTCCTTTTGTCCACTATCACGCTGGCCATGCGCTCCATAAAGCTACCTCGTTTATCTGCCTTCAACCATATCCCCCCAATGTTTTTGAGAAAATGCGTAGAGTCTGCCTTGTTATAATAATATCAGCAAAATCCTAAGAAAACAATTAGACAAGTTAAGCAAAACAATTAGACAGTTTATAATCTATCCACAGCTCCCAGGCCCAAGGCGTATAAACAGATAAAGCAGCCGGACCTTCATCCGGCTGCTTTATCTAAGCTTGTCAAAGAAGGCTATGCCTTCTTTGACAAAAAGCACTTCGCTTCATGCCTCGGTTGTACGCCGGAGGCGTACAATTCGACACTCCGCTCCGTGAGAAGTGTTTTCCGCGACGTACACGCCGCCGCAGAAAACCATTGAATTTATTTTTCGCTTGGTTGAAAATGCTCTGCGAGGCTTTTATGACAGGCTCAAATAAAGCAGCCGGACCTTCATCCGGCTGCTTTATCTGTTATGAAAGAGGAGAAAATGAAAAACTGCTACTTGCAAGTATAAGATAACAAAAAGATATTTCAGAAGTAACAGCTTTTCTATTTCAGAATTGTTAAATGTTATGTAAAGTTATAATCATCTTTTAAAGAACTTCAGGTTCATAAGCTGCTTCTTGTGGTGGCACAGTTTTTCCCGGCAGTTGGCACAGCTGAGACTCCGGTTGGTCTCCTCATAGAAGCGCTCAGGGTGCAGGAAAAAGCACAGCTCCCAGCGCACCAGCAGCACCAGGCTCAGGCCCACCAGAATATGGGCGTAGATATTGTCCACCATAATAAGGGGGGTGAACATCATGGCATAGTCCCAGTTGTATATGCGGCAGGTCTGGCAGCAGCGGTTCTTCATCATCCATGTCTGGAAGGGGCAGAAGAAAAGTATGCATATCATGTCGCACACGGAGTAGGCAATGGCAATGAGCAGCAGTATACCCCAATCGATATAACCCAGATAGTATATAAGGGCTATCAGTCCATTGAGAGCCACCCAGGACAGCAGCACAATCAGCACCGGGAATACTGAGCGGCGCAGCAGCTCCTTCCTGTCAAAGCTCTCTGCAGCCGGGATGTAATTCTTGGCAAACTGCTTTTGGCAGCCCATGCTTTCATATTTTGAGGGGAAGCAGCGCAGCACCATCTCCACGGAGAAAAACACCGTCAGCACCAGGAGCAGCAGCTGGCTGTCCTCGTAGCCGCCGAACATGGTGGGGCTGTTTTGCAGCCGGTTTACCACATACACTGTCAGAGCCGCCAGGAACAGTATGCTCCTGACCACCAGTTTGATATAATGTATGCGGGATATTGTGGAAAGCTTGGCTCTAATTCTGCTCATCTCTGTCTCCGAATCTATTGAATGTTGTTGTTTTTATCAGCGCAGCAAATACTGGGCCGAGAAGACGGCAAGTATACCCAGCAGGGTGCTGGAGCAAACATATATAACAGCCGTGGCCCAAGCCCCGGCTTCCATTAGTTTGAAGGTCTCCAAGGAAAAAGTGGAGAAGGTTGTAAATCCCCCGCAGATACCAACCTTTAAAAAGAGCACGGCTCTCGGGTCCAGGTCTTTTCCCGCAGCGGCTGCGATACAGCCTATTGCAAAGGCCCCCAGGATGTTTATAATAAAGGTGTTCAGCGGAAAGGAGCCTTCGGCAGATAAGGGCAGCTTGCTTATCATAAAGCGGCACACCGACCCGATAAAGCCTCCAAGACCCACCATAAGACAGTCTGTCATAGCTCGCTTTCTCCTATTAAAATATGCAGTGTTAAATATTTTAACACTCTTTCTCCCCTGCCGCAAGGGTAATTATTAATTTCTCAAAGCTTTCCCGGCGGCGTATTTTAAATGAAAAACATAAGGCCCGGAGCTTCCGTAAAGACAATGGAGCTCCGGGCCTGACAACTGCCCCGGGGTCCGAGTCCCGGGGCAGTACACTTCATCTCATCACATATTGTTTTTTCTGTAGGCCGAGGGGGTGACGCCCTCGAAGGCCTTGAATATCTTGGTAAAGTAATTGTAGTCGCTGAAGCCCACCTTCTCCGCCACGGAGGATATGGGCATGTCCTCCCGCAGCAGCAGGCGCTTTGCCGCCTGCACCCGGCGCTGGGATATAAGGCGGGTGACGCTGCCGCTGCCCGAAAGCTTTTTGGCTACGGCGCAAAGCTTGGTAGTGCCCATATTCAGGTCCCGGGATATCTGCCGCAGGCTGAGCTTTTCCATGTAGTGCTGGTCTATGTACATTTCCAGCTTCTGCTGGTCGGTATACTGGGTGGAGTGTATCATTCCCTCCAAGAGCACATAGTGAGTCAGAGCTTCCAGTATTTCGGTAAAGGCCTTCAGCTCTCTCTGGGAATACTGCCTCAGCTGATAGAAGGCGTCCTTCAGCTCCAGCAGATCTCCCCCGTACCAGTCCAGAGTCTTCAGCGTCTCCTCCCATTGGAGCTTCTGGGGTGTATTGTCCAGCAGCTGGCCGAATACCATGTATGCTATAGGAACCCCCTGGTCATAGATGGGCACCACTATTTCCTTAAGCCCTGCATGGCAGCGGTACTGATATGCCTTGCCCAGGGCAGAGCACTTCCCCACCGCCTGAGCGTCGCACTCCTCACAGCGGCGTCGGCCCTCAGATGAGGCCTGAATGTGTCTGCAAAAAGCCGTGGCATTTCCGAAAAGCTTTATATCCTTACCGTCGGCATCAAAAATATTTACCCATACCCCAGTCAGCATCTGCAGATTGTTCAGAAGTTCGCTGAGGCGGCTGCTGTTGAAAAGAACGTTCACAGTGATCCCCTTCCTTCCCGCTGGCATCTTCCTTGCAAATACATATCCGGCTGTTAGCTGCCGCAGCCCTGAGGCCCGGCATAGAGGAATAGGCGGGATTGGCTCCCCCCGTGCCTCTTTTTATGCCTTATTTTACCACATTTGCGGGAATATTTCACTATGTTTTTTGACTTTTTCCACAATTTTATTGCCGCAGATCCCGGATTATTTTTAGCATCTTATCCCATTTACCTTCCATGTCCTGCACCATTTTCAGTTGAGTGCGGCAGCGGTCCAGATTCTGACCTGGTCTGTGGACGGCAAAATACTTGTCCCCGTCCAGATAGTCGGTGAGAAAGCGGACTCCGCACTCCAAAGTCATGATGCGGGCGCCCCAGGCCAGGCTGGTATACTCCTCCTGAGTGAGCTCCGGGCAGCTGCTGATAAAGCCCTTTGCAAAGGTCTTGAAGAGCTCCAGACTCATGGACACCTTGCTCAGATCCCTCTCGTCCTCGGCGGCAGTGGCAGCACCAAAGCGGATGGAATCTCCAAAGTCAAAGGCCATCAGGCCGGGCATCACCGTGTCCAGGTCGATTACGCACAGAGCCTTGCGGGTCTTGGCGTCCAACATAACGTTGTTCAGCTTGGTGTCGTTATGGGTTACCCGCAACGGCAGCCTTCCATCCTTAAGCATGTTCATCAGGGTGGCCCCGTCCTGCTCCCGCTTCAGGTACTCCCCTATCTCATACTCTGCATCCTTTACCCGGCCCAGCTTATCTTGAGCCAGAACGACTTTGAATTTCTCGTATCTGTCCGGGGTGTTATGGAAGTTGACTATGGTCTCGTGGAGAGTCTGGGCAGGGAAATCTTCCAGCTGCCGCTGGAAGGTACCGAAGGCCACGGCACTCTGGTAGAAGTCCTCCGGTGTCTCGGCGCTCTGGAGGCAGATGCTGTCCTCAATAAAGTCGTAAACCCGCCAGTAGCCCTCCTTTCCGTCGTACCAGTAGTCCGCCCCGTCCAGGGTCGGCACCAGATGCAGGCATTCCCTCTGGCTCTTTACCTTCTTCTGAAGATGACGGGTAACGGCGCCGATGTTCTCCATCAGGCCCGGCACATCCTTGAAGGCCACCGTGCTGATACCCTGGAGAATATAGCGCTTGCCGGAATCGGTAAGCACCAGATAGGTCCTGTTTATATGTCCGCATCCATATTCGGAGCACTGAGTGACTTTGCCGTCAAGTCTGAAGTTTTTCAGAATATCCTGCATTTTTCTGGGCCCTCCCTGTCAATTTTATAACCATCCAGGTCTTTTATTATTTTACATATTTCTCCGGTGTTTACTAGATGTTTTCCCACGTATAAACGTAATTTCTTTCGATGTGCAAAATATTTTTGGGGCAGCGCCAGGGCAAAAAAACGGCGGAGCCGCAGCTCCGCCGTCTCAGCAGATATATTAATTTGGTTCAGCACTCCACATCCACCCGCTTGACCATGATTGCAGCGATGATGCCTATCACCACGCCGGCGATAACGCCGCTGACGATCAGGAAGGGCAGGTAGTATTTGATGACATTGGTCTCCAACAAGATGCAGGCCATAGCTATCTGTCCCACATTGTGGAGCACTCCTCCAGTGACGCTGACGGCCACGGTGGAGAACAGCCGGGTTATCTTCAGCAGCACCATGCCTGTCAGGCTCAGCACTGCTCCGGCCACGCTGTAAAAGAGGCTCACGGCCGTGCCGAAAAGGACAGATACCACGAACACCCTTATAATGGAGATGACCACCGCCTCTTTCCAGCCCAGCTTGTAGAGCACAAACACCACGGCTATATTGGCAAGGCCCACCTTGACTCCAGGCACCGCCACGAAGGCGGGTATCTGGCTCTCCACAAAGGAGAGTATCATTGCCAGGGCCGCCGCCAGGGCCATGACTGCTATTTTCTTAGTCTTCATCAGCTTATTAGCTCCACTTCGCTGTTGTCGGCATAGATGGTGACGGTTAGCTTGTTGGGCAGACAGGTGATGCACTGGCCGTCCAGCTCGATCTTGCCCTGACGGACACAGAGCTTATCGGGGCAGTCTGCATCCTCCAGCCAGGCGCAGCCGTCCTGTATTATCAGGATGTTGCTGCCGCCGTTGAGCTCGTAGCGTCCTTCCACAGCCAGAGAGTACCTGGCCACTTCCTCCCCGTTTACGCAGACCACAGCCACATTGCCGTGGCTGCCGCTGCCGGAAAAGAGGAAATAGCACACCAGAGCCAACAGCAGCAGCGAGGTAATCAGGACAAGGTCAGCCAGTCGTTTTTTCCCTGGCAGACTCATTTAAAAGCCACCAGCACCATGGCCACTATGGATGCGGCCAGCAGCTGGATGGGCAGGCCCTGGAACGCAGCGGGAACGTGCTTTTGAGCAATACGGCTGTTGACGCCGGCCATGAGGAACAGAGCTGCCAGGAAGCCCAGGCCCACGCCCAGGGCGGCGGCCAGGCTCTGGCCGAAGCCGTAGCCCTCGGAGGCATTCTCCAGAGCCAGGCCCAGCACTGCACTGTTGAGAGCTATCAGGGGGAAGTACACACCCAGGCACTTATGGGCGGCAGCCTTGACCAGCAGGTCCACGACGTAGACCACTATGAGGATAATGGCCACATAGACCAGGATCTGCAGGTAGCCCAGGGACTTGCTGTCCAGCAGGGTCTGCACCGGCCAGGCGATGGCTGCGGTGAGCAGCATGACTACGGTGACGGCAAGGCCCATGGCCAGCAGCTTCTTGCCCTTGCGGGAGTAGCCCAGCATGGGGGTAACACCCAGGAACTTTTCAAAGGCATAGTTATTGGCAAGCACTCCGCCAAGGATCAAAAGAAGTATCTCTTTCATTGCTCTTCCTCCTTCTCAGCGTTCTTTGCCTCATCCAGCCCGGCAGCGGCAAAGGCTATGCCCTTGCCCTGGCACAGGCAGCAGCCGCGGCAGAGCTTGTTCACCACGGCGGCGGCAAAGGCCAGGATCATGAAGCCGCCGGAGGCCTGGCTCAGCAGAGGCACGGCATGGTCTTTCAGGAAAGCGATCTCGTTTCCGGCAAAGCTGCCGGCGCCAAAGAGCTCCCGGACTGCCGCCACCACCAGCACCACTACGGTAAAGTAGATGCCGGTGAGCAGGGCGTTGGCCAGGCCCTTTCCCAGGCCGGCCTTTGCGGCGTTCTCCGCCGAACCGAAGGCCAGCAGATCCACGGCCACCACGGCCAGGTACAGGCTCATCATCTTATAGGTGCCGGGCAGATAGGCGTTCATCAGCATATCTGCCGCAGAGGCGAAGGCTGCGGTCACCAGCACGCCGGCGGCCAGCCTTGCGCCCTGGGGTATGAGTTTTGACAGGGCTCCCATGACCAGGCTGCTCAGCAGCATCACTGCCAGCACTGCCAGGCCTATGGCCAGAGCGGAGCGAACATCGGCGGTCAGCGCCAGAGCGGGGCAGGCCCCCAGGAACAGGACAAGGACCGGGTTAGCGCCTATGGCCTCAAGGAGCTTAGGGCTGTTTTTGCATTCGTTCATCCTTTTCCCCTCCTTTAGGATATGGCCGCAAAGGCGGCGAAGGCATCGTTGGTGGCAGTGTCAACAGCGTCGCTGCTCATGGTAGCGCCGGAGATGAGAGCCTGCTCACCGGTGTAGCTGTCGGCAGTGAGGCCGACAAAGCCCTCCTTGTAACTGGGCTCGTCCAGAGTATAGGTGGTGAAGTACTCGGCGTAGAGTATCAGCTCATCGCAGGTCATCTTCACTATTGCGCCGTTTTCATCCAGCACGAAGTAGATGGGCATGGTCATATTGTTGTAACCATAGCTGCGGCTGACAAAGCCGTAGTACTGCACGCCGCCGTCCACAATGGAGTAGGCTCCGGTCACGCTGCTGTAGATATCCAGAGGCATGGCGGTGATCTCCGCAGTCTCGGAGGTGATACGCTGGAGCTTGGCTATCTCCTGTTCGGCCTGGGGCTGGGCGTTCTCGGCGGTGTAGGTCTTTATCTCCTCCAGCATGGCGGAGTTGTCCACCTCGTTGCCCTCCAGATCTACTATCTTGGCTCCGCCCACCAAGGTGCAGATACCCAGATAGTTGGCGCTGCCGTCGTTGAGCATGAAGGCATAGCCGCTGCCGTTAAGAGCTTTGTAGCTCTTGACTATGGAGCCGGAGTTCACTTCGGTCTCTTCATACTGGAGCACTCCGCTGCTGTTGGCAATACCGGAGTAGACCTGGGGCAGCAGCTCCAGGAGCACCTGGTCGTCGCTCTTCTGGCCGGCGCCCACAAGGCCGTTATTTATCAGGACATTGAAGCCGTCGGTAACGGCATTCTTAATGGCAGAGGAGCTGAAGGTCACTCCTGCCACCAGGGTCACGCCGCCCAGTGCGGAGTCCTGGCCCACATAACTCAGGGGATAATCGGCGCCCACGTCCTTGGTCTCAGGATAGGCGGTGATCTCCAGAGCGGAGATCTTGCCCTCGGCGTCGATGGCCATGGTCATGGTTATGGCCTCCTTGGTGTAGCCCTCAGTGGTAGAGAGGGTCACTGCATAGCCCAGACCGGAGGTCTCGCTGTACACGCCCTGGACCGTGGCGGGCACATCCACCAGAGCGGTGGAGGCGGCGTCGTTCACGTCGTAGAGGACATCGAAGTTCTCGGCCTCAGGCATGACGGCAAAGAGGGGCTCGAACTGAGCGGAGGCTCCGTTGGCCTCGATGATGGGAGCGGTGACGGTGTTTATGCCGGTAAGGGCCAGAGCTGCCACAATGAACAGGACCAGCAGCAGGGCAATGGATTTGGAAAATTCTTTTTTAGCCATTTTTAGAACCTCCCAAAGGTGTATTTGCAGTCAACTTCTCAATGTAAGGAGTGAGTATGTTCATAGCCAGGATGGAGAAGGACACGCCCTCGGGGTAGGCGCAGAAGTAGCGGATGACGAAGGTCACCAGGCCGCAGCCCAGGGCAAAGATCATCTTGCCCTTCAGGGTGATGGGGGAGGTGACATAGTCGGTAGCCATGAAGATGGCGCCGATGAAGAGGCCGCCCGCCAGGATCTCGGCCAGGGCATATGTAAAGTCTCCGGTGGCTATCAGGTAGCAGACGAACACGGTGGCAATGAATATCACCGGAACATGCCACTTTATCACCTTTCTCACCAGCAGGTAGACAAAGCCGATGAGCAGGGCCAGGCAGCAGGTCTCGCCGATGGCGCCGCCGTGGAGGCCCAGGAACAGCTCCATGAGGGTGGGGGTGTTCTCGGCCTGCTGGGCTATCAGCTCCAGAGGAGTTGCGGTGCTGGTGAGCTCCACGATGACGGGGTTTGCGCCTCCCGCCACGGAGGAGAAGGCCAGCAGCATGAACACACGGCCGGTGATGGCGGGGTTTGCAAAGTTCTTGCCCAGGCCGCCGAAGAGGCACTTGACCACAACGATGGCAAACACCGAGCCCACCACGCACTGCCATATGGCCACGTTGGTGCTCAGGTTCAGGGCCAGCAGCAAGCCGGTGACCACGGCGCTCAAATCGCCCACGGTCTGCTTCTTGCCCACTATCAGGTCAAATACTGCCTCGCTCACCACTGCCGCTATGACGCAGGCGGCGATGATGCCCAGGGCCTTGACGCCGAAGATGACCACGGAGGCCACAACGGCGGGCAGCAGGGCGATTATCACATCCAGCATTATCCGCCGGCTGGTGTCCTTGGTATGGATATGAGGAGCGGATGAAAGTATGAGACTGCTTTCCATATTACTTTCCTCCTTCTTTCTCTTTAAGCTGAGCCTTGTAAGCTCTCACAAAGCCCTTGGCCTTCTGGTTGTTCTGCACCAGGGGGCGGCGGGCCGGGCAGACATAGGAGCAGGAGCCGCACTCCATGCACATGGAGACCTTCTCCTTCTCCAAAACGGCAAAGCGCTCCGCCTCGTCGTCGATATCCAGAGCCTTGGCATAGGCGGTGGGGTTGAGGCCCAGGGGGCAGTTCTCCACGCAGCGGCCGCAGTGGATGCAGGCGCTGGGCTCCAGGGCGGCGGAATCCGCCTTGTTGAAGGCCAGGACGGCGTTGGTTGCCTTTACCACCGGCTGATCCAGGGAGTAAGCGGTGTGGCCCATCATGGGTCCGCCGAAGATGACCTTGCCCGGCTCGCAGGAGAAGCCGCCGGCGTTCTCTATCAGGTAGCTGATGCGGGTGCCCACAGGAACCAGCAGGTTCTTGGGCTCCTTGACGGCGGAGCCGTCCACGGTGATGCAGCGCTCCACCAGGGGCATGCCGGTCTCCACGTACTCGGCCATTTTGGCCAGGGAGGTGACATTGATGATGATGTAGCCCAGAGAGGCCAGACGCTGGCCCTCCCCTACCACCAGGCCTGCGGCATTATACAGCAGCACCTGCTTTGCGCCCTGGGGGTACACGCTGGTGAGGGCCTTGACCTCCACGGCGCTGTCCCCGGCAAAGACTCTCTCCATCTCGGCTATGGCGTCGGGCTTGTTGTTCTCGATGCCCAGGATGAATTTCTCGCTGTGGAGATACTCCTTCAGCAGCTCCACGCCCTTTACGATAAGGTCGCTGTGCTCCACCATGGTGCGGTGGTCACTGGTTATGAAGGGCTCGCACTCCGCGCCGTTTATAAGCACCGTCTTGATGGGGCCCCGGCGTATGGCGTCCAGCTTCGCCCACAGGGGGAAAGCTGCGCCGCCCAGGCCCACTATGCCGCTGTCTCTCACTGCGGCCAGGAAGCTGTCCAAATCGTGGATCTCCGGGGGCTTGACCTCAGGGGATACCTCCATCTTGCCGTCGGAGACTATGCGGATGGCCTTGGTCTTGCGGCCGGTCTCATTGGTATAGTCCTCAATGGCGGCCACCTGGCCGGAGATGCTGGCGTATACCGGCGCAGAGTTTCTGCCCTCCTCCCGGGCTACCAGCTGTCCGATGAGCACATGCTCGCCCACGGCGACAACAGGTTCCGCGTCGTGGCCGGAGTGCATGTTCATAGGCAGCAGCACCTCTTCAGGAGGCGCTATCTTCACTGCGGCCATGGCCGCAGTGTTCTTGTGATGGGGTAATTTCAGGGATGAAATGCTCTTTTTAAAGCTCATTGCACACCTACCTCCTCTTCTCAAATATTTTTCTCGATCAGCTGCCGTCGGTGTACTCTATGGTTCCATCGGTATATATCCAGATGACGTCCACGCCCTCCATGCTGTCGGCCAGTGCCTCCCCTTTCTCCTGGGGCATGCAGAACAACGCCGTGGACAGAGCGTCGGCCAGGCCGCTGTCCTCAGTGATGACAGTGAGGGACGCAAAGTAATCTGCGGGATAAAGACTGTCCTTATCGATTATGTGGTGATAGCGCTGGCCGTCCACCACAAAATACCGCTCGTAAATTCCTGATGTAACACAGGCCGTATCCTTCAGGCGCAGGTTCAGGGCATAGTCCTCCTGGCTGCCGTCGGGGTCCCGGATGGCCGTGACCCAGCCTGTCCCGTCGGGCTTGGTGCCGATGATGCGGATATTGCCGCCCACGTTCAGCACATAGCCCTGGGCGCCGTCCTCCCTCAGGAAGTCCGCCGCCCGTTCGGTGGCGTAGCCCTTGCCCAGGGCGCCCACATCAATTGAGGCCTCCGGGTCGGTGATACGCACCGTCATGTTCTCCTCATCTATCTCAAGAGCGGAAAAGTCCATGTGCTGCGCCGCCTCCGCCAGTTCCTCTTCACTGGGGATGGCCGCGTTATTCGGGTCCTCACCGGCTGCCTCCCGGCAGTCGTGCCACAGGCGGAGAACTGATCCCATCATGATGTTCATCTCTCCGTCTGTAAGTTCATATAGGTCCCGGGCATACAGCAGAAATTCCACAAGCTTTTCATCCACAGTCAGGGGCTCTCCCCCCGCCTGTTTGTTCAGGGTGCAAAGATTGTTCACCCCGGAGTACTCGTGGTAAATATCAAAGAGCTTGTGATATTCTCCCAGAATATTAGAAACTTCGGCAGAACGTTCCTCAAAGCGTTCTGCCGAATCTCCTGCGTAGCTGTACACATAGGAGACTGTATCGAAGTAGGTAAAGTATGCTTTACCCTGAGGCTCGATGTTTGTCTTCTTCCCGGCGCAGCCCGCCAGCAGCAGGGCTGCAAATAGGGCAGCGCAAAGCACCCAGCCTGTTCTCTTCAATGTTTTCATCTCCTATGTTTTTACAGCTGAAATTTTAAATTGTTCTCTGATTTGTTCCGCGCTCAGAACTTAGCGGGCGTAGTTTGCAGCGGTGGAAATGACGGCCATCATGCCGGTGATATCCATGGAGCAGGAAGCGTACAGGGTCTCGTCAACAGTCACATTGTGGCCATTGCTCTCCTGAGTCTCCAGAGCAGCAACCTCATCGGCGGTCTTGCCAACCACGAACTGGGAGAAAGCGGCGGACTGAGCATCCCACTCAGCGCCTATTGCGCTGACAGGAGCCATGCCGTAGTCAGCGCCCAGCTCACGCTTGGTGCCCTTGTACTCGGTAGCGACGATCTCGCCGGCGGGATCAACGGTGATGTTAGGCTGGATAGCGTCGTTGAGGGCAGCCAGGATGGTGCCGTCAGCACCCACAACGGCAGCGCCGAACTCGGTGTACATCTTTACAACGCCGTCAGCATCGGCAGTGGGAGCGGTGGAGTCGGCATCATCGGTGATGGCGGCAACGCCCAGAGTGAAGGCGTCGGCGGTGGTGAAGGTCACGGCCCACTCATCGCTGCCGGCCTTCTCAACGGCGGCCTTGAAGTCAACGATGTCCATGGTGCAGCCGGCGAACAGGGTCTCGTCAACAGCCACATTGTGGCCGGACTCGTTGAGCACGGTCTCCAGAGCGACGACCTCGTCAACGGTCTTGCCGACCACGAACTCCTCGAAGGCCTTGGCCTGAGCATCCCACTCAGCGCCTATGGAGCTGACAGGAGCCATGCCGTAGTCGGTGCCCTTCTCCATCTTGGTGGGGTACTCGTTGCCGGTGGTGACCAGACCGTCGGCCACGTTCATCTTGTTCTGGGCCACATCCAGGCGGCAGGAGACGATCTTGCCGTCAGCATCGGTGACGATGGCGGCGAAGGTGGTGTCGATCTGAGCATTGCCGGCAGCGGAGCTGTCAAAGTTGGAGACAACACCCATGCCCAGGGTGTAAGTGGCCTCGGTGCCGGCATCCTCAGCGGGAGCCTCGGTAGCTTCCTCGGCAGGAGCCTCAGTGGGAGCCTCTGCAGCATCCTCAGCGGGAGCCTCAGTACCGCCGCAGGCGGCCAGTGCAAAGACCATGCACAGCAGGAGGATCATGCTAATAATCTTTTTCATTGTTCTTCCCTTTCTCATTTCAAATTCTTTTATACACAGCCTCGCTGTATATAGCTTATTCTTCGGCAGCCCCGGGCCTGCAGGAACCGACTCAGGACCACCCGCTCCCTTTTGGGAACACCGGGGCCATGTTAAATAAATAACCATGCCCCATAGTTGTATATTACCAATCTTTTACGCCTATGTCAATGGATTTTTTCCATTATTTTATATACATTTAATTTTCGTAAAAATAACCATATTTTCTTCTTTTTGCGGCCCGGAGCAAAGCCTTCTTTAGGCAATTATGCGTTGACAGTCCGCCCGCCTTATAATATCATTTATATAGAAATACTTTGACTGTCCGAAGCCGGACCAGGGAAGGGAGCGCCCAGCACCATGAAGACAAAGGATATAGCCACCTTGGCCTTGATGACAGTTATGATCTGTCTCTGTTCCTGGATAAATATAGCTCTTTTTTCCGTTGTGCCTTTTACGATGCAGACCTTTGGAATATACTGCTCTCTGCTCCTGCTTGGGGGCAAGCGGGGCACCATAGCCATGCTGCTGTACATGTTTATGGGCACGGTGGGCCTGCCGGTCTTTTCCGGGTTCAACGCCGGCCTCGGCGCGCTGCTGGGCCCCACCGGCGGATTCATCCTGGGCTTTCTCCTGTGCACCCTGCTGTATTGGCTGCTGGAAAAGCATCTGAACCACATTCTGCTGCTGGTTCTGGGCACCCTGGTCTGCTACGCTTTCGGTACTCTG
>CALWYF010000036.1 GCA_944385705.1 uncultured Oscillospiraceae bacterium | reverse complement strand
GCCTACATGGTCCTTTTTACTCATTCCCATTTGAAATTTTCTTGCATCACCTACTTGACTTCATACCATTGGACTAAAATGTGTTTTTTCGAAGAAATATATCCAATTTTACCATTTGGTCAGCATAAGGGCAAGTATATTTGGGCAGATAATGGATGTTGCCAAAAGAAGAGGGCTGTAATATAATAATCGGGAAAAATATCGAAACAGCGGAGGTATACCCCCAATGAGCTATGAACAGATAAAGCTGCAGGACCCGGAGGTCTATGCCTCCATGATGAGGGAGCTGGAGCGGCAGAGAGACCATATCGAACTCATCGCTTCCGAGAACTTTGTCTCCCCGGCAGTCATGGAGGCCATGGGCAGCCATCTCACCAACAAGTACGCCGAGGGCTATCCCGGCGCCAGATATTACGGCGGCTGCCAGTATGTGGATGAAATAGAGACTCTGGCCATAGAGAGAGCAAAAAAGCTCTTCGGCGCCGAGCACGCCAATGTCCAGCCCCACTCCGGTTCCCAGGCCAACATGGCCGTTTATCTGGCTCTGCTCCAGCCCGGCGACACAATACTGGGTATGGACCTGAGCCACGGAGGCCATCTTACCCATGGCTCAAAAGCTTCTATCTCCGGTAAATATTTCAATGCCTGCTTCTACGGCGTGGAAGAGGGCAGCGAGACTATAAACTATGAACAGGTCCTGCGCCGGGCGGAGGAGTGCCGCCCCAAGCTGATAATCGCCGGGGCCAGTGCCTATCCCCGCTTTATCGACTTCAAGAAAATGCGGGAGATAGCTGACCAGGTGGGGGCCTATCTCATGGTGGACATGGCCCATATTGCAGGCCTGGTGGCCGCCGGGGTCCATCCCAGCCCTGTGCCCTATGCCCATGTGGTCACCACCACTACCCACAAGACCCTGAGAGGCCCCAGAGGCGCTCTCATCCTCTGCGGGGAGGAGCTGAAAAAGAAAATAAACAGCGCCGTATTCCCCGGCACCCAGGGCGGCCCTCTGATGCACATCATAGCCGCCAAGGCCGTTTGCCTGGGAGAGGCCCTGACTCCGGAGTTTAAGGAATACCAGCAGCAGGTGGTGAAGAACGCCGCCGCTCTGGCCGACGAGCTCCAGGCCAGAAGCTTGCGCCTGGTGTCCGGCGGCACCGACAATCACCTGATGCTCTGCGACGTAATGAGCAAAGGCAAGACCGGCATGGAGGTCCAGGAGCTGCTGGACGAGGCCCACATCACCGCCAACAAGAATACCATTCCCTTTGATACCCAGTCCGTGAAGCTCACCTCCGGTATGCGCTTCGGTTCCCCCGCCGTGACGACCCGGGGCATGAAAGAGGAGCAGATGCACACCATAGGCCGCATCATTGCAAAGCTGGTGGAAGAGGGAGAGTCCGCAGTGCCTCAGGCCAGAGAAGAGGTAATGGAGCTGTGCCGCAGCTTCCCTCTGTATCCCGAACTGTAAGCCTAGTATAGAAAAACAAAATAAGCGAAAGCTCTCCGCCCGATTTAACGGGAGGAGAGCTTTTTAAAGCCAACATAGTTTACATAATTTGATATCCATAATTAACAAACGCAGCAGATTGGGAGTACAAAAATAAAGTCCGGGGGGCAGCTGTTCAGTGCTCCCTGATTTTCCGGCGTATCTCTTCTATAGAGCGGCGGCCCTCCCGCAGATGCTCTATAAGGGCCCGGTCGGAGCGGAAGGCGAACATGAAGTATACCCGCTTGGAGGCCCGCTCCTGAGCGCTGCGTATTTCTGCCTTGAGGTTTTCGTATCTGACCACCACACCGTTTTCGTCGGCGAACTTCTTAAGCTTGGCCAGCAGCTGGCTGGAGTAGACTACGTCAATGGTGAACACGCCGAAGAAAAAGCCTATCACAAAAGAGAAGGCCAGATTATTGGCCAGCCAGTCCAGAGCCGAGAGAATGTAGGGATGGACCAGAAAATAGTATATGGCCCCCAGAATGGCCCAGAAAGCGGAGAACAGGGGACAGATAAGGCCCTGGATGTTGCCCCACATTTTACTGTAATCCCAGAGACGCAGCTTCATAAGCTTCAGGCAGAGGATACCGGCTATGTACTCAATGGCTGTCATGCTCACCGCCATGCACAAAAACATCACAAGCCTTCCTCCTGGCGAGGCGTCCATGCCGCTGAGCTGTCCCCAATGGGCCAGCAGGTACAGAATACACAGGCCGAAGCCATAAAGAGGCACATAAGGCCCCACGCAGAAGCCTGGATTTATCCATCTGTGTTCAGGATTTGCCGAAGAAAAAAAGCGGCGGAAGACCAGCTCCAGACACCAGCCCAGCACCGAGCCGATGAAAAAGAGATAAGCCAGGGTCAAAAACATATCCATGTGTTTCAATCCTTATCTGTATTTTGGGAAAAAGGTAAAAGGGCGGCATTTCTGCCGCCATTTTTCAAACCTGCATACTTACAGCTCGGCGATGACCTCGCACTCCAGCAGCACGTCTTTGGGCAGCCTTGCCACTTCCACGCAGGAGCGGGCGGGGAAAGGCTCGGTGAAATACTTGGCGTAGATGGCGTTGATGGCAGCAAAATCATCCATATGCTTGATGAATACGGTGCTCTTGACCACCTTGGAAATGTCGGAGCCTGCGGCCTTGAGCAGCTCGGAAACATTCTTGAACACCTGGTTAGCCTGGCCCTCAAGACCCTGGGCCAGCTCCCCGGTCTCCGGGATGACGGCTATCTGCCCGGAACAGAAGACAAAGCCGCCGCTTATCTGGGCCTGAGAATAGGGGCCGATGGCGGAAGGAACTTTTTCTGTGGATACGGTTTTCATTTTCATGTTCTCCTTTATTTAAAAATATTAAAAATCCGTAGTTTCAGGCGGGACTACATCTCGTCGCTCTCCACCTGATATCCGTGGTTTTTCAGCTCGCTCATGACCAGGCTGCCGTGGGCCTTGCCGCCCACCTCGCAGGCGATACGGACATAGGTCTCATTGGGATTGAGGCCAAGCATCAGCTTGTCGTGCTGCACGGTGAGCACGTTGGCTCCGGCCTTGGCCAGCACCGTGAGAAGCTGCACCAGGCTGCCGGGACGGTCTATCAGCTTGGCGATGAATTTCAGCCTCCGGTTCCTGGCTACCAGGCCCTGCTCTATGATGTTCTGGATGAAGCTCACGTCTATGTTGCCCCCGGACAGGAGACACACCACGTTTTTGCCTGCCACGTCAATCTTCCCTCCCAGCACAGCTGCCAGGGAGGTGGCCCCTGCGGGCTCCACTATCTGCTTGCAGCGCTCCATCAGCAGAAGTATGGCGCTGGATATCTCCCGGTCGGAGACGGTGACCACATCGTCCACGTATTGGTTTATGAGATCCACGGTGATATCCCCGGGGACTTTCACGGCTATGCCGTCGGCTATGGTGGAGGCGGTCTCGGTGGTGACCAGGCGCTTTTCCCTGAAGCTGCGGGCGATGGCGTTGGCCCCCTCGGCCTGAACTCCAAAGACCTTCACCCTGGGGTTGAGCTGCTTGACGGCGGCGGCAACGCCGGAGAGCAGTCCGCCGCCTCCGGCAGGGACCACTATGATGTCCACCGTTGGCAGGTCTCCCAGTATCTCTATGCCCAGAGTGCCCTGGCCGGCAATGACCTCCAGGTCATTGTAGGGGTGAAGGAAGGTGGCTCCCTCGCTGTCGCAGATCTCTCTGGCCTTGGTGTATGCGTCGTCATAGCAGACGCCGGAGAGCACCACCTTTGCCCCGTAGCCTTCGGTGGCCTGGACCTTGGCGATTGGGGCGGATTCGGGCATGACTATGGTGGCGGGTATGCCGAACTTCTTGGCGGCATAGGCCACGCCCTGAGCGTGGTTTCCCGCGGAGGAGGCCACAACGGATTTTACTTGTCCCTGTTCTGCCAGGGAGGCGATCTTGTTGCTGGCGCCCCTTATCTTAAAAGAACCGGTCTTCTGGCGGTTTTCACACTTGAGGTAGATGCTGCCGCCGGTCATCTTGGAAAAGGTGGTGGACTGGTCCAGCTCGGTGTGGTGAAGGATCGGCTTTAGCCGCTCGGCGGCCTTCATGATATCCCGAAGCTCTATGTTCATGTGTACAACTCCCTCTTGGCCGCACAGGACGGCGGAAATTTGAAAGTTATTACCTTTTGATTGAATTTTACTCCAGCTTCCGGAATATTACAATACTGGGAAAATAATTTTGGCCGCATTGTTCGAAAGAAAATGCGGCCCTTTCTCTTCAGGATATAGGGGTGTCCAGCTTGCGGAGCATGGACAGCAGGCTGTCCTCTTCCCGCTCTTTGTTTTCGGAAGCCTCCAGCTGCCGGTGTATCTCCATCATCTCCCCGTCGATGCGGGCGATATCGTCGGCGCAGGCTCTCAGTTTTGCCACTATATTGTCCTGGTCGGGGATGACCTTTTTGTATTTTATCTGGTGTTCAAGACTTGCCCAGAAGTCCATGGCTATGGTGCGTATCTGGATTTCCACCTTCATGTCCCGTTTCTGCTGGGAGAAAAACACGGGGACGCTGATTATCAGGTGGAGGCTGCGGTATCCGTTGGGTTTGGGGTTTGCGATGTAGTCCTTCTTTTCCACCAGGGTGATGTCGTCCTGCTTGATGATGGACTCGGCCAGGGTGTATATATCGTCCACATAGGAGCAGATTATCCGTATCCCGGCGATGTCCTGGATGTATTCCTCCAGGTTGTCCAGGGAAAAGCCGATGCACTTGCGGTGCAGCTTCTCTATGATGCTGGAGCTGCTTTTCAGCCTGGTGCTCATGGAGCTGATGGGATTACGTTTGTAGAGGATGTTGAACTCGGTGTTGAGCACTTCGAACTTGGTCTGCACCTCTTTGATGGCGCAGGCGTACATCATGCGCAGTTCTTTATATTCTACGGCGGTTTCCAGCATGCGCCGGGCCAGACCGTCGTCAGACTGAAGGGGCGAGGAGACAAAGAGACTGCGGTCGGCGACTTCTGACTGTATATCCATATGTATGCGTGTCCTTTCAGAGTTAACTTTTATTTACGGCTCTTTATAGTTAAATTATATCATAAGCCCTAAGAAATTCGTTAAAGAATAATAAATTATAACAAATTCTGTTGGACACAAAAAATTAGCAACATTTTAATTAAAAGGGATGCTATAATAAGCGGGAATTTATATATTAAGGAGTGGAAGATACTTGATACCTGCGCTCATTGTTTTTGCTTTGACCTATGTGCTTATGCTGGCCTTCCAGGCCTGGAGACCCTGGATAGCTCTAAGCTCTGCTGTTATATTCATTGTCATGGGCTATCTGGGCCTGTTCGATATGGGGATTCTTTCGGCCTTGTCAGCGGTGGACTACAATGTGCTTATGATGATAGCCGCCACCATGGGCCTGGTGAGTCTTTTCATAGAAAGCCGTATGCCTGCCCGTCTGGCGGAACTTATGATGACCAAGACCCCCAACGTTATGTGGGCTGTTACTGCACTGGCCCTTTTTGCCGGAGTTATAAGCGCCTTTGTGGACAATGTGGCCACGGTGCTGATGGTGGCCCCGGTGGGCCTGGCAATCTCCCGGAAGCTGAAGGTGTCCCCGGTGCCGGTGCTCATAGCCATTGCCGTCTCCTCCAATCTTCAGGGAGCGGCAACCATGGTGGGAGATACCACCAGCATGCTTCTGGGCGGCTTTGCCGGGATGAACTTCATGAACTTTTTCTGGATGCTGGGTAAGCCCGGCATATTCTGGGGCGTGGAGCTGGGGGCTCTTGCCTCTGCTTTTGTGCTGATGTTTCTCTTCCGCCACGACAAGGCCCCTATCAGCGCCAAGGTGGAGACGGAGGTGGAGGACTATTTCCCAAGCTATCTTATGATAGCCACGGTGCTGCTGCTGATAATCGTGTCCTTCCTGCCGGCCCCTGAGAACCCGGCCCTGTTGGCACTGTACAATCTCCGCAGCGGCTTGAGCTGCTTGCTTCTGTGCCTTGTGGGCGTGGTGAGAGCCTGCGTAAAGGCCAGGGGAGCCCTGCCCTTGAAGATGGTGCTGCGGGAGCTGGATAAGGAGACCCTGCTGCTGCTCTTCGGCCTGTTCATGGTCATAGAGGGCATACGCTCCGCCGGCATTATCGACGCTGCGGCGGGCATCTTCTACGACCTGGCGGGAGACAGTCCCTTCCTGCTCTACACCCTCATTGTCGCTGTGTCCGTGCTGCTCAGCGCCTTTATCGATAACATCCCCTATGTGGCCACAATGCTTCCGGTGGTCCAGGGCATAGCCGCTCTGATGGGGGCGGAGCCCTACGTGTTCTACTTCGGTCTGCTCAGCGGAGCCACTCTGGGCGGAAACCTGACTCCCATCGGTGCCTCCGCAAATATCACCGCCATAGGCATACTGCGAAAAAATGGGGAGACCGTCACTACCAGAGATTTTCTGCGCATAGGCGTGCCCTTTACCCTCTCGGCGGTGCTGGCCGGATACATATATATCTGGCTTGTCTGGGGCATGTGACAGAGAAGAAGTACAGCAACACAGGGAAAATGCTTAAAAGTCCGGGACCGTATATTGCGGCCCCGGACTTTTTGCGCCTGTAAACTTACATATATAAACTCCTTGCCAATTTCAAACCCGTGTATTATTATACTATAATATAAATACATTACACTGAATATACCTATACTTAAAAAAGTGAAACGGAATCAGAGCATGAGCATGGAGACGATCAATTCAAGAAAGAACCAGCACATTCTGCGCCTGCGCCGTCTGGCGGGGGAGACAGCTTTTCGCCGGGAAGCAGGGGAGTTCGTCTGCGACGGGATGAAGCTGCTGAAAGAGGCTGTAGAGAAGGGGGCGGAGATCCGCTCCGTTTTGTGGAAAGAGAATGCAGAGCCTGTAAAAGACCTGAAATGCCAAAGGCAGTATATAGCCCCGGCGGAGCTTTTCGACTATGCTTCCCCCATGAAAAACAGCCCCGGCCCGGTGTTCACCGTGGCCATGGAAGGGGAGCGGGGAGAGGAAAAACTAGGCAAGGCCATAGTGCTGGAGACCATACAGGATCCGGGGAACGTGGGCACCGTGCTGCGCACGGCCAAGGCTCTGGATATAGATGCGGTGATCCTCACCGGGGACTGTGCGGATATCTACAGCCCAAAGGCGGTGAGAGCCAGCATGGGGGCCATATTCCGCCAGAGGGTAATATACTCCGGTCTCCGGGAGCTGCGGCAGCTGGCGGAGAGAAACAGCCTGAAGCTCTATGCCGCGGCCCTGTCGGACAAGGCGGAGGACATACGCCGTCTGGATCTGAAGGGGGCCATGGTCTGCGTCGGCAGCGAGGGACAGGGACTGAGCCGGGAGCTCATTGAGCTGTGCGACGGGGAAGTGATAATCCCCATGGCTCCCGGCAGCGAGTCCCTTAACGCCGCAGTGGCGGCGGCTATAATAATGTGGGAGATGGCAAGATAGAATCGACACCGGAATAAAGATAAGGGCAGGTGGGGAAAATGGCGGCGATAAAATATTGGCTGTGGCTCTCCTCCCAGACGAGGCTGAGCCCCAGAGCAAGAGCGGCCGTTGCAAAGCATTACGGCGGAGCTGAGGAGGCCTTTCACGCCCCGGCAGGGGACTTCAGCCGTGTCCCCGGGGTGAACCGCCTGGAGGCCCGGCTGCTGGAGCAGCGGGACATGAGCCGGGTAGAGCCCATCCTGGCCGCCTGCCAGATCCAGGGGATAGATATAATCACCATGCAGGATGCGGATTATCCGGCAAGGCTCAAAAATATCTTTGCCCCGCCGGTGGTGCTCTATGTGAAGGGCAGCCTGAAGGGCCTGGACGAAGAGGCGGCGGTGGCCGTCATCGGCACCAGGAAGGCCACTCCCTACGGACTGAAAATGGGCGGGAACCTGGCCTGGGAGATAGCCAAGGCCGGAGGCACGGTCATATCCCTTATAACCGAGGGCATAGACCAGGCTGCCGCCAAAGGCGCCCTGCTGGGGGGAGGCCGCTGCATAGCCGTGCTGGGCACCGCCCACAGAGAGCGGGAGAGCGCCCTGGAAAAGGACATCGCGCACTCCGGGGCCCTGGTGAGCGAATATGCTCCCGGCACCCCGGCGATGAAGAGCTTTTTCAGAGACCGCAACCGCATAGCCTCCGGCCTGTCGGTGGGGGTTGCAGTGGTGGAAGCCCCGGAGAACAGCGGAGCCCTGCTCTTTGCCGCCGAGGCCCTGGAGCAGGGAAGAGAGATATTTGCCGTGCCCGGCAATGCCGACGCTCCAAACAGCGCCGGGACCATAGAGCTTATAAAGCAGGGGGCAAAGCCTGTCACCTGCGGCTGGGACGTGCTGGAGGAATTTGCCCCGCTCTACCCGGAAAAGCTGAGGGGAAAGAACCCGGAGAAGGCCCCGGAGCAGAGACCGGCAGAGCAGGAAAAGTCCTCTGATCGGGAGAGCAAAATGCCCCGGGAGCCAAAAAAAGAGATTGACAAGGAAAAGGGCAAAGGATATATTGACTTGCGTGAACAGCTCTCAGGACTGAGCGCCGAGCAGCTGGAGATAGTGAAAGCCGTGTCCGGCGGCAGTCAGCACATAGATGATATTATAGAGGCCACCGGCTATACCGCGGCAAAGGTGCTCTCTCAGCTGACTCTGCTGGAGATAAAGGGCTATATACGGCGAGATGCCGGAAAGCGGATAAGTCTGAATCTGATTAGAAAGTGAGACGCAGTCCCCCAGGGGACGGCGTGGAATGGAGAACAGGATGGCAAAAGCAAAAAACCTTGTAATAGTCGAGTCCCCGGCAAAGGCCAAGACCATTGAGAAATATCTTGGCAGCGATTATAAGGTGACTGCGTCCATGGGACATCTTAGGGACCTGCCCAAGAGCAAGATGGGCGTTGATATAGAACATGGTTTCGAGCCCCAGTATATCCCGGTAAGGGACAAGAAGGAGCTTATAGCCGAGCTCAAAAAAGAAGCAAAAGCGGCAAAGACAGTGTACCTGGCCACCGACCCGGACCGTGAAGGAGAGGCCATCTCCTGGCACCTGAAGGAGCTGCTGGACCTGGACGATGAGAAGGCGAAGAGAGTCACCTTTAACGAGATAACCAAAAAGGTGGTCACCGAGAGCATAAAGAACCCCAGGAGCATAGATCAGGATCTGGTGAATGCCCAGCAGGCCCGGCGCATACTGGACAGAATAGTGGGCTACGAGCTCTCCCCCTTCCTGTGGAGGAAGATAAAGACCGGCCTGTCCGCAGGCCGGGTCCAGTCCGTGGCCACCCGCATGGTGGTGGACCGGGAAGAGGAGATAAGGAATTTCCAGAGCCAGGAGTACTGGCTGCTGGATGCCGCCCTCCGGTGCGGAGAGGAGGGGGCCGGCTTTACCGCCCGCTTCTTCGGCAAGGGTGACAAGAAACAGGAGCTTCACAGCCGCGAGGAGGTGGACGCCGTCATAGCCGAGACGGAGAAGTCCCCCTTCACCGTTAAGAACGTGAAGAGGGGGGAGAAACAGAAATCTCCTGCCCCACCCTTTATAACATCCACTCTGCAGCAGGAGGCCTCCCGCCGCCTGGGCATGACTCCCCGGCGTACCATGTCCATCGCCCAGCAGCTCTACGAGGGCGTGGAGCTCACCGGCCACGGCAGCGTGGGCCTTATAAGCTATATGCGTACCGACTCCCTGCGCCTGTCGGAGGAAGCTCTGGCGGCGGCAGGCAGCTATATAGTTGAGCACTACGGTGCCGAGTATTACCCCGGCAAGCCCAGGACCTTCAAGACCAAGTCCGGAGCTCAGGACGCCCATGAGGCCATACGCCCCACCTATGTGGAGCTGAGCCCGGAAGTGGTGCGCAAGGATTTGACCCAGGAGCAGTACAGGCTCTATCGACTTATCTGGGGCCGCTTTACCGCCTGTCAGATGTCCAACGCCGTCTACGACAATGTGGCGGTGGATGTGGACAGCGCAGGCTACACTTTCAAGGCCAGTTATTCCGAGCTTAAATTCAAGGGATACACCGCGGTGTATGAGGAGGCCAAGGACGAGGAGAGCAATGAGATAGCAAATCCTCTGCCCAGCCTCAGCCAGGGCCAGGAGCTGAAGCTGGAGAAGCTGCTGCCGGACCAGCAGTTTACCCAGCCCCCCGCCCGCTTTACCGAGGCCACTCTTATACGGGCCATGGAGGAAAAGGGCATAGGCCGCCCCTCCACCTATGCCCCCACAATATCTACCATCACCTCCCACGATTACGTGATAAAAGAGGGTAAGTATCTGCGCCCCACGCCCCTGGGCGAGGTGGTCACCAAGCTTATGAAGGAGCGCTTTGCCGATATCGTGGACCTGAAGTTTACAAACCACATGGAGGCGGAGCTGGACGAGATAGAGAGCGGCAAGGCCCAGTGGCGCAGCGTGCTGGAGGACTTCTACGGAGACTTCAGCAAGGAGCTGAAAGAGGCGGAGACCGCAATGGAGGGCGTGAAGCTGAAGGTGCCCGACGTGCTCAGCGACGAGTACTGTGATGTCTGCGGCCGGCAGATGGTGGTGAAGAAGGGCAAGTTCGGCTATTTCCTGGCCTGCCCCGGCTTCCCCGAGTGCACCTTCACCAAGCCCATAGTCATCGAGATGCCGGGCAAGTGCCCCAAGTGCGGCGGCCGCATACTCAAGCGCACCTCCAAGAAGGGCTATGTGTTCTACGCCTGCGAGCGGGGCACAGACTGCGGCTTCATAACCTGGGACGTGCCTACCAAGGACTTCTGCCCCGCCTGCGGCAAGACCCTGTTCAAGCGCAGCGGAAGAGGACCCCTGAAGTCTTTCTGCATAAACGAGGACTGCGTCAACTTTGTGCCGGAGGATAAGCGGGTGTATAAAAAGAAAACGCCGGAGGAGAAGGCTGCCAAGGCCGCCCCGGAAGGCGGGGAGACGGAGAAAAAGGCCGCGAAGAAGACCACGGCGGCAAAGAAGACTACGACAGCAAAGAAAACCACGGCGGCAAAGAAGACTACGACAGCAAAGAAGACCACGACAGCAAAGAAGACCACGACAGCAAAAAAGACCACGGCCGCCAAGAAGACCGCAGGTACAAAAAAGACCGCAGCGGCGAAAAAGACCGACGCCTCAGGGGAAGAATAAATGAGAGAAGTCACAGTTTTGGGAGCGGGCCTGGCGGGCAGCGAGTGCGCCTGGCAGCTGGCCAAGCGGGGAATAAAGGTAAAGCTCTGGGAGATGAAGCCGGAGAAGATGAGCCCGGCCCATACCTCCCCCTACTTCGGGGAGCTGGTGTGCTCCAACTCCCTGAGAAGCGACGAGCTGACCAATGCCGTGGGCCTGCTGAAGGCGGAGATGCGCTCCCTGGGCTCCCTTATAATGGACAGCGCCGATAAGCACCGGGTGGCCGCCGGGGGAGCTCTGGCGGTGGACCGGGAGGGCTTCGCCCGCTATATAACGGAAAGCCTGGAGCAGAACGATAACGTGGAGATAATCCGCCGGGAGGCCCAGGATATCCCGGAGGGAGAGGTGGTCATAGCCACCGGACCTCTCAGCAGCGACGCCATAGCGGAAAAAATCGCCGCCCTCTGCCCGGACAGCGACCTGCACTTTTACGACGCCGTGGCCCCCATAGTCACCCTGGAGAGCGTGGACATGGACAGCGCCTTTTTTGCCTCCCGCTACGACAAGGGGACAGCGGATTATGTAAACTGCCCTATGGACAAGGAGGAGTATCTGGCCTTTGTAAAGGAGCTGGTGAGTGCCAAGGAGGCCCCGGTCCACGGCTTTGACGACGGCGGGGTCTTTGAGGGCTGCATGCCTGTGGAGGTCATGGCCCGCCGGGGGGTGGATACCCTGCGCTACGGGCCCATGAAGCCGGTGGGACTCATCGACCCCCGCACCGGCAGGGAGAACTACGCCGTGGTCCAGCTCCGCCGGGACAATGCCGACGGCACCATATACAATATCGTGGGCTTTCAGACCCATCTCACCTGGGGCGAGCAGAAGCGGGTGTTCTCCATGATACCGGCTCTCAAGAATGCGGAGTTTGTCCGCTACGGGGTGATGCACCGGAATACATATCTGAACAGCCCCAAACTTTTGGACCGGTACTACCGCCTGAAGTCGGAGCCCAGGATAAGCTTTGCCGGGCAGATGACGGGAGTGGAGGGCTATGTGGAGTCCGCCGCCTCGGGCATGCTGGTGGGAATAGAGACCGCCGCCCGGGTGCTGGGCCTGGAGAGCGTGGACTTCCCTCAGGAGACGGCCATAGGGGCCCTGGGTCTCTACATCTCCGGGGGCAGCGTAGGGGACTTCCAGCCCATGAATATAAACTTCGGCATAATAAAGCCCCTGGAATACAGGGTCAAGGGCAAGCGGAACAAAAATGCGGAGATATCCAAGCGCTCACTGGAGATAATTGAAAAGCTGAAAGACAGAGAGGTTTTAAAGCTATGAGGATAATAATCGACGCAATGAGCGGGGACAAGGCCCCGGAAGAGATAGTCAAGGGCGCGGTCATGGCCCGGCGGGAGCTGGAAGTGGATGTGACCCTGGTGGGAAAGAAGGAAGTGGTGGAGTCCATTCTGGCCGGGGAGGGCTGCACCGACATTGAAGTGGTGGACGCAAGGGACGTCATCACCATGGAGGACGACCCCAGCACCGCCACCCGGCGGAAGAAGGAGGCCTCCATGACCGTGGCATTGAACCTGCTTCGGGACGGCAAGGGAGACGCTCTGGTCTCTGCCGGAAGTACCGGAGCACTGCTCACCGGCGCCACTCTCATCGTAAAGCGCATTAACGGCATACGCCGGGCGGCTCTGTCCCCGGTGCTTCCCAATGGGGGGGCAGGGACTCTGCTCATGGACTCCGGCGCCAACGTGGAGTGTACGGCGGAATACCTGCTGCAGTTTGCATATATGGGCAGCTTCTACGCCAAGAAGATGATGGGCCTGGAAAATCCCAGGGTGGGCCTTGCCAACGTGGGAACCGAGGATACCAAGGGCGGCCCGCTGCAGCATGAGGCCTTCCGGCTGCTGAAGGAGGCCGGGGAGGCCGGACGCATAAACTTCGTGGGCAACGTGGAGGGCAACAGCGTTTTTGCCGGGGATGTGGACGTGATAGTCACCGACGGCTTTACGGGAAACCTGATGCTGAAGACCGCCGAGAGCATGATAAAGTTCATGATGGGCAAGCTGAAGGAAGTGTTCTATAAGAGCACCAAGAACAAGCTGGCCGCCGCCGTTATAAAGGGCGACCTGACCCAGATGAAGAAGATGCTGGACGTGAAGGAAGTGGGAGGCACTGTGATGCTGGGCATATCCGCCCCGGTCATCAAGGCCCACGGTTCCTCCGACGCCCGGAGCATCCTGGCCGCCGCCCGCCAGGCCAAGACCTGCGTGGAGTCCGGCATAATTGAGGATATCAAGGCAAATATCGAATATATGAAGATAGGCTGATTTATAAGCAATGGAAGAATTAGAGGAGAAAATAGGATACAGCTTTAAAAACAGGGAGCTGCTGCGCACCGCTCTTACCCACAGCTCCTATGCCAACGAGCGCCACGGCGGGGACTGCCAGAGCTATGAGCGCCTGGAATTTTTAGGGGACTCCATACTGGGTCTGGTGACGGCGGAGTTTCTCTATTCCCATGAGCCCCGGCTGCCTGAGGGCAGGATGACCAAGCTGAGAGCGGAGCTGGTGTGCGAGAGCAGTCTGCACCGGGTGGCACTGAAGCTGGAGCTGGGGAAGTACATGCGCCTGGGCCGGGGGGAGGAACATACCGGCGGCCGGCAGCGCCCCTCTATCCTGGCGGACATGGTGGAGGCCATAATCGCCGCCATGTACCTGGACAGCGGCATGGAGCAGAGCCGCCGGTTTATCCTGGACATGATACTGAAGGATGCCCGGGTGGATGACGGCCATCCCAACGCCGACTACAAGACACAGCTCCAGGAGCTGGTGCAGCGCAAGAGCGACCAGCACATAAGCTATGCCATGACCGGGGAGAGCGGACCGGATCACAACAAGACTTTCTCCTTTTCAGTATCTATAAACGGCGTGCTTGCCGGTGAGGGCAGCGGTCGAACCAAGAAGGAGGCCGAACAGATGGCGGCCATGAAGGCTCTGGAGGCGCTGAAGAAATGAGCGCAAGAGAGAGTATAATCCCTGTGTTTGTGCCCCATCTGGGCTGCCCCAACGACTGCGTGTTCTGCAACCAGCGGCGCATATCCGGGAGCCAGCAGCCAGCCACCGCCCAGGATGTAAAGGACGCTATAGAGAAGGCAGCCGCCTTGCTCCCCCAGGGAGCAAAGCGGCAACTGGCGTTTTATGGGGGCAGCTTTACCGCCATTCCCGTGGCCGAGCAGCTGAGCCTGCTGAAAGCGGCAAAGGAGGAGATGGACAGAGGACGCATAGACTCCATCCGCCTTTCAACCCGGCCCGACGCCATAGATGGTACTGTCCTGAAAAGACTCCGGGAATTTGGAGTGGAGACCATAGAGCTGGGGGCCCAGAGCATGGACGAAGAGGTGCTGCTCCTCTCCGGCCGGGGCCATACCGCAAAGGACGTGGAAGAGGCTTCCCGGCTGATAAAGGACTGGGGCTTTCGCCTGATCCTCCAGATGATGACGGGCCTGCCCGGGGATAGCCCGGAAAAGTCCCTGGAGACCGCCCGGCGCATAGCGGCACTGAAGCCAGACGGGGTGCGCATATACCCAACGGTGATAGTCCGGGACACCGCCCTTTTCGATCTGTGGCAGGCCGGACGCTATAAGGAACACAGCGTGGAGGACGCGGTGGAGATCTGCGCCCTGCTGCTGCCGGTTTTTGAAAAGGCGGGCATTCCCGTCATACGCCTGGGCCTTAACCCCACGGAGGAGCTCTCCGGCGGGGCCGCCGCAGGAGGGGCCTATCACCCCGCCCTGGGTGAGCTGGTGAAAAGCCGGATTATGTACAATAAGGCCGGAGCACTGCTGGCGGGTATCGCCCCCGGAAGCCGGGTCACTCTGAAAGTGGGAAAAGGAAAAACCTCCCAGATGATCGGGCAGCACCGGCAGAATATAATAAAGCTCTGCCGGGAATTTGGCCTGAGGGAGATAAAAATTAAAGAATCCGACACAAATACTCAGGAAATCAAAATATTTTCCGTTGAAAAGCCGGAGGATATGTAATATAATAAATCGGTTTTAAACGCATGGGTGATTTTAAAGCAATCTGTTAAAACGAGGTCAGGTATTTGTACTTAAAAGCATTGGAGATACAGGGGTTCAAGTCCTTTGCGGACAAGACCCGTCTCACCTTTGAAAAGGATATAACCGCCATCGTGGGGCCCAACGGCTCCGGAAAGTCCAATATCTCCGATGCCATACTCTGGGTCATGGGCGAGCAGCGCAGCAAGGCCCTGAGAGGCAGCAAGATGGAGGACGTCATCTTCGGCGGCACGGAAAAGCGGGGCGCACTGGGCTATGCTCAGGTCTCCCTCATTATAGACAATTCCGCCCACATCTTTGACTCCGACAGCAGCGAGATAATGCTCACCCGCCGCTATTACCGCAGCGGAGAGAGCGAGTATTTCATAAACCGGGAATCCGTGCGCCTGAAGGATATCAACAGCCTTCTCATGGACACGGGCCTGGGCAGGGACGGCTATTCCATCATCGGTCAGGGACGCATAGCGGAGATAGTCTCCAGCAAGAGCACCGACCGCCGGGAGGTCTTTGAGGAGGCCGCCGGCATCTCCCGCTTCCGTTACCGGAAGGAGGAGGCGGAGCGGAAGCTGGAAAAGACGGAAGAGAACCTGCTGCGCATCAACGACAAGATAGAGGAGCTGGAAATGCAGGTGGAGCCCCTGCGAAAGCAGGCGGAGACCGCCAAGCGCTATCTGGTGCTGAGAGACGAGCTGCGCGTTCAGGAGATATCCGTGTGGATGTCCACTCTGGAAAAGCTGCGGGACCAGGCCAAGGACGTGGAACTGGAGTTCAAGCAGACTTCTCAAAACCTGGAGCAGGCCAGGGAGCGGCTGAAGGGCCTCTATGCTTCCACCCAGGGCTTCACGGAGCGGATGCAGCAAAAGGAAGTGGAGACCGAGGAGGCCAGGAGCAGACTCTCCCAGGCCGAGGCGGAGAACTCACGCCTGGAGGCCGAGGCCGCAGTGCTGAAGGCCAATATGGAAAGCAGCGCCAAGAACAGGCAGAGCCTGCTGGAGGATATAGAAAAGCAGGAGGGCCGGGTCCAGGAGATACAGGAGAACATAGATAAAAGCCGGGAGCGCATAGGGGAGATAAATTCACAGCTGGAAGGACTGAAGCAGGACCTCACCGGCAACGAGAACGTGCTCACCGGCTGCCGCATGAAGCTGAGCCGCCGGGAAGCTTCCGTGAAGGAACTTGGCGACAAGGCCACCCAGCTGCAGGTGGATGGGCGCAGCATGGACTCCAGGATAAACATGCTCTCGGAAATGGAAAAGGATTACGAGGGCTATTCCAAAGCGGTAAAGACCGTGATGCGGGAGAGCCGCAGAGGGAACCTGCGGGGCATCCACGCCCCGGTGGCGAACCTTATAAAGGCCGACGAGGAATGCGCCCTGGCCATAGAGACAGCCCTGGGGGCCGCCGCCCAGAACATAGTGGTGGACACCCAGGAGGACGGCCGCCGGGCCATAGAGCTTCTCAAACGCAGTGACTCCGGCCGGGCCACTTTCCTGCCCATGGATGCCATCCGGGGCAGCGTCATGAAGGACGCCCCGGAAAGAGACCCGGGCTTCGTGGGCATAGCCAGTCAGCTGGTGAAATACGACAGCCGCTATGAGCAGATAGTCTCAAACCTCCTGGGCCGCACCGTAGTGGCCGAGGCTTTGAGCGACGCAGTGCGCATGTCCAGAAACAGCGGCAACCGCCTGCGCATAGTCACCCTGGACGGACAGATGATAAACGCCGGCGGCTCCATGACCGGCGGCAGCAGCGCCAGGGGCAGCGGCATTCTCTCCCGGGCCAACGAGCTGGAGAAGCTGAAGCGGCAGCGGGAGAAGCTGAGGGAGAGCGAGGAGCTCTCCGCAAAGCAGCTGGAGAAGGCCCAGCGGGAGCTGAGCGCCGTGCGCTATGAGCTGGACATGGCCCTGGAGGAGCAGGGACAGCTGAGAAGCCGTTCCTCATCTCTGGAGGCGGAGCTGAAGGCCACGGAGAATTCCGCAAACCAGCTGAGATTGCTGCTGGACAGCCTGTCGGGAGACAGCCAGGTGCGCCGCAGCGCAGTGGAGGCCGCCCAGCGCCAGATAGAGAGCTTCACCAGACGGCTGGAGGAGAAGCAAAGCGAGACGGCTAAGGCCCGGGATAAGATAAAGCTTATCCGGGAGGAGATACAGAATATCAGCAAGAGCCGCATGGATCTGGAGAGCCGCCGCACCAAGGCGGACAAGGAGACCCAGGAGCTGAACCAGGAGATAGTGGAGCTGGAGCGGAGCAAGGCCAGGATAGAGCAGAAAAAGCAGGCCGCCGAGATGGAAGAGAAGCAGATCCTGGACAAGCTCTGGGAAAACTACGAGTTGAGCCACAGCGCCGCCGAGGCCCTGCGCCAGCCGGTGGAAAACCTACAGAAAGCCACCAAGGACATAGCCGAGCTGCGCCGAAAGATAAACGCCCTGGGCAGCCCAAATATCGGCGCCATAGACGAGTATGAGCGGGTGAACACCCGTTATGAATTCCTCACCGGCCAGAGAGACGACGTGGACAAGGCCAAGGGTGAGCTGCTGAATATCATAAAGGACCTGACGGGACAGATGGAGGAGCTCTTTGTGGAGCGCTTTAAGGAGATAGATCAGAGCTTCCGCCAGACCTTCCTGGAGCTCTTCGGCGGCGGCAAGGCCGCTTTGAAGCTGGAGGATGAGAGCAATGTACTGGAGTGCGGCATCGAGATAAAGGTGCAGCCCCCGGGAAAGGCCCTTTCAAATATCAGCCTGCTCTCCGGCGGAGAGATGGCCTTCGTGGCCATAGCTTTGTACTTTGCAATACTTAAAGTGCGGCCCACCCCCTTCTGCGTCATGGACGAGATCGAGGCCGCCCTGGACGACGCCAACGTCACCCGCTACGCCGAGTACATGCGCCGCATGGCGGACAAGACCCAGTTTCTGGTCATCACCCACCGCCGGGGCACAATGGAAGAGGCGGACATGCTCTACGGCGTGACCATGCAGGAAAAGGGCGTGTCCACGGTGATAGAGCTGGATCTGGAGAGCGCCCAGAAGACCATAGAAGAGTGAGGCTATAGGCCCGGTATATAAGGGAGATACAAGCATATGGGATTTTTTGACAAGATTTTTTCCGGCCTGACCAAGACCCGCAGCAACATGGAGGATCTGGAAGAGCTGTTCCAGGGCTATCAGCCCGACAGTGAGGACTTCTATGAAGAGCTGGAGGAGCTGCTGGTGATGGCGGACGTGGGGGCGGCAACTGCTGCCCAGGTGATAAAGTCCATGCGCAAGCTCACCTGGGAGCGCCGTTTCAGAAAGGGCTATGAGGCCAGGGCCGGACTTATCGAGCTTCTCAGCAAGCTGCTGGAGGTGGGGGATACCGGACTTAAACTGGACACCAAGCCCTCGGTCATCCTCATGGTGGGAGTAAACGGAGTGGGCAAGACCACTACCATCGGCAAGATAGCCGCCCAGCTCACAGCCCAGGGGAAAAAGGTACTGCTCTGCGCAGGGGATACCTTCAGAGCCGCCGCCGCAGAGCAGCTGGCGGTATGGGCGGAACGCTCCGGCTCGGAGATAGTCCGCCATGAGGAGGGCAGTGACCCTGCCGCCGTAGTGTATGACGGCCTCTGTGCAGCCAAGGCCAGAGGCAGCGATGTGGTGATAATCGACACCGCAGGAAGGCTCCACAATAAGCAGAACCTGATGAACGAGCTGGGCAAGATCCGGCGCATCATCGACCGGGAGCTGCCGGAGGCCTCGGTGGAAACCCTCATGGTGCTGGATGCCACCACAGGGCAGAACGGCCTTATTCAGGCAAAGCAGTTCCTGGAGACTGCCGGGCTCACCGGTATAGTCCTAACCAAGCTGGACGGCACGGCCAAAGGCGGCATAGTCTTTGCCATAGCCAACGAGCTGAAGCTGCCGGTGAAGTTCATCGGCGTGGGAGAGGGCGTTGACGACCTGCTGCCCTTCCAGGCCAAGGACTTCGTGGAGGCCCTGTTCAAGTAAGCAAAAATATCTTTGATATATGGAGAGATAAATATATGCCTATAAGCAGTAAACAGCGGGCCCAGCTGAGAGGCCTGGCCATGGAGCTGGACACCATCATCCAGGTTGGCAAGGGCGGAATAAGCGACAGCCTGGTGGACTCGGTCAATGCAGCCTTGCAGGCCAGAGAGCTGGTAAAGGGCCGGGTGCTGGAAAATTCCATGCTCACCGCCCGGGAGGCCTGCGACGCCCTGTGCGAAAGGTGCGGCGCCGAGGGCGTCCAGGTGATAGGCACCAAGTTCGTGCTGTATAAGCGCAATGAAAAAGAGCCTAAAATAGTTCTGGTGAAGGACAAGAAAAAGACATGAAAACTGCTATATACGGCGGCAGCTTCAATCCGCCCCACCTGGGCCATGTGAAAGCAGCGGCCGCAGTCCGGGAAAAACTTGAGCCGGACAGGTTCCTGATAATCCCCACAAATATTCCACCCCATAAGGATATGGCCGAGGACAGCCCCAGCCCGGAACAGCGCATGGAGCTGTGCCGCCTGGCTTTCCGGGATATCCCCGGTGTGGAGCTGTCGGACCTGGAGATAAAACGGGAGGGACGCAGCTACAGCGCCGATACGGTGAGCATTCTGCGGCAAAAGTATCCGGAGGACGAGCTGTATCTGGTCATCGGCTCGGATATGTTCCTCAGCTTCTGCCAGTGGTATAAATTCCAGTATCTTCTGGACAACTGCGTGCTCACGGTGCTCTCCCGGGAGGAGGATGACCGGCAGGAGCTGGAGTGCTTCAAGACGGAGCTGGAGGAGAAGTACGGGGCCAAGGTGCTGCTTTTGAGCCATGAGCCCCTGCCCATGAGCTCCGAGGAGATAAGAGACCGTCTGCGCCTGGGCCTGGGCTCAGACATGCTGCCCCAGGCCGTGTACGCCGAGATAATACGCAAACGCTACTATGAGGCGGAGCCGGAGCTGACCTGGCTGCGCCGCCAGGTGATACCCATGCTCAGCTCTCAGCGTATAGCTCACACCGCCGGCTGTGAGCATGAGGCAGTGCAGCTGGCAAAGCTCTGGGGAGAGGACCCGGAAAAGGCCGCCGTGGCAGGCATACTCCACGATTCAACAAAAAATCTTTCTTATGAAGAACAGTTGATATTGTGCGACAAATATGGTATTATTCTCGATAATGCTCAGAGGGAAAATCCAAAGCTCCTCCACGCCATAACCGGTGCAGCCCTGGCAAAGGACAGGTTCGGCGTCTCGGAGGAGATAAGCCAGGCCATCCGCTGGCATACCACCGGAAAGCCCGACATGACTACCCTGGAGAAGATAATCTATCTGGCGGACTATATAGAGCCTACCAGAGACTTTGAGGGGGTCGAGCAGCTCCGGGAACTGGCCTATGAGGATTTGGACAAGGCTCTGGCCCTGGGCCTGGAGATGAGCCTGGAAGAGCTGCGCCGCCAGAATGTGGAACCCCATCGGGATACGGTTGAGGCCTGCCTCTGGTATACGCGGCAGTAAAACAAAATCGTGAGCAAGTAAAGTTTAAGATACAGACAGTGCGCCGCCCTATCACGGCGGCAGAATGGAGAATCAGATGCTTACTCCCGCCCAAATAGCAGCAATAGCAGCAAAAGCTCTGGACGACAAAAAGGCCAGAGACGTGAAAGTGCTGAAGACCACGGAGCAAACAGTTCTGGCCGATTATTTCGTCATCTGCAACGGCAGCTCCTCCACCCACATAAAAGCTCTGGTGGACGAGGTGGACAAGCAGCTGTCGGAGGCCGGAGAGCCCCCCATACGTCGGGAGGGCCTGAGGTCGGATATCTGGGTGCTCATGGATTTCGGCTGTGTCATAGTCCATGTGTTTACCGACGAGGCCAGAAAATTCTACAACCTGGAGCGCCTTTGGAGCGACGCAGAGGTGGTGGATATCTCATCCCTTCCCAGCCCCTGAGGCCCAAGCCCCCGGGCCCGGAGGGCCCGGGCTCCGCTTTGACCAAAATGGGGCGGCACCGGACAGAGAATTCAGAAATTAGAAAAGGAAGAGTTGATCCATCATGAAATACGATTTTGCTAGAATAGAGAAAAAATGGCAGGCCATCTGGGAAGAGCGCAAGCCCTATGCCGCAGTCACCGGCAGCGAAAAGCCCAAGTTCTACGGGCTTATCGAGTTCCCCTATCCCTCCGGCCAGGGCCTGCATGTGGGCCATCCCCGGCCTTTTACCGCCATGGACATCGTCACCAGAAAGAAACGTATGGAGGGCTATAACGTCCTGTTCCCCATAGGCTTTGACGCCTTCGGCCTGCCCACGGAAAATTACGCCATAAAGAACCATATCCACCCGGCAATTATCACCCACAACAATATCCAGAATTTCACCCGCCAGCTGAAGATGCTGGGCTACGGCTTTGACTGGGACCGCTGCGTGGATACCACTGATCCCAAATACTACAAGTGGACCCAGTGGATATTCCTCCAGATGTTCAAGAAGGGCCTGGCCTACAAGACCACCATGCCCGTCAACTGGTGCACCAGCTGCAAGTGCGTGCTGGCCAATGAGGAAGTTGTCAACGGCGTGTGCGAGCGCTGCGGCAGCGAGGTGGTGCGCAAGGAGAAGAGCCAGTGGATGCTGGCCATCACCAAGTACGCCCAGCGCCTTATAGACGATCTGGACGGCCTGGACTATATCGAGCGTGTGAAGATCCAGCAGAAGAACTGGATAGGCCGCTCCACCGGTGCAGAGGTCACCTTCAAGACCACCTGCGGCGACGACATTGTGGTGTACACCACCCGTCCCGATACCCTTTTCGGCGCAACCTACATGGTGCTTGCCCCGGAGCATGCTTATGTGAACAAGTGGAAGGACATCCTGACCAACTGGGATGAGGTGGCCGCCTATGTGGACGAGGCTGCCCACAAGTCCGACTTCGAACGCTCTGAGCTCAACAAGGAAAAGACCGGCGTGGAGCTCAAGGGCGTCAAGGCCATCAACCCTGTCAACGGCCGGGAGATCCCCGTGTTTATATCCGACTACGTCCTGGTGACCTACGGTACCGGTGCCATCATGGCCGTGCCTGCCCACGATGACCGTGACTGGGAGTTTGCAAAGAAGTTCAACTGCGAGATTATCGAAGTGGTCAAGGGCGGCAACATCGAGGAGGGCGCCTTCACCCTGAAGGATGATACCGGCATCATGGTAAACTCCGGCTTCCTCAACGGCATGACCGTAAAGCAGGCCATCCCCGCCATGGAGAAGTGGCTGGAAGAGAAGGGCATCGGCGTCCAGAAGGTGAATTATAAGCTCCGTGACTGGGTCTTCTCCCGTCAGAGATATTGGGGCGAACCTATCCCCCTGGTGAACTGCCCGAAGTGCGGTTGGGTGCCACTGCCTGAGGATCAGCTGCCTCTGGTGCTGCCCCAGGTGGAGAGCTATGAGCCCACCGACGACGGCGAAAGCCCCCTGAGCAAGATGACTGACTGGGTCAACACCACCTGCCCCTGCTGCGGCGGCCCCGCCAAGAGGGAGACCGACACCATGCCTCAGTGGGCCGGTTCCAGCTGGTACTTCCTGCGCTACATGGACCCCCACAACGACAAGGAGCTGGTGTCCAAAGAAGCGGAAGAGTACTGGGGACCCGTGGACTGGTACAACGGCGGCATGGAGCACACCACCCTGCACCTGCTCTACAGCCGATTCTGGCATAAATTCCTCTACGATATAGGCGTTGTCCACACTCCCGAACCCTATGCAAAGCGTACCTCCCACGGCATGATCCTGGGCGAGGGCGGGGAGAAGATGTCCAAGTCCAGGGGCAACGTGGTCAACCCCAACGACATCGTTGAGCAGTACGGTGCCGACACCATGCGTCTG
>CALWYF010000035.1 GCA_944385705.1 uncultured Oscillospiraceae bacterium | reverse complement strand
ATCATCTATAACCATATCGGAGAATTTGACCGTTCAAAGGTCACTCTTTGGAAAGGAAATGCGGTATAGCACCTACAATGCCATACCGCATAATCCAAAATCTAAAAAACATCCTTATGAAAGCCTTGATATTTCAAGGCTTTTCTGGCAAAGCAGCATTTTTGCCAAGGACAAAATGCTTGGCAGAAGAAGCGTAGTCAAAAAACCTCGCAGACTTTTTTGACAAGCTGAAGAGGGGCCTGTTTTACAGCAGGCCCATCTTTAAGCTTAGGTTATTTTTTTCTTGAAATTATGGGATTTTTAACTTGAGCCCCGAAACGGAAGCCGTGTTGAATTTAAACTCCGATTCCCAGGCTTATCAGCAGTGCGATGACCAGAGCCGCAACGTTGGTGAACACAACGGAGATCATAAAGTAGTACTTGTAGAGCTCTTTGTGAGTCATCTTGGATACGGCGCAGGCGTTAACAACGCCGGAGCTGTGGGGAAGGGTATCCAGACCAATGGAGGATGCGGATATCAAACGGTGCAGAGCGGCGTTGGGAATGCCCAGGCTGGTGAAGTAATCGCCCAGGTTGTTGAGCACGATGCTCAGACCACCGCTGGAAGAACCGGTAATACCGGCAGCAATGTTGACGGCAAGCCACACTTTGAAGGGGGCGGGGCCGGGTATGGAGTGCAGGGCGCTGATGACGTACATGTAGCCGGAGGCCTCGCCTATGACGGCACCAAAGCCGGAGCAGGAAGACATGAGGGTCAGGGTGGACACACCGCGCATAATACCTTCGGCAACGGTGCTCTTGATGCACTTTTTACGCTTGAATTCCTTGAAGAAGAGAACGTAGCAGGTGAGGCAGCCGGCGGCAAGGCTGGGTCCGATGCCGATGTCGATAACGTTGAGGCAGACCAGCAGCACTACGCAGGGCAGCAGGCACAGCAGCAGGTTGTACTTGGGGATCTCGATATCGGGGATGATCTCCTTGACAATGTTTGCGCCGGTGGGCAGGAAGCCCTCGCCGACCTTGGCGGTGCGGCGCACCTCATAGACCAGGAAGATAACGGACAGGCCGATCTGCACCACGGCACCCACAATGCCCAGCAGGGCGCCGGCGGTGGGCTGGGTTCCCAGGTACTCCATGGGAATCAGGTTGGTGGGCTGGGGAGAGCCGGGGAGCAGGCCGACGGTGAAGGTGGCGGAACCCAGAACGGCAAAGCCGTACAGCTTCCAGGGGATGTTCAGATCTTCAAAGAGACGGCGGGCTATGGTCACCATAAGGAAAACAACGATCAGGGAGGTAACTCCGCCGTAGGTGAGGATGCAGTTTATCATGGGGATGGTGAGAACTGCCAGGACCCGCTGAGTGGTGGGGTTCTTGCTCAGATAGCACATATGCTTGAGAGCGTCGGCAATTCTGAATGCGGCGCCGCTGTCACCCATGAGCTTGGCAAACAGAGAACCGCCTATGAACATAATCATGTACTTGCCCCAGAAGCCGGCCATGCCGGTGGCAAAGGTGCCGGTGACGGCAGTGACTGCGTCCATGCCGCTGAACAGGGCGACGATTATGGTGCTGCATATTGCAATGAAGAGCAGGTGCCAGCCCTTGATTGCTGCGTAAACATAGAATACAAGTGACAATAATATGCCTATAAGGCTCAATACTTCTTGAGACATAATTACACACTCTCTTTCTGTATCGATCGGTACTGTTAATTCAGAATACGAACTTTTCCTTTAAGCCGGATATGATATCTTCAGTCTCTGCGACTATCTTCTTCACCATATCCTCGCATCTGGGCAGGTCGCTGATACGCTGAGAACACTCTCCTGCGCCGGCCATAGCTTTTTCCGCATCTCCGTTATATGTTGCGGCAATGCCGGTGCGTTCAGCAACCAGCAGATCCATGGGAATCTTGGAGAAATCATCGGGGACGCCGACAAAGGAGCCGGGAGCATCCTTGGCGGTGTTGTAGGCGTGCACCTGAGCGGCGGGGGTCCTGAGCCAACGGGCTGGGCCAACAAAGCCCCGGGCAATAATGGTGCCGCCGTCAGGGCAGTCCACGACGAGCTTTTTCCACAGATCGCAGAAATCACTTTCCTCGGTGGCCAGGAACCGGGTGCCCATCTGCACACCGTCGGCACCCATTGCAAGGGCGGCGGCAAGGGTCTTGGAATCGCAATAGCCGCCGGTCCCGCATACCAAGGTGTTCTCGTCGGAGAACTTTTCAACGATATCGGGCAGAAGAGTCATGCTGTGTACCGGCTGCCAGGCGGTGTGGAAGCCGCCCTCATGGCCGGAAGCTATCAGCACCTGTACGCCGGCTTTCTTGCAGCGCGCCGCAGTGCGTACGCCGGGGAACACATGCATCCATATCATACCCTGCTCTTTTACGAAGCCGGCCCAGGGCACGGGGTCACCGGCGGTGGTCACAAGGACCTTGAAGCGCTTGGCCATCTCCGGGTCCTTGCGGACCTCTTTGATCGCCTTCATGACGTTCATGGCATTTTCCTTGACCTCGGCGGACACCATGACGTTTGCGCCGAAAACTGCACCTTCCTTGGTCTCGTTGAAAATGCGGGTGAACATCTTTTTGAAGATAGTCACATCGTCATCGCTGTAGTCGGCATGTGCCTGCCGGCAGAAATCTTCAAAAACAACGGGATTGGATTTGCGAGATGTAGTACCGAAGGTGCTGCACAGACCGAGGCAGCCGGCATTTGCCGCGGCAATGCACAGGCTGGTTACGGGGAAAGGACCCATGCCGGCCTGAATTATGGGGTACTTGATGCCTACAAGCTCAGTAAGTCTCGTTTTGATCATTGTACTTCTCCTCAGCAAATAGTTTATACTGTTATCTTTTTTCTGATCAACTGCTCCGCACTGAATGGCCAAGCCAAAGTATGTATCTGTTTATGCTTGAGCGGATATGGCAGGCTTAGAAATAGATACCCAAGCTGATAAGAAGAGCTGCAAAGCAAGCCATTACGATGGTCAGTACAACAGTAAGAATGAACATATTGATATAGGCCTGCTTGTGAGTGAGCTTTGTGGTGGACAGGGAGGTGATAATACCGGCGCTGTGGGGCAGAGTATCCAGACCTATAGAAGACATGGTAACGAGCCTGTGGAGCTGTGCACCGGGGATTCCGGTGGCAACGAACATGTCTCCGAAGTTCTGGAGGGCGATGTTCATACCGGAGGAGGAAGAGCCGCAGATACCGGCGCAGACGTTGGTGATGAGCACGATGGTGAAGGCATTGACGCCCAGGGAGTAGAGGCTGTCCACGATGGCGTTGAAGCCGGGGACGGCTGCCACCACGCCGCCGAAACCGGAAGCGCAGCAGACGGTGATCAGAGGCATAACGGCCATGGGGATGGAGCCGGCCAGCAGGGCCTTAATGTTCATGGGCTTCTTCTCCAGAATGGAGTAGATCACATAGCCGACGACAGTGCCGGAGAACAGGGCGATGATGGCGGACAGCTTTATCACGTTAAGCACAATGATAACGACTATCATGGGGACAAGGCAGGACCACAGGGGCTTCTCGTTTTCAACGGTGGGCTCAACCAGCTTCTCTTTGCTTATCTCGGCGCCGGTGGGCAGGAAGCCCTCGCCCTTCTTGCTGGTGCGGCAGACCTGGTAGTAGATGTACAGGCCGCCCAGGATGAGGCTTATGACACCGCACAAAATACCCAGACCCGGGGCAGCCATGGCGGTAGTGCCGAAATATTCACAGGGAATCAGGTTCTGCATCTGGGGAGTGCCGGGGAGCATGCCGATGGTAACGGTGGAGGAACCGAGAGAGGAGCAGCTGTACAGCCACCAGGGAACATCCATCTCTTTGAACAGTGCGCGGGCCAGAGCCACCACTATGAACACGGAGACGAAAACGTTAACGCCGCCGTAGGTGAGGATCAGCTGGACGAAAGGAATGCTGGCAACGGCAAAGAACTTGGCAGTAAGGGGATTCTTTGCCTTTCTTACCTGACGGGCAACTTTGACGGCAATGGAAGCTGCGGCGGCAGAGTCGCCCATGACCTTTGCAAACAGGCCACTGAACAGGAAGAGCAGGAAATATCCGGACAGGAAGCCTGTCACCTTGGGCATGAATGCGTCAGTAAGTGCAGTGAAAGGATTCAGACCTCCGAAAATTGCAACAACAGCTGCTGCAATTACGGAAACAAAGATCGTGTTGAAGCCTTTATAGGCAAGCCATATAAAGACTGCAAGGCCAAGTATGATTCCGATAATACTAATCATAATGAAACTCCTTCTTTTTATTCTCTTTTCTACATTCCCTGCAATTGCTCTCCTATACGTGCTGCCGGTGTATAGATGGACAATTTTTGAATGTTGATTAAATATTAACAAGTGCTGTTAGAAAATTAAACATCAATCAGTCCAAAAAAACGGTTGATATTTTGCAGATCTCTGGTTAAAATGTCTATCAGAGAAGAAAAATAAAAATTTCTATCGAAAATTCATAACGAGGAATAGATGATGACCATTACAAAATCTATGGTTTGCGATATACTGTCCCAGTATCAGATCACAGAATACATAGCGGAAAATGCAGCATTTTCCTTTGAAAGGGCAGAGTTCCTCTCCGGAGACAGCGGCAGTTTTTCTCCCGCTGTCCTTTATATTTCAACAGCCGAACAGCTGGGGCAAATGGAATGCCCGGAGATGGACGGGATCTGCATACTGTGCCAGGGCAGCGAGGAATTTGCCGGGGAGCTGCTTAGCCGCCGCAAGCTCAGCCTGCTTCTGTTCCCGGAGGATATCGACTTCTTCCAGGTGGCCAACAAACTGCTTAAAGGCCTCTTCCGCCTGAACAGCTGGGAAAACAAGATAAAAACCATCATTGCTTCCCGGGAACCGATACAGAACCTCATAGAGGCCGGCGCCGACATTTTTGGAGAAAATCCCCTTGTGCTTCTCAGCGTGTCCTTCAACGTGGTGGGCAGGAGCATGGACTCCACCGCTTATAATGAGCGGGTCAACAGGCTGCTTCAGAGGGGTTATCTTACTCAGGAGGAGTCGGACATTATGTCCCGCATGGGCTATCCTTTGCACAGGGAGGACTACAGGGAGGCAATGCGGGTAGATCCCCCCACGTATATGGGCTGCTCCTTTTTCCTGATCGCCTTTCCCTCCTCAATGAAGCAGGCCGCCTTCTTTACCGTCTATTTTGTGGCGACTGAGCCCACCCAGGGCCTGCTGGATATTTTCCGCTACTATTCCGCTCTGGTGCAGGACTACATCAAAAGCCAGCTGAAGCCGGGGGAGCAGATGCCGTCGGCTTTGGAGATGTTTATGGATGACATCCTGCTTCACACCAATGAGGACAGAGCCTACCTCAGCGACAGGGCAAAGCAGCTGCAACTGCCCCTGAATGAGCCTTACCGGGTGGGGCTTATCCAATGGGAGGCCTATTCCCGGGACCAGGCCGACTATGTCCTGTGGCGGGTGCGCTCCGTGCTGGGCAATTCCGTGTACAGGATCATGCGTTATCACGACTCCATCCTGCTGCTGATGAAGGGCAGCGTCTCACACAGCAACATTCTCAAGAGCATGGATGAGACTGCGGATAAGCTCTCCGGCATACTCTCAGTTTGCAACGGCTACCTGGGTTTTTCACCGGAAGTGGACAACCTGTTCAAACTGGATGTGGCCTATAAACAGGCCTGCTCGGCGGCAAAATACGGGAAAATGGTTGCAGGTGATGAAAAGCTGTACTTTTATTCCGAATACTATATATACGATATGATAGACAGCTACTCATCCAGGTTTGGCATAAACGACATGTTCGTCCAAAAGCTCCACCTTTTGGAAAACAAGGACGAAGGCAGCTTCAACAACCTGAACCTCCTGCGCTGCTACCTGATGTCGGAGAGGAACCTGTCTGTGACGGCAAGGCTGCTGCACATGCACAGAAACAGCGTCATATACAGGATCAGCAAGATCTCCGATATCCTGGGCGTAGACATGGATGAGCCGGATGTGCGGCTGAGGCTGCTGATATCCTTCAAGATTCTGGAGATGATAAACGGCCGGAAGTTTCCGCCTTTGCACAGTGGAGACAACACAGACCAGTAAATAATATAGAAGCAAGGCCAAGAAGAGGCCCCGCAAGGAATTCTTGCGGGGCCTCTTCTTGGCGTTCAACGCTGTTTGGCTCTTGCCGCCTGTATTTGTTTGGAGCATGTTTTGGAGGAAGAAAGCCAGGGGAATTCCGTCTCTAAAGTTTTTTCATGTGCATCACATCGTAGGAGACAAGAAAGGCCATGCGGCTTTCGTAGTTCTGGGGGTCGAAATGTATAATGTCCCGGATCTTGTTCATGCGGTATTTCAGCGTGTTGATGTGAATGTCCAGCTTTTCCGCTGTAGCGGCAAGGCTGCAGTTATTTTTCAGATACCAATAGAACGTATCCAGCAGCTGCTCTCCGCCTCCGGGGCTGTGCAACAGGGCATCTATAGCCGGATGCCTCAGCTGCTCACAGCCTTCAGAGCGAAAACGCTCCACATAACAATCCCATAAAAAGTCGCTGCATAAAAGCAGATTGGTCTCAGATTGGCCCTTGTGCTTCAGAGATATTTTTGCCTGAAGGTAGGCGTTGGGGATCTCATGCCAGGAGGTAAAAGGCAGGGAGACTCCGCCGTTAAAGCCTACGGGAGCCAGCAGATCCTGCAGCACTCTGCAGCCATATTTGAAGTCGCACTCGGAGATAAGACACACTATGGCATCGTTGTAATTGAAGGCAAAAGAGAAGGGCAGACGGGTAGAGAGGGTGTAGGGCAGGGCCCTGGCCGCAAAACCGTCTTTTGGATGGTTTTCTATCAGCACGAAATATGCTCCGTCTGAAACCGACCAGCCCAGAGCCTTCTCAAAATCCTGAAAATCCTGCTGCGAGATCTCCTGGCCGTCCAGCAGGTGCATGATAAAATTCCTGTTCATCATCAGGCCGGTCTGGTCCAGCCCGGAGACATTTGCACATTGGAAGATGCCCTGGGCAAACTGTCCCAGATGCAGCTGAAAATCCCCCAGGGGCTTACTGTCCCCCTGGGAGGGGAAAATGGAGAAAATGACAAAGGAACTGTCGGGAAAAACAAAATTGCCGTACAAGTAATGCCTCTTGAAATAGGAGGACCAGAACACGGTTATCCCGGTAATACCCAGAGAGATGCGGTGACAAGCCGGGATGTTCCTGATCAGTGTCATATAGAGAGGGTCCATAGCCTTGGGCAGACTCTCGGTCTCATCTGTGGAGTAATGTATCCTGCCCAGAGCGTCCAGAAACTTTACCGTATATCCGGGGAACAGCTCGCTGAGAAGGGCCAGATACTGGGAGAGAGGCTTCCCTGTGGCCACTGCGCTCAGCGCCCGCCGCTCCCAGTCATTGTAAAATTCAATACGCCGGACCACCGCATTTACCACGTCTTTCAATTCGCTGTGCAGAACCCTTATCTTGTTGCTGGTATTCTCACATATCACATCCTCGCCCTGGCTGTAAATGCTGAGGACAGCGGGGTCCTCCGTGGCATCCCCAAGGGCTATGGAGAGTATTTGCAGCTTGTCCTCCCCCAGTTGGGATTCCAGCTCAAAGCCAGACAGGAACTGGGATATCATTTCCATGTTGTAGAGCATTTTTACCTCCCATTTTCAGCCCGTTTTTATCCGTGGGTAAAATAACCACTGAGCGCAGGCTGAAATAAAAAATATTATAACAAAATGACCATAAATTCATAGTCCTCAGCGGACAAAAGAATCTAAAAAAAACGTCAAAATTTGTCTGTCACATACCTAACAAACGGGGCACGCAATTGATATTATTATATCAATCTGGAGTTGTTCTTAAAATCCACTCTCTTCGAAAGCCGCCGGCAGGAGAGCAGGGCGGCCGGATCAAAAATAAAAAGGAGATGTTTTCCAATGATTGATTTTTCCCTCACTGAAGAGCAGGAGCTGCTTATTGAGCAGGTAGAGGAGTTTATGAAACGCGGCAATTATGACGACTACTTCAAAGAGTGTGACCGGGAGAGAAAGTATCCCGAAAAGGCTTGCCGCGACTTCTGTGAGGAGGGATTCCATCTTCTGGACTGCCCGGAAGAATACGGCGGGTCTGATCTTGACCTTGTCTCCTCCGTGCTGATGAAGCTGAAGTTCTACGAGTACGGCTGGCCCGCCCTCACTCTTCCCGGCGGTGCTCTGGAGATAGACAATATCCTCACCTACGGGACCAAGGAGCAGCAGGAGCTGATAATCCATGAGGTGCTGGAGGGCCGCAAGGCATATACCATGGGCTTCACCGAGCCCCAGGCCGGCTCCGACAATTCCGCAATGTCCACCAAGGCGGAGCACCGGGACGGTAAAGTCTACATCACCGGCCACAAGACCTTCAACACCTATGCCACCGTGTCAAGATACATGATGTGCGTAGCCAGGGAGTACGAAGTCCTGGACAAGCCCAAGAAGGACATGAGCTGGTATCTCATACCTCTGAGAGACGAGGAGGGCAATCTCACGCCGGGAGTCAGCATCCATGTGCTGGACAAGATAGGCTGCCACTGCATGCCAACCTGCGAGGTCTATCTGGACAACGTGGAGGTGGAAGAATCCGCCCTTGTTGGTGTTAAGGGCAAGGGCTTTTATCAGCTGCTGAAAAACTTTGAGACCGAGCGCCTGCTCACCTGCGTTTCCAACGTGGGTTATGCCATGGCCGCATATCATGATGCTGCAGTTTATGCCTCCCAGCGCATACAGTTCGGCAAGACCATAGGCAGCTTTCAGATCATCCAGCAGAAGCTGGTGGACATGAAAATCAAGTGCGACAACATGTACAATATGCTGCTCAGGACCGCATGGAAGAAATCCGTAGGCCAGTCCATCATGCTGGACGCCTCCATGCTCAAGCGCTATACCGGCCAGGCGGCCTTTGAGGTCCTGGACGACGCCATTCAGGTCCTGGGAGGTATAGGATACACCAACGACACCCGTATTGCAAGACTGTGGAGAGACCAGAGAGGGGCCCGCATCTATGCCGGTACCGAAGAAATAATGGTCCACTCCGTTGCCAGAGCTCTCATAAGCAACGAGGCCGGAACCCAGTAAGACAAGGAGGCACCGGCAAACGATAACAAAGAGAACTTTGAGAGGAAACGGATATGAACCTGAAAGATTTTCTTGTTAATTCTGCCCGGCTTTTTCCGCAAAAAACCGCACTGATATACAGGGACAGGCATTTGTCCTACAGCGAACTTTACAGCAATGCCTGCCGCTGCGCTTCGGCTCTGCGCAAACTGGGCATAGGCAAGGGCGAATGCGTCTGCATTGCAGCCAGGAACTGCGTGGAATATCTGGAGATAATTTTCGGCTGCTCCATGATAGCTGCGATACCCTGCCTGATAAACTGGAGGCTGTCCTCGGAGGTAACGGCGGACATGGCCGACGAAGCCGGCGCCAAAGTCCTGTTCCTGTCCAATACGGAAAAGGACAAGGCGGATTATCTCCGTGAAAATTGCGGCGGAAAAGGGCTGCGTATAATCAGTATTCTGGAGGACCCTCAGGCCCCCGCGGATTATGACAGCTTTCGGGGGACCGGCAGCCCGGAAGTAGACTTTGAAGAGGCTCTGGACGGGGATACGGGCATGATACTCTTTACCAGCGGCACCACCGGCAGGGCAAAGGGTGTGCTCATATCCAACAAGGCTCTTATCACCCAGGTGTATAACACCGTGGTATGCGCCCGCTGGAGCCATGATGAGCGCTTTATGTGCGTCTCACCCATATGCCACTCCATAAGCCTTTCGGTAATGGCCTGCTTCTGCGTGGGCGGAACGCTGATACTCTGCCCCCTGGAGTGCCTGAGAAACTGCGGACGGCTTCTCAAGGTTATGGAAGAGGAGTATGCGACCAGAGTAACCCTTGTGCCTACGGTTATAGAGCGCCTGGTGAGCTATGCGGAGGTACACGGCATAAGCGACCACACGCTTCGGATCATAAGCTACGGCGCTTCACCTATGAACACTTCCCTTATGAAGCGCTGCCAAAAGATATTCGACTGCAAGTTCCATCAGGGCTACGGTATGACGGAGACCTACGGCACCGTAACGGCCCTGCTGCCTGAGGACCATCAGCGTGAGCATCTTCTGGGGTCCGTGGGCCGCCCCATGGTGGGGGTGAGCCTGCGCATAGTGGATGATAAGGGAAAGGAAGTCCCTGCGGGCCGGATAGGCGAGATAGTGATCAAGGCGGAGACCCTGATGAAAGGTTATCTGGGCATGCCGGAGCTCACGAAGCAGGTCATCGTGGACGGATGGTATCACTCCGGAGACATCGGCTACATGAGCGAGGAAGGGTATCTTTACCTCACGGACAGGAAGAGCTCCATGATAATAACCGGCGGTGAAAATGTTTTTCCCGCCGAGATAGAGAAGTGCATCATGACCATGTATCCGGAAGTACGGGAAGTCTCCGTAGCCGGAGTCCCCGATCCGGTCTGGGGTGAGATCATAGTGGCCGCCGTGGTGAAAAAGCCCGGTTCCCAAATCAGCGACAAGGACATCATGGAGCATTGCCGAAAGCATCTGGGCAGCTTCAAGAAACCCAAGAAGATAGTCTTTCTGGATGCCCTGCCCCTCACCGGCAGCGGTAAAGTGTCCAGGGAAAAGATAAAGGAACTATTCAAGTGAGCTTCAGGCCGTGAGAGGTCGGAAGCAGCAGAAAGGAGAAGTGCAGTCTTTGAAATATGTAGTTTGCTACAAGCTGGTCCCCAATGAGAGCAGCATTGGCGTAGGGGGCGACAAGAGCCTGGACTTTGGCGGCTGTGAATGGGAGATAGGCCAGTATGACCTGCGGGCAGTGGAGACTGCCGCAAAGCTCACCGAGGCCTCCCCGGAAAATGTCCTCATAGCCCTCACCGTCGGCGACGCCGTAGTGGAAAACTCCAAGCTGAAGAAATCCATTCTGGCCCGCGGCCCTCAGGAACTGCTGGCTGTTAAGAGCGAAAAGCTGGCCAATGCCGACAGTTTGGCCACCGCTCAGGTCCTGGCCGAGGCCATAAAGAAGATAGGAGATGTGGACGCAGTGTTCTTCGGCGAAGGCTCCGGAGACCTGTATTCCCAGCAGGTGGGAAACATGACCGGCGCTCTGCTGGGCTGGAACACCGTGAACGCAGCAAGCCGTGTAGAAGCTGACGGCGACGGCCTGCTGGTGGAGAGAAATCTGGAGGACTGCACCGAAGTGCTGAAGGTGTCCCTGCCGGCAGCGGTGTCCGTCACCAGCGACAGCTGCGTGCCCCGCCTTGCCTCCATGAAAGAGATACTCAAGGCCGGCAAGAAGCCCAGCACCATCGAGCCTCTGGAGGGCTACCAGGCCGACGGAGACAGAAAGGTCTCCCAGCTGAGCCTGAAGGTCGTGGACAAGACGGCCAGAAAATGCCAGATCGTCTCCGATGACGAGGAAGGCCTTGCCGCCGCCGTGGCCTGGCTCAGAAAGCTGTGAGGTGAGAGTATGAATAAATTCAATAAATGTTTGATCATTGCCCAGTCCAGACTTGCCGCTCTGGAGCTGGGCTCTGCCGGCAAGGAATTTGCCCAGGAGCTGAGCCTGGTATGCCTGGGGGCTCCCGTGTCCGCCGAAGGTGTGGACAAGGTGTACGCTCTGGCTGATCGGGAGCAGTCCGTCACGGCCTATTCCACCGCCATAGCGGCCCTGATAAAGGAACAGGGCTATCAGCTGGTCCTTGCCGAGCAGTGCCGCAACGGCAGGCTCATGGCAGGCATAGCCGCTGCCGTGCTGGGTGTGGGCGTGCAGACCGACGCTTTCCAGATATCTGCCGGTGAAAAGGGCATAGTGACAAAGAAGCTGAGCTACGGCGGCTTTGCAGCTCTCACCGAGGAGAGCGGAAGCTGCGGTGTGATATGTGTGGGAGCCGGGATGTTCCCGGCGGCAGAGGAAAAAGAGGCTTCAGAGCCGGAGCTGCTCTCTCCTCTGAGCTCCGGCATCAGCACCCTGGAGCGGAAAGAGAAGCTGGTGCAGCGCACCAACCTGGCCGCTGCCAGAAGAGTAGTGGGTGTGGGCAGAGGCGTGAAGGACGCCGAATCCCTGGCCCTGGCGGAAAAGTTCGCTTCCGCAATGGAGGCCGAGCTGGGCTGCACCCGCCCGGTGGCGGAAGAAGATCACCTGCTGCCCACCAGCAGATATATAGGCGTGTCCGGTGTTACGGTACGTCCCGAGGTGTATTTTGCCCTGGGTATCTCCGGCCAGATCCAGCACACTGCCGGCTGCGACCAGGCAGGGCTGATCTTTGCCGTGAACAAGGATGAGCACGCCCCCATCTTCAAGGGCTGCGATTTTGGTATAGTTGGCGATTTGAACAAGCTTCTTCCCAAGCTGATGGAAGCTTTGGCAAATAAATAAACAACAGTCTCAAGGAGGAAAAAATGCAGATCAAAACAAAAGTAACCGAGATGTTGGGAATCGAATACCCCATCATTCAGGGCTGCATGCAGTGGTTTGCTACTGCGGACCTTGCATCTGCCGTGTCCAATGCCGGTGGCCTGGGGGTAATATCCTCAGCCAGCTTCGCCTCTGCCGAGGACCTGCGCACCGAGATCAAGCGCTGCAAGACCCTCACCAGCAAGCCCTTTGCCGTAAACATCTCCCTGTTTCCCTCCCTTAACGCCGTGGGATATCACGAGCACATCAAGGTGTGCGCCGAGGAAGGCGTGAAGATCATGGAGACCGCCGGCCGGGCCCCCACCGAGTACATTGAAGAGATGAAGGCTGCCGGCATGACCGTCATCCACAAGTGCGTGGCGGTAAAGCATGCCCTGAAGGCCCAGTCCATAGGCTGCGACATGGTGGTCATTGACGGCTATGAAGCCGCCGGACATATCGGCGCTTTCAATACCGGCACCATGGTGCTCACCCCCAGCGCTGTGGACGCTCTCTCCATCCCCGTCATCACCGCCGGCGGCGTATGCGACGGCCGCAGCATGGCTGCCGCCCTCATGCTGGGCGCCGAAGGCGTCTATGTGGGGACCCGCTTCTTCATGACCGAAGAGTGCCCCGCCAGCAGCGAGGTCAAGCAGACCCTGGCCGACAAGTACGGCGAGCTGGACACCTACATCGGACTGCACCCCTACAAGAACGACACCCGCTTTGTTCTCAACGGTCTGATGAAGGACGTGGTTGCCCTTGAAGCTGCCGGCGAACCCTTTGAAAAGGTTGCCCCCTATGTGGCAGGCTACCGCACCCGCAAGTTCACCCAGGGCGGTACCGATCTGGACGAGGGCTCCCTCTGCATAGGCGAGGATATCGGCCTTATCAAGGACGTGCCCACCGTAAAGGAACTCATTGAGCGCATGATGGACCAGTGCCGGTCCCAGCTGAATCGTTTTAATTGAGGTGTGATTATGGATATCTACGAAGAGAAGAAATATAACTTTGTCCACAACTGCAAGATCCCCTATCTCAGCGCCGCCGGCGTTGTCCCCGAGGTCATCGAGAAGGGCCACGTCCGCTTCGTTCTCCCAGTTAAAGAAATGCACATGAACCATGTGGGCATCGTCTATGCAGGCAGCTACTTTGTCTTTGCCGAGTCAGCCGGCGCCAGCCTGATATTTGCCGCCTATGCCGAGAAGAAGAACTATGTCCCCATAATCTCCAATGTTTCCATCGATTACCTCCGTCCTGCCAAGACCGACCTGGTCATAGACATGAGCATGTCCGAGGAAGAAGCTGCGGAGAAGATTGCTCCAATCGACCAGCGGGGCAAGGGCAGATATCCCCTGGATGTCCCCATGTACGATATGGAGGGCAACCACGTGGCTACCGCCCACATCACCTACTACCTCTTCGCCGACGCTCCCAAGCTCTGATCACTACCTGAAAAGAAAAATATTAAAGCAATAAAAAAGGAGAAACAACAATGATCGACACCAAACTTACCAGACTTCTGGGCATCGAGTACCCCATCATCCAGAGCGGCATGCAGTGGCTGGCCGTTCCCAAGCTTGCAGCTGCCGTCTCCAACGCCGGCGGTATCGGCACCATCAACCTGACCTGCTGGCCCACTCTGGAGGAGTTTGCCGACGCTCTGGACGAGATGAACTCCCTCACCAGCAAGCCCTATATCGTGAACATCTCCCTGGCTCCATCCCAGCGTGTCAATGACGAAATGATCCGTGCAGCCATCAAGCTCTGCGGCGAGAAGCATGTTGCCGCCATCGAGACCTCTGCCGAGAGCCCCGTGCCATACATGCCCGACATCAAGGCTGCAAACCTCATCCACTTCCACAAGTGCCCCAACTACAAGGTCTCCATGAGCATGGAGCGCAAGGGCGTTGACGGTGTCATCATCGCAGGCTACGAGGCCGGCGGACATCCCTCTGCCGACGGCGTGGGCACCTATGTCATAGCCCGCCGCTGCGCAGCGGACATGAAGATCCCCGTGGTAGCCGCCGGCGGCTGCGCCGACGGACACGGCCTTGCCGCCGCCCTCTGCCTTGGCGCTGCCGGCGTGGCAATGGGCACCCGCTTCGTCAACAGCACCGAATGCCCCATCAGCCACAACCACCAGCAGTGGATCATCGACCACACTGAGAAGGACACCGTCCTGGCCCAGCGGGTCGTGGGCAGCATGATGCGTATCACCAAGAACAATGCCGCCATGCTGGCAAACGAGATCGAGGACCGCGGCCTGAAGGCCGGCTACACTCCCGAGCAGATACTCAAGGAGCAGTTCCCCGTTATCAGCGGCTCTCTCACCAGAGCAGCCTTCATTTCCGGCGATGTGGGCAGCGCCACTTTCTGCACCTCCATGGGCATGGGCCTCATCCACGATGTGAAGAGCGTAAAGGAGATCATCGACGACATGGTCAGAGAGGCCAACGAAACTCTCACCGCAGTGAAGAACTGCTACAAAGACTGATATTCCAGGAAAAGGCAACCGGCCATATATGCATATGGCCGGTTGTGAAAATAAGTGATAACTTGCGCTGATTGAAAATACAGCTATGTTTCGATGTGATTTGCGTCACATCCCATATCGGTCAACATTTTTTCACAGGAGATGTTTCACAAATGACTAATGAAACTATCAGCAAACTGCAGCAGATACCGGGGCTCAAAGTCCTCCTTGGAGAACAGATAGGCGCCGATTACTGCCATGACGAACTTCCCGATGCCCGGCCTTACGCCCCCGAGGCCGTATGTGAGGCGGAAAGCACCCAGCAGGTTTCCCAGCTGATGAAGCTTTGCAGCGAAGAGGGACTGAGCGTGACCGTGCGCGGCGCAGGCACCGGACGTGCCGGAGCCTCCGTGCCGGTAAAGGGCGGCATTGTGCTCTCCCTCAAAGAGATGAACAAGATAATATCCGTGGACGAGGAAGCCATGACCATGACTCTTCAGCCCGGCGTCCTGCTTCAGGACGTGAAAGCCGAGGCGGAGAGCCACGGCCTGTATTACCCCCCCGACCCCGGCGAAAAGACCGCCACCATAGGCGGCAACGTATCCACCAATGCCTCCGGCCCATGCGCCGGTAAATACGGCCGCAGCTGCGACTACGTGCTTGACGCAGAGCTGGTCCTGGCCGACGGTACTGTGACTACCCTCAGCGCCCGGGAGGATCTGCGCCAGGTCCTGGGAAGTGAAGGCACCCTGGCGGTCATAACCAGGCTGAGCCTGAAGCTGGTGAAAGCCCCCGGAGCCGATGTCATCCTCCTGCTGCCCTTTGCAGACAGCGACACTGCACTGGCTGCTGCGGAGAAGATAGCTCAGGCCGACTTTGCCCCCGCCGTTATGGAGTACATGGACGGAGAGATAGTGGAATTTTCCGGAAAGGTCACCGGCAATCCGGTGTTCCCCCTGGAGATAGACGGCTGTCCCGTTGCGGCCACCCTGATGCTCAGCCTGGAGGCCGAGGACGAAGATGCCGTTGAGGAGCTCATGGAGCAGTTTGCTGAGTATGCCGAGGAGCTGGAGTGCCTGGACATCCTGGTGGGCGACAGCATCAGCATGAAGCGGGAGTTTTGGGCAGCCCACGACGCTTTCCACAACTCCATGGAGTCGGCCGTCGCCCAGGTGGAGGTCAATGTCTCTGTGCCTTCCCTGCAGCTGAGCGCCCTTATAAACTACGCCAAGAGCCTGGGTGAAGAGGGCGGATACAAGGTAATGGCCTATTCCCACGTACCCTGCGGCGGCGTGCATTTCCATGGAGTCTCGGATATGAGCAAGGACGAGTTCCGGGACAGGGCAGCGGCCTTTGCCAAGGCAGTGCGCAGCAAGTGCCTTGAGCTTGGCGGCAGCGCCACGGCAGAATACGGAGTTGGATATGCAAATATCGACTGGTTCAAGAGTTCCGATGCCGAGGGATATCAGCAGATGCTCCAGGCAAAGGCAAAGCTTGATCCTCGGGGTATTCTGAATCCCGGGAAGGTGGTAGAGCAATGCTGAATATCCTTTGCTGTGTAAAGCAGGTGCCTGATGTAAATCAGATGCGCATGGACCCGGAGACCGGGAGCCTGATTCGGGCGGGTGTGCCTTCAATGCTCAACCCACAGGACTCCAACGCCCTCTCTGCTGCCCTCAAGATAAAAGAGACTTACGGCGGCCAGGTAACGGTCATAAGCATGGGCCCCCCGGCGGCGGAGGCGGTGCTCAGGGAGTGCCTGGCAGTAGGAGCCGACAAGGCCGTCCTTATCAGCGACAAGGCCTTCGGCAATGCGGACACCCTGGCAACCAGCTATACCATACGCTCGGCGGCAGAGACCCTGGGCCACTTTGACCTGATCTTCTGCGGCAAGGAGACTCTGGACGGAGCCACCGGACAGATGGGCGCCCAGCTGGCGCAGCGCTTTGACGCTGCTTTTGTCAGCTCCGCCCTGCTGATAAAGGAGCTGGACCAGGATAAGGGCAGCCTTATCGTGGACAGGGAGCTGGAGGACGGAGTGGAGACCCTGGAGGTTCGCATGCCGGTGGTATTCACTATGGAAAAAACCAACTACCCCACCAGGATACCCAACCTGAAAGGAAAGCTGGCGGCAAAGAAAGCCCAGATAAGTCTTATCAGCTCTATGGATATTCCGGAGCTTGACAGGACCAGAATAGGTGACCCGGGTTCTCCCACAAAAGTGCCCCGCATGTTTCCCCCGGTCCTGCCGGAGCCCGGTGTGATTCTGAACGAGGGCAGCACCCAGGCCAATGTGGCCAAGCTGCTTCAAATCATTGCAGAGTAAAGGAGATGGATGAATGAACAAAGATGCTTATAAAGACATGTGGGTACATGTCGAGCACGATGGGAAAACTATCCATCCTGTTTCATTGGAACTGTGCTGCCAGGTGCGTAAGCTGTGCGACCAGTCCGGCGATGGTCTTGTGGCCGTTGTGCCGGGGGAACTGGAGCAGGAACAGCTGGATAAGCTGAGCGACTGCGGCATAGACAAGCTCATCCTGGTATCCGGCCAGGGCTACGACAGATACAGCACCCAGGCCTATTCCAACCTGTATGTGGAACTCTGCGAAAAATACAGGCCCTCCGCCGTGTTTGTAGGCGCCAGCGTAAACGGACGGGACTTTGCACCTCACTTTGCAGCTCGTCTTGAGACCGGCTGTACCAGCGATGCCACAGAATTGATATACAACCCCCAGACCCGGGATATAGAGTTTGTAGAGCCTGCCGCCGGGGGAAAGATTATGGCGGTTATAACCATCCCGGAGCTCCGCCCTCAGGTGGGCACCATACGCCCAGGCACCTTCAAATATGCGCCCGCAGGAAAGCGGGAACATATCCAGATCATCCGGGAAAAAATCTCCACCCTCCCCGAGGATATTCCTACAAAGCTGCTGGCCTACAAGGCCAACGAGGCAGACCCGGAGCTGGATATATCCACCGCTCAGCGTGTGGTGTGCGTGGGCGACGGGCTCAAGGATGAGAGCCTGCCAATGTACAGGGAGCTGGCCGCTCTTCTGGGGGCAAAGCTGGCGGCTACCCGCCCCGTTGTGGACAGGGAGCTGCTGCCATACCGGCTCCAGGTGGGACAGTCCGGGGTAATGATAAAACCCAAGCTCTACATCTGTTTCGGAGTCTCCGGGGCTGTGAACCACGTCACAGGCGTGGATGCGGAGCTCTTCATTGCAGTCAACAGGGATGAGAATGCAGCCATCTTCAACTACTGCGATTACGGCATAGTGGGAGACATGGATGAAGTCTGCCAGGAAATGATCCAGGCCCTGAAAAATGCGCAGGCCTGAGGCGGGCCCGGGGCCGGTGCGCAGATAACGAAAAAATAGCATATGTTGTCGTTCCCGTAAAATTTGTCTTTAAAAAGATATTATTACAAATAGAAAGGAAAAGAAGTCATGCTGGATTTTGAAATTTGCAATGAAAAGGACTTTTCCCTGCTGGGAGGAATGGACCCCTTCAAATCTGTTGCAGTTCCCCGCCCCATTGCCTGGATATCCACTGTGAGCAAGGAAGGCGTTGACAACCTGGCCCCCTTCAGCCAGTTCACCAACGTGGGCTTCAATCATCCCCATGTCCTGTTCGCGGCTCAGCTAAATGCAGAGGGGAAGAAGAAGGACTCCGTTGTGAACGCGGAAGAGACCGGCTGCTTTGTCCACAACATGGTTACCTATGACCTGCGGGAGGCAATGAATGTAAGCTCTCTGAGTTATCCCTCCGATGTGGATGAGTTTGAAAAAGCAGGTCTCACCAAGGTGGACAGCAATATTGTGCTGGCCAAAAGGGTAAAGGAATCCCCTGTCCAGCTGGAGTGCCAGTATGTCACCACCGTGGTTCTGCCCGGCGCCGACTGGAAGAGCGCTTCCCATCTGGTCATCGGCAAGGTGGTATGCATACACATTGATGAAAACTATGTCCTGCCCAACGGAAAGCTGGACATCCTCAAGCTCCGCCCTCTGGCAAGATTGGGCTACGCAGACTACACCTCTGTCACCGACCTGTGGGAGATGCGTCCCCAGAGCATGATGAAAAACCCCATCCCCGGCGGCTACAGCTATATGAGCCCCGAATCACTGAAGCTGGAAGCTACCCACAAGGATCTGTGAAGCAGCTTTAAAGAAAATACATGAGGAGGAAACCCTATGCATTATGATGCCAAATTAAACAACCACGGCCTTAAATCCGATCCCTTCAAGGCCTGTGTTGGCCCCAGACCCATTGCTTGGATATCCACCGTGGGCAAGGACGGCAGAGACAACCTTGCTCCCTTCAGCCAGTTCAACAATCTCAGCTTTGACCCTCCCATGGTGATGATCTCCTTCCAGCACGGCGGCACCGAGGAGAATGCCACCCGCAAGGACACCCTGAACAATATCGAGGAGACAGGATACTTTGTATATAATATTGTCCCCTATGAGCTGAGGGAGCAGATGAACATCACCGCTGTTCCCGCCAAGAATCAGGATGAGTTTGAGGCAGCCGGGCTCACCAAGGCAGACTGCATCCAGGTCCCCTGCAAGCGTGTTGCCGAATCCCCCATACAGTTCGAGTGCGAGTATTTTCAGACCATACACATCCCCAGCCGCTCCAACCGCGGCGTGATAGACATGGTCCTGGGCAAGGTGCTGGAGGTGCACATTGCCGACGAGGTCTTGACCCTCGACGGCAGGATAGACTTCCTCAAGATAAAGCCCCTGGGCAGGATGGGCTACTTCGATTACACCTATGTCAATGAAGTCTTTACCATGCCTATTCCCGGGCTCAGCGCAAAGCAGATGGAGTCCTTCAGCGGAGAGCACAAGGGCAAGTGATCCGCAGCATACAGAAGTCTTTTATTAACAACAGCAAAAATAAATCTTCAAATTGGAGGAACCGATTATGGCAAATTACAAACCCCTGGCCGGGGTCAAGGTCGTTGAGCTGTCTTTCATGATGGCAGGTCCGTCCTGCTGCCGCTACCTGGCAGACTGGGGCGCAGACGTTATCAAGGTGGAGAAAAAATCCGGTGATACCTTCCGCTTCTATCCTCCCACCATGGGTATGCCCGCCACTCAGGACTGCAACCCCCTTTACGATGACCTGAACGCAGGCAAGCGCTGCATCTCTCTGGACATCACCAAGCCCGAAGGCATGGAGGCGTTTCACAAGCTGCTGGCTACTGCCGATGTCTTTGTCACCAACAACCGTCAGAAGGCTCTGGACAAGAACGGCTTGGACTACGATTCTCTCAAGGAGAAGTACCCCGGACTTATCATGGCCCAGATCACCTCTTACGGCCGCAAGGGACCCCGGCGCAACGATCCGGGCCAGGATACCATATCCTTCTGGGTCAGCTCCGGCTTTAACGCCGACATGATGATCGAGACCGACAACAGCTATCCAGTGTTCGGCTCCAACGGCGCCGGTGACTTCATAACCGGTCTGGGTCTTGCCTACGCTGTTGTCTGCGCCCTTTACAAGAAAAAGGAGACTGGCCTGGGTGACTATGTGGAGAATTCCCTCTACGGCATGGGCCTCTGGTGCACCAGCAACTACAACATAGGCTGCCTGCCCCAGTACAAGTGGACCATGCCCCGCAGACGTGACACCTGCACCCCCGGCAGCGCTCCCTTCAAGTGCAAGGACGGCAACTGGATCATGTGCGCCGTGGTGAATATAGAGGCCCAGTGGGCCGGCTTTGCAAATGCCATAGGCAAGCCTGAGTGGGCCCACCATGAGATCTACGGCACTACCAAGGGCCAGAGCGATTTCAGTGTCCGTGCCTACCTTATGAAGGAGTGCGAGAGCATATTTGCCTCCAAGACTGCCGCAGAGTGGGACAAGATATTCACCGATCTGGATTTGACCCACGACATTATGGCCCACTACGGCGATTTCGTGAAGAACGAGCAGGCCTATGCCAATGAGTACGCCTTCGACGTATCCTACCCCAACGGCCACAAGACCACCCTTATCCGCCCCTCTATGACCAGCGAGAAGATGGGTATTCCCGAGTTTGTCCGGGGACCCATGACCGGCGAGCAGACCGAGAGCATCCTTGCCGAGTTGGGCTACACTCCCGAGCAGATACAGGAGATGGAGACCAGCGGCGCTGCTTACCAGATAAAGCTCTGAGACTCTCTGGGTTCTAATACCTGATACTTATCCTCCTGCAAAACCAAAAGAGCCCGCAGCAGAATCGAAAAATCCTGCTGCGGGCTTACTGCTGCCTGAGTGGCTGGCTTCGCCGTTAAAAAATCTGAAAATATAATGGGGGCAGATTGAGGCATACAAAAAATCCGGTCTGGCATTGCCAGACCGGATTTTAACTTAAGCACAAAAGATTCCGAAAGAGTAAAGCCTTACTTGCTCATGTTCATCTGAGCGGCCACTTCGGCGGCGAAGTCCTCTTCCTTCTTCTCGATGCCCTCGCCCTTCATGAAGCGAACGGCGTCCACAAACTTCACGGAGCCGCCCAGAGCCTTGGCAGCGCTGGCGATGTACTTCTCCACGGTCATGGAATTGTCCTTGACGAACTCCTGCTGCAGCAGGCAGTTCTCTTCGTAGAACTTGTTCATCTTACCCAGGACGATCTTCTCCTTAACCTGCTGGGGCTTGGAGGCCATCTTGGGGTCTTGGTCCATAAGGGCCAGAGCTATCTTCTTCTCCTCATCCAGGACATCCTGGGTGACCATGCTCTTGTCCCAGAAACGGGGATTGAGAGCGGCGATCTGCATGGCAACATCCTTGCCGATCTCGGTGGCGTCGATGCCGCCTTCAACGGCCAGGTTCACCAGCACGCCGATTTTGCCGCCGGCATGGACGTAGGCCACGGAGGTATTCTTGTCGAAGCGGGCAAAGCGGCGGATCTGCAGGTTCTCGCCGATGGACATGACCTTCTCGGGGAGGGTCTCAGCCACGGTGAGCTCGCTGCCGGGGTACTTGCAGTTCATCAGGGCGGCCACGTCGGCGGGGTTGTCCTTCAAAACTACCTTGCAGATGTCCTTGACGAAGGCCACGAACAGGTCGCTCTTGGCGCAGAAGTCGGTCTCGCAGTTGACTTCGACAATGGCGCCCACGCCGCACTCGGGGCAGACCTCAGCATAGGCCATACCTTCGGCGGCAATGCGGCCGGCCTTCTTGGCGGCCTTGGCCAGACCCTTCTCACGCAGCCACTCAACGGCCTTGTCCATATCGCCGTCGGTCTCGGTGAGGGCCTTCTTGCAGTCCATCATGCCAACATTGGTCATCTCACGGAGAGTCTTAACATCCTGAGCAGTAAATGCCATTTTAATTATTCCTCCTGTAAATAATCTCAAGAAAAGGGGCGCGGGCGAAGGCGCCGACGCCCCAGGATTCCGTTATATTATTCCTCTGCGGGAGCGGCGGCCTCGGTCTCAGCCTCAGCGGCAGTCTCGGTCTCGGCTTCGGCATCAGCACCCTGACGGCCTTCCTGCACGGCGTTGGCCATGGTGGCGGCGATCAGGCGGATAGCACGGATAGCGTCGTCGTTTGCGGGGATGACGTAATCCACTTCATCGGGGTCGCAGTTGGTGTCAACGATAGCCACGATGGGGATGTGGAGCTTGCGGGCCTCGGCAATGGCGTTGTGCTCCTTGCGGGAGTCAACCACGAACAGAGCGCCGGGGAGCTTCTTCATGTCCTTGACGCCGCCCAGGTACTTCTCCAGCTTGGCCATCTCTCCCAGGTGCTTCATGACTTCCTTCTTGGGCAGCATGTCAAAGGTGCCGTCCTCCTGCATCTTCTTGAGCTGGGCCAGGCGGTCCACACGGGTGCGCATGGTCTTGAAGTTGGTGAGCATGCCGCCAAGCCAACGGGCGTTAACATAGTGCATGCCCACGCGGCTGGCCTCTTCCTTGACGGAATCGGTGGCCTGCTTCTTGGTGCCCACAAAGAGGATGGACTGGCCGTTGGCAGCCAGGTCACGGACGAAGTCGTAAGCCTCTTCCAGCTTCTTCACAGTCTTTGCAAGGTCGATGATGTAGATGCCGTTACGCTCGCAGTAAATGTACTCGGCCATCTTGGGGTTCCAGCGGCGGGTCTGGTGACCGAAGTGGACACCGGCTTCCAGCAGCTGCTTCATGGATACTACTGACATTTGATTTCCTCCAAATTTTGTTATTTTCCTCCGGGAGCTTCAACCCCTCCACCAAGCCCCGAAACCGGGACCACATGGGGGAAAGTCCACTCCCGTGCGAAATGCCTTGATATAATACCAGAATTATGTACGGATTGCAAGGGTTTCAGCCGTGTTTTTATTGAATTTACAAAATTTTTTCTTCTGCCTGTAAGGCGGAGGCAGACCTTGATTGACTTTTACAAGCTTAAATGATAAACTTTAGACAGTGAAAAAATTTAAACTATGAAAGGCAGTGATAGCATGCAACTTACAGCCGAGCAGCAGGCGCTGCTGGACGGAGCCAAGGGCGAAGTGATGGCCAAGGTGGTCAAGACCCTGGTGATGTACGGAGAGACCTTTGGAGCCGAGCGCATGGTGCCTGTCACAAGCAAGTACGGCCACACGGTCATAAGCTTCGGATTAAAGGTCATGGCCCCGGTCTACGACATGTATGACCAGCTCATCTCCGCCGGACTCACCGCCGGGCAGAAGTTCACCGCCGACCCCCGGCCCCTGGACAAGAACGTGCCCAGCTCGTTTTTGGAGAACA
>CALWYF010000034.1 GCA_944385705.1 uncultured Oscillospiraceae bacterium | reverse complement strand
AGCCCGCTGCCGCCGTAAATAAATTTCGCTCTATTCGCACCTGAAATGGACTTTACACAGAATTTGGGATTGACCCGAATATAATATTTTTCAGTATGATAAATCCAATGATTTCTCTCCAATTACAAAGCTTCCTCAGGATAAAATATTTGCCGTCCACATTAATAATGCGGATGATGCTGACCTAAGCATGATAAGCCAAAGCGATAGGCGTTTCTGCGATACAGGCGTTATTAATTTGGACGCATATATGTCAGCCATACAATCTACCGGCTATGACGGGATGATCTCTATTGAAACTGTGCGTCCAGAATACTGGCAGCAAAGTAGCGACTCACTCATAAAAGAGGCTTACCTTACTACTGAAAAAGCAATTAGATCATATTTATAGGATGCATGCAGCGACATCTCTGAGGGAGAATTTTAAAATTTTATTTTAAAAGATCATAGTTGCTAATATAATTTCTTTTTGATTTCTTTTCCTCCTTGCACAACATATAGTGCTAAAACGGTGCTCTGTTAAAAGCTCTATATGTTGTGCTCTTGATTTGTTGTTATAGTCATACTATCCTGGTAGAGCAAATATATAATCTGCGGAAATGTTGAGTTTCAGGAGCAGTATAAGCAATTAATCTCATTGCAACATAATGATTTACGCAGCCGCAAAGTATGCCTATAATGCAGAGCTAGTGAGCGTGCTGCATTTAGCTATATTAAGGAAAACACCTAAATCTGAAAGGACAGTAAATATTACTTTTCTATTGATACGGCTTATTTGCGAAATATTATGTTAAAAGGCAGTTGTTAAATGAAGGTAATTAATTTTTAAATAAGTGCATAGTAATTTGAGCCCGTGACAATATGTCACGGGCTCAAATTATGTATCACTCACACAGTATACATCATAATTACTTTGGATGCTGAGATTAAAATCACTGCACAGATCATCCCGCACTTGCTTTGTGGCTACATAGTAAATATCTGACAGCTTATCGCACTATTAGAAAGCTCTCCCGCTATTCAGGTAACGGTATACGTCAAACGAATATCGGTAACACGTTCTCTGTTTGATAAAACGGAAAATCCAATACATGTGATTGTAATTTCCGATTTAGATTCAGGAATAGTAAATTGATTAACTGCTCGTTCCATTCTGTTTCAACATTATCCCTTTACAAATTAATGTTTTATAATATAAAATTAAATATATTATGTTTTTTACTATTTATAAAACAAAAATGTGCATTTACATCCTGGGAAAAAGAAAACTCTAAAATCAAAATAAAGGGAAGGTGCAGAAATGAACATAAGCGTCAACTATATGTTTCAAATATTTTTTGATATATTGTATGTGTCAATGTGGTTCGGCGTACTGAATTTCACCTTAACCAAGCGCTACAGCCGCCAAATGACATTCTTCCTGCAATGTTTATGGTTCCCCCTATTTTTTTGGGGGTCCAGAGCTCTTCCCTTTCTGTCCGAAGTGCGCTTGGTGTATTCTATTGTAATTTTTATCGCAGCTGCATTATTTCTTTACAAAGATCACTGGACCAAGGTTTTCTTCTCCTCTACCATGGTCTACCTCACAATTATTACAAATGAGATAATTGGCGCCGGTCTTTACTATCCGGAGGAAGCTTTAATGGGTAATTCCCTGGAAATGAGCACACCGGTTTTTCTTAAGTTTATGAGCATTTCTGCTGCTACTGCGGCAATCCTTTATCTTCTGCTATACCTGTTTCTCAACAGACAGAGATACCGTCTAAAGGCCGCAGATTGGGGGATGTTTGCCCTTTTCCCCTTCAGTCAGTACGTCCTTATGTATGGATGGTTCGATTCTATACGCCAGGCAGGCAATGACAGCAGAGCAATTTTTCTCGTCATTGCTATATGTGCTTGTATTGTTTCAGACATCGGCTTATTTGCGGCTGTCATGCGCATTGCCCAGCGAACTCAGCTGGCTGCCGAAAACAGCATGCTTGCCGCACAGGTGGATTCCCAGGAACAGCATTATAGGGATCTCACCTCACAATATGAGAGCATTCGGCGTATGCGTCATGATATCGCAAACCATTTGAACGCCATGGAAAGTTTGATGGCCTCCGGCCGTAATGCGGAGGCTAAAGAGTATCTTCAAGAACTTAATTCAACTCCTGTCGACTCCACTCTGGGTATGTGCGAGCACCCGGTTGTAGATGCTTTTCTTCACAACAGGATAAGTGCCGCTAGAAATTCTGGTGTGGAAATTGAAGCAGCAATTGATTTGCCCGCAAATGTCCCTGTCTCCAACGTGGACCTTATCCGTATTTTCGGCAACATGCTTGATAATGCGCTGGAGGCCTGCTCTCAAAGTGCATCACCGAAAATTTCCCTTAGCTGCAGCAGGGCCCGGGGTTGTCTCATTATCAGAACCATGAACCCGGTTAACCATTCCAGCAATGTAAAAGGCCGCCGCATTGCCGGTCTTGAAAGAGGTATAGGTCAGCGTGTGCTCTCGGACATTGCTGAAAAATATGGTGGTAATCTCAGTTTCGATGAAAAAGACAGTATATTTAAAACCGAACTGATACTTAACCTTGGTGAAATAAAAAATGTTGTCCTCAGCAATTCATGATGTAAACAAACCTTATCCTGTAACACTATCGTCCTTACTGTACATTACATTCTTTTTCCGGAAACAGATTTGAAGCCCTGTGAATTATCAGTCAATATCTGCCGTTATACTATTGATAATTATTTATTTTTGAATTATACTCTCTATTGTTTTAGGCTTCATAAAACATGCCCATACCGTGGCTGCCGTGAATCTGTTTTACCAAAAAGGATAACGCATGGACATTAAACAGCTTGAATATTTTGTTGAAGTTTGCAGATACATGAGCTTTACCAAGGCTGCTGCAAGTCAGTATATTTCCCAGCAGGGCATGAGCAAGAGCATCAAGCGCCTGGAAGAGGAACTGGGCGTAGCTCTGTTTCAGAGATCGTCTTCTTCCCTTCAGCTCACGGATTATGCCCAGTGCTTTCTGCCCTATGCAAAGGAAATGGTACGCAACTGGCACGTCTCCATCAATGAGCTGAACATGTTGAAAAACACAAATAACGGATACCTGAGTGTAGGCATATCCCACGGCTTTATCAATATCTTGCCCACAGAACTTGTGGCCGGTTTCAGCCGTTCCAATCCAAAGTTCATCATGCGCATGAGCGAATACAGCGACTATGAGCTGGATCAGGCCCTGATCTCCGGGCTTGTTGATGTGGCCTTTTGCATCATGCCTGTGGACGAGACCCAGATCACCATACATCACCTGCATAAAGAGAACACCTTCTATATGCTCAGCGACAAACATCCCCTGGCAAATTCCGAGTCCCTGGACCTGGGCCAGCTTAAAGACGAGTTGTTTATGGGCTTCGGCGCAAACAACAAGGGGCACATCGTTTTCTATGAGCGCTGCCGAAAAGCCGGGTTCGAACCAAAGTTTGCAATAATGAGCCAGGACATGAACATGATAAAAGAACTTTGCCGCAATAATGTGGGTATCGGTTTTTATGTAGGTAACAGGAATAAGCAGATAGATGGTATTAAAATCATTCCCGATACCTGTTGGGAGTGGAGCTACTATATTGGAATATGTACTCGTAAAGGGAGAAAACTTAGTAAATCTACAGAGATTTTTATTGAAAATATGAAGAAATGGTACTGAACGGCAACCCATGCCGCTATCCCCTTTCAATTCAAAAGTTTATTGTCAAAGCACTGGTCACAACCTTTGGTTGTGACCAGTGCTTTTTTTATTGCTGTTAAATAGTTAGCAATCCTGTTATATTTGTGACATCCAAGGAAAATGAAAGCGAAATGAATCAAAAAAACTGACAGGAGGCTGCTTTAAGCAGGAACAGGAATTATGTACAAAATCAAGTATCCCAATTTGTTCAGTCCCCTCAAGCTGGGGAAAGTAATTCTCAGAAACCGCATCTTTGCCGCTCCCACCGGCTACTGCGACCTGACCCGGGAGAATATAGCTACTGAGCCCCTCATGGCTTACTACGAGGCAAAGGCCAGGGGCGGTGCCGCTGTTGTACATGTAGGCGAAGCTTATATCGACTCCCAGCACGGTGTGGACATCCCCAAGTACCTGGCTCTGGACACCGACGAATGCGTCTCCCCCCTGGCCACTGTGGCCGATGCCATTGCAAAACACGGCGCAGTTCCCTCCATCGAGCTGATGCACGCCGGCATGTTCTCCAGCCAGTCCTTCGTTGAAGGCCATCAGATCTGGGCTCCCAGCGAGACCAAAGTTTCCGGCACCAAGGCCGGCGCCCGCCTGGCCGGTGCCCTTATTCCTGAAATGCCCGAGGAAGTCATCTACCAGATAATCGAGCAGTATGCTCAGGCCGCTCTCCGGGTCCAGAAAGCCGGCTTCAGAATGGTACTGCTCCACGGCGGCCACGGCTGGCTGCTCAACCAGTTCCTCTCCCCTCTGGTGAACCACCGCACCGACAAGTGGGGCGGCAGCCCTGAGAACCGGGCCCGCTTCGCCGTAATGGTCTGCGACCGTATCAAGGTGGTCTGCGGCAAGGACTTCCTCATAGATTTCCGTATCAGTGCAGATGAAGTAAACTCCGTAGGCTATCACATTGACACCGGCATTGAGATTGCCAAGGCCATGGACGGACACTGTGATATCATCCACTGCTCCTGCGGCAACCATGAGGTCATAGAGTCCTTCGTGGTCATGCACCCCTCCATGTTTCTTCCCGACGGAGCAAACCTCCGTTTTGCCGCCGAGATAAAGAAGCACGTCAAGACCCCCGTTGCCAGCGTCGGTGCTTTCAACGAGCCCGCCATGATGGACAAGCTGGTGGCCGACGGCGTTGTGGATGTCCTTGAGATAGCCCGCGGCCTTATCGCCGACCCCGACATGCCCAACAAGGCCCGTGCCGGCAAAGACTGTGACATCAACGAGTGTCTGCGCTGCTACACCTGCTTCAGCCAGCTGATAACCACCGGCCAGTATGGCTGCGCCATCAACCCCATCATAGGCCGTGAGCTGGAAAACAAATACGACATTCCTGCAAATCGCAAGTGCAAGGTAGTTGTCATCGGCGGCGGCATCGGCGGCATGGAAGCTGCTCTGGACTGCGCCAAGCGTGGCCACAAGGTAACTCTGCTGGAGAAGGCCGACAGGCTGGGCGGCGTTCTGCTTATTGAGGACGAAGTCTCCTTCAAGGCCAAACTCAAGCAGTATATCCAGAGACAGTCTGACCGCTGCATGAACAACCCTGATATCGACGTGCGGCTCAACACCCAAGCCACACCGGAGCTGGTCTCTTCCCTGGAGCCCGACGCCGTTATTGCCTGCCTGGGCTCCACTCCCGCAATTCCCACCTACATCCCCGGCTGGGACGGAAAGAACGTAATGAACGCCGAGTATGCCTACACTCATGTGGATGAAATCGGTCAAAAGGTTGTGGTCATTGGCGGCGGTCTTGTGGGTTCCGAGCTGGCCATCCACCTGGCCCAGAACGGCCGTGACGTGACCCTCATGCACCGCCATGAGGAGATAAAGTTCGGCGCCAACGGCCTCCACGGCCAAGCTGTCAACGAGCAGATAAAGATACTGAAGATCAACACCGCCATGTCCACCAGCCCTGTGGAAATTACCGAGGAGGGTGTGCTGGGCCGCAGCGCCCAGGGCGACACCTTCTACAAGGCCGACACCGTTATCTATGCAGTAGGCCAGCGGCCTCTGGCAGACGAAACGGAAAAGTTCCGCTTCTGCGCCCCCGAGTTTTACATAGTGGGCGACTGCGGCACCCCCGCTACCATTTACCAGGCTACCAGCCAGGCATACTACGCAGCCAGAGACATTGGACGCATCTAAGGAGTACATATGACTAGCTTCAATAAATACACCCACGTTTTTGAGCCCATACGCATCGGCAACATGACGGTTAAAAACCGTATCCAGTTCTCCCCTATGGTCAGCAGCCTCTCCACCCCCAGCGGCGGAGTGTCCAGCGAGCTTCTGGGCTATGTGAAATCCCAGGCCCGCACCGGTGTGGGCGTAATAACCATCGGCTCCACCCCCATAGACCACATTAACGGCGTTGACTTTTTCGGTGCTCTGGATGTGACCAGCGACGACAATATAACCGATCTGCGCCGCCTAAGCGAAGCTGTCCATAGATACGGCGCCAAGCTCTCCGTAGAGTTAGTACATGCCGGACGTTCGGCGCCCAAGGAGTTTCGCCCCGGTCAGATGGCCATAGCTCCCTCTCCCATTCCTGTAGAAGGCGGGGCCACAGATATACGTGAGATGAACGAGGATGACATGCAGACCATCATCGGCGAGTACTGCGACGTGGCCGAGCGGCTGATGAAGGCCAACTTCGATATGGTCATGGTCCATGCCGCCCACGGTAACCTTATCGCCCAGTTCCTCTCCCCAAAGTTCAACCAGCGCAGCGATATCTATGGCGGCTCTTTCGAAAACCGCTGCCGCTTTCCCCTTCAGGTCCTGAAGGCCATACGTGAGCGTGTGGGCCGCAAGCTCTGCATAGACATGCGTATCAGCGGCGACGAGCTGATACCCGGCGGCATGCAGATAGACGAGACCATAGCTTTCATAAAGCTGGCTCAGCAGTACATAGACACTGTTCACGTCTCCCAGGGCCTTATAGTCGAGCCCCGCTACATGCCCTACACCATGCCCCCCTTCTATCTCCCCCATTGCCACAATGTTAAATGGGCGGCGGCAGTTAAGGCTGACCCGGGGGTAAAGATACCCGTCACCGTAGTGGGCAGCATAACCACCATTGAGGAGGCCGAGGAGATCATCGCCTCCGGCAAAGCGGACATGGTGGCCATGGCCCGCCAGCTGATGTGCGATCCCAAGACCCTGTACAACGCCTGGCATGGCTGTGAAGAGGACACCCGCCCCTGCTTACGCTGCCATGAGTGCGCCCCCGCCGACATAGTTCACCTCCGCTGCGCCACCAATCCCATCCTGGGCCGTGAGGCCGAGCTGGGAGAAATAGGCCCGGCCAGGAAGAGCAAGAAGGTTCTGGTCATAGGCGGCGGCGTTGCCGGCTGTATGGCCGCCAAGACTCTGGTAGAACGCGGTCACGACGTAACCCTCATGGAAAGCAGCGACAAGCTGGGCGGCAGACTCCACGAGATAAGCTGTCTCAGCTTCAAGTTTGACATGCGCCGCCATCTCAAGTGGCTTATGAGCAGCACTATGAAGTGCGGCGCCAAGATCCTGCTCAATACGCCTGCCACTGTGGAGAATGTCCTGTCCCTTAATCCCGATGTAGTCTTTGTAGCCACCGGCGCCGACAGATTCATGCCCCCTATCCCCGGTATAGACAGGGAGAACATCCACCATGTTCTGGACGTGGACACCGGCAGAGTCCAGGTGGGAGACACCGTGGTGGTCTGCGGCGGCGGTCTGTCCGGTATGGAGTCCGCACTGGAACTGTCCAACGAGGGCAAAAAGGTCACCGTTGTTGACATGATTCCGGTAGAGGAATTTGCCAAGGACCATTCCCCCGCCCCCAGAGGCATTCTGCTTCAGCTGCTGGAGAAGAACGGCGTAAAGCTTATAGGTTCCAGCCGTGTCACTGCCTTTACTGATGAGGGCGTCGTCATTGAAAGCCAGGCCGGAGAAAAGACCACTCTCCCCTGCACCGATGTGGTTGCCGCCTTCGGCATGAAGAAAAACGACAAGCTGCTCAACCAGCTGCGCCAGCTTATCCCCGATGTGATTGCCGTTGGCGACTGCAACGAGGTGAAGAACATTAAGAACGCAAACCAGATTGCCTTTAATATGGCTCTGGATGTTTAAAACAACTTATAGAAAAGAGGAATGTGTTGTGGAAAACGTAGGAAAAGTTAAAAACAAAAAAATGATGACCCTGGCCATACTCTTTATCTCCGCTCTGGAGATGGGCGGTATGGGGCTCCAGCCCGCTCTGGCTTCCATTCAGGCCTCCTTCCCTGATGCACCGGCTACCCTTATCCAGACCATGTCCAACTTCCCCGGCTTTGCCATGCTCATCGGCTGCCTCATCTCTACTCTGCTTGCCACCAAGGTCTCCAAGAAAGTCCTTTGCCAGGTCGGCGTGGGCTGCTATGCAGCCATAGCATTTCTGGGCTTCTTCTTCCATGGAAGCATACTCCAGCTTTACGCCTGGCAGATAGTCCTGGGCCTGGGCTTCGGTCTTCTGATGCCTACCTCCAACGGCATTATTGCCGAGAACTACGATGAATCCCAGCGCGGCGCAATCATGGGCATTCAGAACACCTTCACCAACGGCGGCGGCATCTACCTCACCTTTGTAGGCGGCATGCTGGCTGCTATCAACTGGCATTACACTTACCTGGCTTACCTCTTTGGCCTCATCCCCCTGGTGCTCGGCTGCATCTACCTACCCAAGGATAAGCCCGCTGCAAAGGCTGACAAGAAGTCCGGGGGTCACCTGAACATTTCCAAGAAGACCTGGCTGTACGGCGGCATTATCTTCGTGTTCATCACCTCCTATACCGTCTTCGGCTCCAACGTATCCTTTATTATAAATGACCGTAATCTTGGTTCCTCTGCCATGACCGGAACCGCAATGAGCATCTTCCTGGTGGGCGGCATGCTGGCCGGTCCCCTCTTCAGCCCCACCGAGCGCAAGCTTCACGATTACACCTTCTGCTGCGCTTTCCTGCTCCTCACTGTAGGTTTCTTCATCGTATACATGGCTAGCTCCCTGGTTATGGTATTCGTGGGCGCTCTGGTCACCGGCTTGTCCATGGGCTTTGCAATGCCCACCGCACTGCTGGGCTGCACCAACTGCAACACCGTTGAGTCCGCCACCGCAGGCTGCGCCGTAGCCCATATGGCCGGTCAGATCGGTACCGTCCTCTCCGCAATAATCTACACCTCCGCCGCCTCCGTATTCAGCAGCGCTTCTGACTTCCGTTTTCTCTTTGCTTCCATTGCCTGTGCAGTACTCTGCGTACTGGTTGCAGTAGCTGTTACTATCGTCAACCGCGCAGGTTCCAAAGCCTGAGTCCACAGAAAATTTTATGGCCCGCCGCTTATGCGGCAGGCCATAAAACAAGGTCTTGATCGTCACTAAAATAACGATTGGTTGTGATTTTATGGATAAAACAACAAAAAGGCGAAACATTATAGGTATAATAGTCCTTCTCTTTGCAAACAGTGCTGCCGGCGGTGCCGAATGGTGTTCCTCCGCCCTGGCAAATATTGCCCAGACATTTCCCGATGTCCCCTATTGGGTGATAACTCTGGTAAATAATATCCCTAATCTCTGCGCTGTGGTGTTTACGCTGGTAGCAGGGCTTCTTGTAAACCGGGTAATACCGCTTAAGACCATGATCCTCATCGGCATAGGCCTTCATGCCACCGGCGGTATACTCCCCGCTTTGGCCGGCGAAAACAGCATTGCCGTAATGTTTATCGGCCGTTTTGCTTTCGGCATAGGCTACGGCCTCATGCAGGGCATAGGCATATCCATGAGCTTCAAACTTGTGGAAAACGAAAATCTTCGTACCCACGCCATGGGCTGGGCTGTTGCTGCCCAGTACAGCATGAATATGGTAGCGCAGGTAGTCGTCGGAAGACTGTGTGAAATTCAGTGGAACTACAGCTTCTACATTTATCTGTGGAGCTTTATTCCCTTCTTCATTGTTCTCTTCCTCTGCCAGAACTTCCCCGTGGACAAGGCCGACTTTTCCGCCATCGGCGGCAGCGAAAGCAGCCTGGCTAAGGGCAGCTCCCTTGGCGAGAGCATCAGTAGGCTTCCCGGAAATGTGTGGGTTTTCACCGTTATCGTGGGCGTGTACATGCTTTCATATTATCCCATATTCCTCCTGATCTCCCCCATTATTGTAAACCGGGGCATGGGTACAGCCGTGGATGTAGGCACCGCAATGGTGTTTTACAGCGTTGCCACTATAGTTGGCGGCGTGGTCTTCGGAGCTCTGGAAAAGATATTCAAGCACCGCACCCTGGGTCTTTTTCTCCTGGGTGTTGCAGTCAGCATTATCGGTCTCTACTTTGCCCGGAGCTTTGCTATGGTTTGCATCTGGCTGGTACTCAGCGGCCTCACTTCCACCGGCATTATTCCCGGCTGCATCAATGCCTTTAACGGTCAAGTCAGAAAAGAAGACGTTTTCCTGGCCACCGGCATTACCGAGTCCGGCGTAAACCTGGGGGCCTTCCTCAGCACTCCCTTCATCGCCCTTATTGAGGGCTTTGGAGGTTCCGCAGATCAGGCTCTGATCTTCTCCCCAATAATCCTTATAATAATGGCCTTTATAACCGTCAGGTGCTGCAGGAAAGCCACGGTCTGATACTGTAAGTTTTCTTTTTCCAGCATTTTATTTCAGCTTTATTTTCCATGTTGAAGAGAAATAAAGTATAGTTTATATGATTTATGAGGCACCCTAATATGGGTGCCTCATTTCATGTTTTTACAAGTCCGATAGTATCCAGTGTTTGATATTAATAGTATGTACACAAAAAAATTTCTCGCTGCCGTCCATGGAGGAAACACATCACTTTGCATACATCCTTGGATGTTTATTTTTAATTATTCATCCATATTCTTCTTTATTGAGTTGCTGACAAAAGAGTGGAATATCTCCTTTGTTTCCCTCCGTCTGCTTCTGCTGATGGGCACCTGGCAGCCGTTGTTCATCATGAAATAGTCAGTGTACATTGCGCTTACTTTTTCCATATTCACAAAAAAACTTTGGTGGCACTGTACAAACAGGGTACGATTTAAATCTTTTAATATAGCCGTTGGTTTTTCGTATGTCTCATATTGCTTGCCGGTTTCATGATATATAATCGTTTTCTTAAGACTACGTTCCATGTACAGTATCTCATAGGCCGGGAGTATAACAGTTGTGTTCCGTTCGGCAAATGAGATATATTTTCTGGATTCTACAGCCGAAATTGCCTTAGCAACGGCAGATTTTATACGCTCTCTAAACTGGGACTTGAGTATAAAATAGCTATGCCGTGTTTCGTAAACATCCGGAGCATATGAAATATAAGAGGTAAGAAAAATAATGCCGCACCAGGGACAAAGTATATTAATCTTTTTTGCAACACAAATGCCGTTATCATCCTTCAGCACGATATCAAGAAGCAGTATGTCCGGCTGATAACCGTTTTCCACTGCATCGATCAGTTCCTGGCCGCTGGAAAAGAGCGTCAGCTCCGGAGAATAGTCCCTGCATGATTCTACAAAGCTCTTTGCTATATTTTTCAGGTGTATTTCATTGTCATCGCATATTGCAGTGTGCAGCATTTCATTTATGCTCCTATCCCAATAATAAGTTCTGTTGTAAAAATGTTTTCATTTTTGCTGAACCTAATGCTTCCATTATATTTTTTCGCCACGTCCGAAAGCACAAGTTTTCCTATGCCCCTGTCAAGTCCGGGGATTTTACGGCTTTTCCCGGGTTTTTCCGGTCCCACAGGGTTTCTCGTTATTATCACAAGGCAGCCGTGGGTCTTACTGCACACAATTGACATTTTAGGGTTTTTTATGTCTTTACATGCTTCAAGAGAGTTGTCAATAAGATTTCCAAATATTCTAATCAAATCCACATTGGACACAGGGATGTCCGCTTCCAGTTCTATGTTCACCTTTACATCGACTCCGGCAGTGCGAGCTTCCTCAATTTTATTGCGCAGGAAAGAATCCACAACCGGGTTCTTGCACATGCCAAGAGTAGAATCCAGGGGATTAGAAATCAATTCTTCCAGATACTCCTGAGCATCACTGCTGTGGCCGGAAGCAAGGAGGCTCTTCATTGCACCGATGTGGTTGGCGATGTCGTGGCGCATTTTTCGAATGTTTTCATATTGAGCAGTCAGAGCCTGATAATGCTTTTCCTGAGCGTCTATTTGGGCTACCAGCACGTCGTTCTCCGCCGCCAGCTGGGCCCTCTGTGCAAGACGTATTACTGCTATAAAGAGTCCTATATCGGCAAAAATGCATATAAATGTTACAACTATAAAAAAGATAGTTTTTCCCCATCCTTCGGAAAGGCGAAGCGAATCCAGCCAACCGTACAAAAGTACATATTGGCTCAGGGGAAACAGGGTAAACAGGCTCCAGTCCCCGGTGCTCAAATCAAAATTGTGTCTGTTGAGAAAAATGTAAAGGAGGAAAAACAAAAGCGCACCGGTACTAAGGTATATCCCCCAAAATTCTACAAGCTGCGAAACTTTCAGGGCATCCATATTTCCCTGCATAATCTCTTCGGGAAAATACAAGCCAGCCCCAATAAGTTCGTTTGCTATTACCACCACATATACTACGGCAGAATAGAATATCACCTTTGTCCAGGCATCCTTATAGCATACCAAAGCTACTGCAAAAAACATTGCAATAAAAACTACGACGCGGCTCTTCGCCATGAAAGGCAAAACTACGGTTACAAACCTGTACAGTAAAAACCATAATGCCTGTATCAAATAAGTTATTTTACGGCTGTAGCGTTTTGTAAGGCTCAGATTCAGCACCGCAAACCACATTGCAGTATATAGGGCATTAAAAAAATATTGCAGGGCTAAATTGGCTTGTTCATTCAATTTTACCGGCTCCCCCTATATGTGCGTGGCAGCATAGCAGGCAACTTTACTGGTCAATTCATTAAACTGTAATCATAGTTTATAACTTTTTCCATCGATGCAGAATCTTTCCAGACTTGTCCGAACATGGCTGCCAAAGCAGTAAGATGTTTTTTCAAAATTAAAATCATTTTTAATAAGTATTTTATTATTAAAAACTACTGAATCTTTTATTTATTCAAGTGCTAAAATGTTTTACATTATTCTGTTTTTTTCACTTTATTTGGCTCTACAGCATAAAAGTCATATGACAATTATGATATCACACTCTTTTATATGTGGAGTAAAAAAAGGAATAATTAGCATGATTCATGGAATAATTGGTAGACAATAAAATTATAATTAGTTTAAAAAAATAAATTTTACAAAAATTCTAATTTAATACAGTTATTATTTACCTTTCAATGCATGATTTTGAATATAAAATCTGAAACGGTAAAATGCACTGATTTAGTATAGTCGCCTGTGAAAAAACAATATGAGGAACCTGCAAAGGAAACGAGCACAAAAGCACCCCTCTTGTCAGACATTGGCTCAAATGTCCGGCAAGAGGGGTGCTGTTTTTTAATTATTGTTATTCAAATTTATAAAAACCTTCCGGTTTGACACCGAATAGTTTAAAGGCATGGCGGTTCCGGAATCCGGCAGCCAGAATCCATATCCAGCTTAGCTTACATTCACTTAACTGCATTTTCCGGAGCGTCCGGCATGATCTCCATATACTTGGGTGTAATGGCAAGATGCTCTTTCAGGGCCTTGACCGCACCGTCGGCATCTCTGTTTTTCAGGCAGTTGACTATACGTTGATGATCCCGCTGAGTTATATACCCCTCGTCCAGGCTTAGCGTAGCAGCAAGGACACGGCCCCTATAGACCTTTGTTAAAGCAGACAGTGTGGTGTAAAGATATTTTACCAATGTATTCCTGCTCAGCTGAATCATGGCCAGATGAAACCCGTGGTCATTGCTGTTTTGTCTTTCCAGAGAGGGATCAAGATAATTATAGTCGGCCTTTTCGGCTATGCTTTCTATCTCCTCATCGGAGGCATAGGCCACAATGTCTCTGAAGGCCTGAGACTCCAGTATCCCCCGCAGTTCAAGCAAGTTCTCCATTGTCCCGTCATTAAGGGCAAAAAGGGCGCACAGGGTTCTGTCCACAGTGGTTTCCGGTGTCTGGGTAATATAGTTTCCGCTGCCCTGTACCGAGACAAGTATACCCATTGTTTCAAGCGCTTTCACCGCCTCTCGCACCGTGGCTCTGCTGACGGACATGTCCTCAGCCATTTTCCGCTCCGTCGGCAGCTTATCCCCTTTTCTCAAACGTCCGTAAATAATCTCGGACTCTATGTGTTCCACGATTCTTGCGCTTGTAGCTTCCTTAACAATATCTGACTGAAAAATCACAAAATCCCCCCTTTTGTGTGAAATTAACAATTATTTTTATATTATTTCTGTGATAATGCAAATTTACATCTTGTCGGTAATTTGCTATGATTAATGCAGAAATTGGCCTTACCAATTTAGCACAATCACTAAGCCGTAGTCAGTCGTTTTATTTTTTCGTCAAAAATTGGTCTTACCAATATCTCGTGAATAATCTAGCATTTATTATATCATATTTCAAGTTTTTTTGTCACATGGTACTCAAGTCCTGTTTGAAACAGGCAAAAAAATATTATTCAGGGAGGAAAAAACGATGAGTAAAAACACCAAAAGATTCCTGCTTCTTCTGGCGCTGGGCATTGCTTACGGCTTTATGTATGTTATGCCCTACATGAAATCCAGCTTTTACGATCAGATGATAGCTGCTATGGGCTGCACCAACGCCCAGCTTGGCTCTCTGATGACCTATTACGCTGTAGCCTGTACCGTTTCCTATCTGCCCGGCGGATGGATAGGAGATAAATTCAGTCCAAAGCCTGTACTTCTTGTATCCATTTTTGGTCAGGCTGCATTGAGTTTTCTTTTCATGTTTACTTATCAGAGCTATACTATGGCAGTTATAATTTGGCTGCTCATGGGTCTCACCGGCGGCTTTGCTTTCTGGCCCGCCATGATGAAAGGCATTCGCATGACCGGAAGCGTTGAGGAGCAAGGGCGCATTTACGGTATCTTTGAGGCTCTCAACGGTCTTGCCTCTCTCCTGCTCAGCTTCATAATGATAGGCATCATGGCCGTGGTCAGCTCCGCCGATCTGGTAAAGGGCTTTAAGGACGCTCTTCTGTGCATGGGTCTGCTCTCCCTTGTTTCCGGTGTCCTTGTTATGCTGCTGATGCCCAAAGACGCAGAATTCGGAGCAAATGTGGACCAGAAGGCTGAGCGCCAGTCCTTCAATATGAAGGATTACATATCTGCCTTTAAGATTCCCGGCATATGGGTAATGGCCATTCTCGTGTGGTGTTACGTCACCATCTCTGCCGTGGCCAGCTATCTGACCCCCTACAGCACCAATGTTCTTGGCATGTCCGCCGTTACCGCCGCCAGCATCGGTACTCTCAGAACCTATGGCTGCCGTCTTATCGGCGGGCCTCTGGGCGGAGTTCTGGCTGACAACGTTTTTAAGTCCGTTTCCAAAGAGCAGGTTCTAGGCCAGCTGGCCTGCCTTGTAAGCCTGGGTCTGTTCCTGGTCCTCCCCAGCGGCACCAGCAGCTATCTGCTTGCCGTGCTCCTGCTTCTGGTTGGTGTGGCCATGTTCCTGTGCAAGGGCACCTATTTCTCCATTCAGGCTGAACTGGGTATATCCACCAAGATCTCGGCCACGGCTGTGGCTATCGCCACCCTTATCGGATATCTTCCGGACATGTTTGTGCATACCATGTTCGGCAACTGGATAGACGCATACGGTAACGCCGGATACACCCGGATAATTGTCTACGGTGTACTGACCGCAGTTCTCGGTACCCTGGCCGCAATCTTTGCTATCTTCCAGGCCAGAAAGATTGCTAATCGCTCCGCCGCCAAGGCAGAGATTTAATTTGGAGGGATACATTTATGAGCAAGATCAAACTCAACATAAGCCGCTGCAAAGGCTGTGGCTATTGCGTAGCAGAATGTCCCAGAAAGGCGCTGAGCTTCTCCGGCCACATAAGCGACAAGGGCTATGACACGGTCCAGGTGGATGAAAGCCTGTGCATCGCCTGCGGCTCCTGCTACAGGGTTTGCCCTGACAGCGTATTTGAAATACTTGAGTGAGGTGATTTCTAAAATGGCAAAAGAATTGATGAAGGGCAACGAAGCCCTGGCTGAGGCAGCCATACGTGCCGGATGCCGGTTTTACAGCGGCTATCCCATCACGCCCCAGACGGAGATTTTGGAATATCTGTCCTGGCGCATGGATGAAGTGGGCGGCACTTTTGTTCAGACAGAGTCGGAGCTGGCAGGAGTAAATATGCTGCTGGGAGCAGCGGCTGCAGGCGCCCGGGCACTGACCAGCTCTGCGGGACCCGGTTTTTCTCTGAAGCAGGAGGGTATATCCTATCTGGTTGCCGCAGACCTTCCCGCCGTCATAATTGACGTTATGCGCATCGGCACCGGTCTTGGCGACATTGCCCAAGGCCAGGGTGACTACTGGCAGCTCACCAGAGGCGGCGGCCATGGCGATTACCACACCATTGTTCTCGCTCCAGCCAGTGTTCAGGAAAACTGCGACATGATGCAGGTCGCCTTCCAGCTGGCCGAGAAATACCGCCATCCCGTGCTGGTGGCTTCCGACGCCGCCATAGGCCAGATGATGGAGGGCGTGGAGCTGCCGCCCATGACGGAGCATGACATTGACAGCTATGACTGGGCTGTCCGTGGCTGCCTCCCCGGTGACAGTCCCCGCAAGATTCAGAACACCTACTATACCCGCCCGGACTACGTAGAGTATTTAAGAGAAAAATATGCTTCAATGGAAGCCAATGAACAGCGCTGGGAAAGCTACATGACGGAGGACGCTGACGTAGTTCTCGTAGCCTACGGCATCAGCTCCAGGATTTCCCGGGAAGCAGTGGATATGGCAAGAGCGCAGGGACTCAAGCTGGGGCTGATACGGCCCATTACCCTTTGGCCCTTCCCGGTAAAAGCCTTTGACGCCTGCCCCAAGGCAAAGGCCTTTATGACTGTAGAAATAAATATACTGGGGCAAATGGTGGATGATGTGAAGCTGGCTGTCTCCAGCCGTTGTCCCGTCGGATTTCACGGCAGCTTTTTCTCTCTGCCGGAGCCTGAGGAAATCATTGAGCAGGCCAAGAGCCTCATGGAAAAGGAGGGTATATAAATGAAACTGAAAGCTCCCGAATCAGTATTCTCCTCTGCCAGCTTCTGTCCCGGCTGCGGTCACGGCCTTGCCAGCCGTCTTATAGGCGAGGTGGCAGAAGAGCTGGGTATTCAGCACAGCCTGGTGACCGTTGTGGACGTCGCCTGCTGTTCCTTCAATATAGATTATTGGAAATTTGACACTATAATGGCCGCTCACGGCCGTGACATTCCCACTGCGGTGGGAGTCAAGCATGTGCGCCCCGGCAGCTCCGTGCTTGCCTACATGGGCGACGGAGCCGCCTATTCCATAGGCATGGCGGAGACCATTCACGCCGCACTGAGGAACGACAATATATGTGTCATAGTTATCAACAATTCCGTTTTCGGTATGACCGGCGGACAGATGGCCCCCACCACTCTTCCCGGTGAAAAGACCGCCACCTCCCCCAAAGGCAAAGATCCCACCCGTTACGGCACTCTCAGCGGAGTCGAGCTTCTTAAACATATGGACATAGCCTATCTCGCCCGGGGAGAGCTTGTAGGTTCTGCGGGTATGATAAAGGCCAAGAAGCTCATCAAAAGCGCTTTTCAGCATCAGCTAAAAGGGGACGGCTTCTCTCTGGTGGAGCTGTTGAGCCCCTGCCCCACCAACCTGAATCTTCCGCCTGTAAAGGCCCGGGACTTTGTACATAACGAGATGACCAAGTACTTCCCCACCGGAGTTTTTATAGATAAAGGAGGCGTCGAATAATGGTAGAAATAATCTGTGCCGGCTTTGGCGGCCAAGGTGTTTTGACCACCGGGCTTATCATTGCCCATTCGGCCATGATGCTGGGCAAGGAAGTGACATGGTATCCCTCCTACGGTTCTGAAATGCGGGGAGGCACCGCAAACTGCACGGTGAAAATAAGCGACGGCAAAATTGCCAGCCCCTGCACTAAAAAGCCCGACATCGTCTGTGCCTTAAACGCCCCCGCCGTGGATAAATTTGAAAGCAGCATAAAGCCCTCCGGCTATCTTTTTGTCAACGACTCTCTTGTGGACCCCCAGCGCAGTTACAGGTCCGACATACATGTTGTCAGGGTGCCCATGTCTGAGATAGCTATACGTCTGGGCAACCCCAAGGGTGCAAATCTGGTCATGCTTGGGGCCGTGGCCCAGCACACCGGCATCTTCACCCTGGACGAGCTGGAAGAACAGGTGGCACATTATTTTGCTAAAAAAGGCAAAGTCAACCCGAAAAACGCCGACTGTCTGAGGGCAGGCGCAATGCTTTAAAACAGCTTCCTCGTATCCCCCGGATTTGATCCGGATAACAGCAGAGACTTCTGAACAGACTCAGGGTCTCTGCAAAAAATAAATAAGGAGGGAAGCAATGAATCTTTTAGATATTGGAATAATCCTTGCCTATTTTGCAGGCATGATATTTCTGGGCCTTATCGCTCAGAAGATGCAGAAGAATTCCGACGACTATTATGTGGGCGGACGTTCCATGGGCAGCTTTAAGATCGGCGCGCTGTGGATGGCCGGTTGGATAGGCGGCTCCGCAGTAATCGGTACTTCGGCCAACGCCTGTGCAATGGGCATAACTGCCGTGTGGTATGTAGTTGCCATTGCAGCCGGCTGCATAATATTTGCCTTTGTCATGGCGGAGCCAATAAAGCGTGTAAGCACGGTGCTTCACAACATAACTTTCCCGGAGCTTATACGCAGCCGCTACGACGAGAAGAACAGCCTGATGTGCAGCATAACTACCATCATGGCCATGATAGGTTATACGGCAGCCCAGTTTGTTGCCGGCGCCTCGATACTGAATGTACTTACCGGCTGGAGTCTTGGCCTTTGCTATGTGGTTGCAGCTGTGGTCATTGTCTTCTATGTATCTACAGGCGGCCTGCTGGCGGTGACATATACGGATATCGTACAGATGCTGCTCCTTATTCTGGGTGTAGTAGTTCTGGGAATACCCTTTACCGCCTCGGTTCTTGACAAGTCCTCTCTTTCTTTTTCCCAGCTGCCCGAAGGATATTTTAACTTGGGCAGCTGGGGCTGGTCCACCATCATAGCCCTGTTCGTCTCCACCGTAATGAGTTTTTTCACCTGTATGGACAGCTTTACCCGCTGCATTGCCGCCAAAGACACCAAAACCGCCAGGGCCGGTACTGTGTATGCGGCAATTGCGGTCCTTGTGATTGCCGGAGCCGGGACATATCTGGGCATGGCCGGGAAGCTGCTGCTTCCTGAATGCACCGACACAAATAACATTCTTGCCGAGCTGGTGGTAAGGATAATGCCCCATGGCCTCAAGGGGCTCATTCTCATCGGCGTTCTCAGCGCCATAATGTCCACGGCGGATATTTCCGTCCTCACCGCCTCTGCAAGCATAACAAAGGATATATACCAGACCTATATTAATCCCAAAGTCGGCGAGAAACAGCTGATGCGTATAGGGGTAGCTTCCTCTCTGCTGGTGGGAATTGCAGGAGCTCTTTTCGGATGGTTCAACCAGGATATAATGAACATCCTTTTGATCACTTTTACCATAAACTCCGCAGGCCTTTTTCTGCCGACACTTTGCGCCTTCTTCTGGAAACGGGCAAGTTCCGGCGCCGCATTTGCCTCTATGGTATCTGCAACCCTTATTGCCGTGATATGGTACATCGGCGGCAGTGTGTCGGAGCTCCCCCTGTTTAAAACCGATGCCCTGTGGCCCGCTTTCGGAGTTTCCGCTTGTTTATTTTTTGTGCTCAGCTTAAGCCACAAGCAAACTGCCCAGGAGCTGGAAAAAGCAAATATGTTTTTTGCCGTGGGCCACGAAAAAGATATGGATAAAGGAGATGCTTAAATGAAAATCGTTTTTGCCGAATTTCCGGAGACCCGTTACAGGAATGTTGATACTGAGCTTGCCTGTATGCCGGAGGGAACCCAGGTAGCTTACGCAGTATATGACGAGAAGAATCTGGAAGCATATTATGAAGCGCTTTCAGACTGTGACGCAGTGATAACCGGTTTTGCGCCAATAGACACCACCGCTATAGACAGAATGAAAAACTGCAAAATAATCTCCGTGCAGGCAACAGGCTGGAACTTTGTGGCCCATGAATATGCAAAGCAAAAGGGCATTGCCGTGTCCGCCATCGGTGAATACTGCACCCGGGAAGTAGCGGACCACACCATTATGCTCATGCTGGCCCTGCGCAAGAGGCTGCCTTATCTTCAGCGGCGGGTCAACCTGGAAAAGGTCTGGGAGACCGCCAGCCTGGAAACCCTGGGTATAAAGGGCATATGGGGCCAGACCATCGGCCTGGTTGGTCTTGGGAAAATAGGCAAGGCAGTTGCTCAGAGGGCCGCCGCCTTCGGCATGGAAGTCATTGCTTACGACCCCTTCATTCCCGACAGTGACTTTGAGAAAGTCGGAGCCCGTAAAGTTGAGCTTGACTATCTGCTGGAAAACTCCGATGTTGTCTCCAGCCACATGGATCTTAACGATACAAATGTGAACTTCTTTGGAGATGCCGAATTTGACAAGATGAAGAAAAAGCCCATCTTCCTCAATGTCTCCCGGGGCGGCGAGGTTGACGAAGGCGCTCTGCTCAGAGCTCTGGATACCGGCAAGATCCTTGCCGCCGGGCTGGACGTTCTTGTCAGCGAAAGTCCAAATCTGGAAGAGTGTCCTTTTATAGGCCGTGAGGACTGCATCGTCACCCCCCACAGTGCTTTCTATTCCGATGATTCCATAGAGGCCTGCGAGCGTATTTCCGTTATGAATGCCCTTTACTACATAAACGGAGAATACGACAAGGTCTTCAAGCTGGTGCAGGACCCCAGAAATTAAATTCAGACTGAGAGGTAACAATGACAGATACATCCAGGATGCCCCTCTCCGGGCTCAAGGTAGTTGAACTTGCAACCGTCGTGGCAGCTCCCACTGCCGGGCGCATGCTGTGCGCCTATGGAGCGGAGGTAATTAAAGTCGAAACTCTTTATGGAGACGAGATGCGGCTTGCGGGAGAATGGGAGCAGGTCATTTGCCAGGGCGGCAAGAACCCTCTCTTCACTATACAAAACAGCGGGAAGACTCTCACCTCCATAAATCTTAAAACACCGGAAGGTATTGATGCTTTCCACCGCCTGCTGTCCTGGGCCGACATCCTTTTGACCAATGTGCGCATGCCCTCTCTCCGCCGTCTGGGGCTGGACTATGATACTCTCCACGAGAAATATCCCCGTCTCATTTACGCGCACTTCTCCGGCTTCGGACTGGTGGGTCCCGACGCAGCCAAACCCGGTTTCGACAGCACCGCCTTCTGGCTGCGCAACGGCCCTCTGGCCGACTGGCAGGAGCCGGGTGCTTTCCCCTTTACCCCCACCTATGCCTTTGGCGACATGGCCACCAGTTCCCTGCTGTTTTCCGGCATCCTCATGGCTGTTATCGGCCGTGAGAGCAGCGGCAAAGGCACCCTCGTCAGCACTTCCCTTCAGGCCAGTGGTATATGGTGCAATGCCATAGGCGTTGTTTCCCATCAAGCGCAATTTGCCGGAGACAGGGTAAATGACCCTCTCTGCCCTTCCGATCCCCTCAGCCATTTTTACAAATGCGGTGACGGCCGCTGGATAGGAATATTTGACAATGAGTACAGTCGGGAGCGGGCAAAATTTGCCGGACTTCTGGGCCTGCCGGAGCTTGCGGAGGACAGCCGTTTTGAATCTCTTGAATCTCTGCGGCGCACCGGCTCCACAAGGGAGTTGGTGGAAAAGCTCAACGCAGTCTTTCTGAGCCGCAGCAGCGAAGAATGGCTCAGTTATCTGGAAGAGAACAACGTCTCCTGTGAACTGATGCATCGGCTCAGCGATGTGAGCAAAGACCCCCAGGCCATTGCCAACGGCTATGTGAAGCCTGTGGACTTTGGTGACGGCTTGTCTGTAATGATGCCCTGTCCCCCGGTAAAGTTCTCCGAATATGAAGCACGGGAGTACACCCCTGCCGGCCTTCTTGGTCAGGACACAGACAGGGTATTTGAGGGTCTGGGCTACAGTCCCTCTGAGATAGAAAACATGAAAGAAGCAGGCGCCATAAAGTAGCCTGCAAGCTGTTTAAAGCTAAAATGTGATAAGGAGCTTTATTATGAAAATAGTTCTTGCTGAAGTCCCCTATACAAAGGACAGAAATATCAGCGTTGAGAAGTCCTGCTGCCCTGAGGGCGCCGAGCTTAAAATCGCCGTGTTCGATGAGCACAGCCAGGACAACAGCTCTTTCTATAAAGAAATTGAAGACGCCGATATAATAATCAACGGCTATGTGTATTTCGGAAAGAAAGAGCTGGACACTATGAAGCACTGCAAAGTTCTCTCTTTCCAGTCCACCGGGTATAACGAAGTAGACCTGGAGTACGCTACTGAGAGAGGCATTGCCGTCTGCTCCATTCTGGACTACTGCACCCAGGAGACCGCTGAAAATGCCATGGCCCTTATGCTGAATCTGCAGCGTGGCATCCGCCGCTATGACAAAAGTGTACAGCAGGATAAGGTCTGGGATTATCTGGTTGCCAAGGACATGCATCTTCGCCGTATTGCCGGTCAGACCATGGGCATAGCCGGTCTGGGACGCATCGGCCAGTCTGTCGCCAGGAAGGCCATGAGCTTTGATATGCCGGTGATTGCCTACGACCCCTATCTCCCCCCTGAGATAGCAGAAAAACTGGGGGTAAAGCTGGTAGATTTTGATACTCTTCTGGAGCAGTCCGACGTGATATCCATACATATGAACCTGACGGACGAGAACTTCCATATATTTAATAAGGACGCTTTTAAGAAAATGAAAAAGCAGCCCATTATAATCAATGAAGGCCGTGGGGCTCTCATCTGTGATGATGACCTGCTGTGGGCCCTGGATCAGGGACTTATACGCGGTGCAGGCTTGGATATGCTGGAATCCGAAAATCCGGACCTCAGCCAGTGCAAGCTGCTGGGTAGAGACAACGTCCTTCTCACTCCCCACAGCGGATATTATTCCGAAACCTCTGATTATCTTGTGGCAAAATACTCCATGGATAATGCTCTCAATTACTACTACGGCAAGCTGGACGAAGTCAGGGTAATGAGAAACAAGGTCTGACAGAATAGGGCTTATGGATGTCCAAGTGGAAAAACTCATTATCTGCAATATTGGCAATTCCCTCGCCTAAGAACAAAAGCCTATTCCTCTTTCCTTACTTCCAGCCAGAATTTGAAGTAAAGCGGAGCCGTCTGGGTTGACCTTACTTTTTCTGGAACGGCATATTTTAAGTTCTTCCCCGTCCAATAATATCCGGCGCTTACTTGTCATAGGATGTACACAAAGGAGTGATGCGCTTGTTGGACTTGAAAGGCTTTACCAAAAGACACAGAGGCGCCCTTTCGGGCATAGGTATGATACTGGCGGTGGTGCTGATTTTCTGGACCGTGAACAACCCCGCCCTGGTGGGGGCTTCCGCCTCCTCCCGCCAGCTGCCGGTCTACTCCGTGCAGCGAGACGAAAAGGTGGTGGCCATTTCCTTCGACGCCGCCTGGGGTAATGAGGACACCCAGACCCTTATCGACATACTGAACAAATACCAGATACATGCCACCTTTTTTGTAGTGGGCGACTGGGTGGATAAATACCCGGAGTCGGTAAAAGCTCTTGCCGACAATGGCAACGAAGTTATGAATCATTCCTCTACCCACGCCCATTTCTCCCAACTCAGCAGCGAGGAGATAGTTGCGGATATTACCGCATGCAACGAGAAGATTGCTGCCGTCACCGGAGTAACTCCAACCCTCTTCCGCTGTCCCTATGGTGAGTACGACGACCACGTCATAAGCACTGTTAACTCCATGGGCATGACTGCTGTTCAGTGGGATGTGGACAGTCTGGACTGGAAGGGCATCTCCGCCCAGGAAATTCAGGGCCGGGTGCTGGATAAGGTACAGCCAGGCAGTATAGTTCTCTTTCACAACGCCGCAGACAACACCCCTGAGGCCCTTCCGGGAATTATAGAGTCCCTTATTGCCGATGGCTACAAGATAGTACCCATATCCCAGATACTCCTTAGCGGCAAAACCATGATAGACAACACCGGCCGCCAGTGCCCCGTCAAATAAATATGAACTTGCCCCGGGCTGCGTACTTTTTCCGCTGCCCGGGGCTATTCATTATCACGCTTATATGTTGTATTCCATACACTTATATGGTATAATTATTAAGATTGATACTCAAGCTTAGCTGATTTTTTACGGAGGAACTACAATGAGCGGAGTGATAATCCTTTTGGTAATGGCACTGCTGTTTCTTGTGATATCCTTTTTCCTTCTCAACGGCAAAGGTTCGTGGCTCATTGCCGGCTATAATACTGCCTCCCAGGAGGAGCGGGATAAATACAACGAAAAGAAACTATGCCGGGCTGTAGGAATCTTATGCCTGCTGTGCTGTCTGCTGATGTGTGTTTTGGCCTGGCTTGGCTATCGGGTAGAAACAGGCAAAATGGCGGAAAACGAAATGCTCCCTTATGGTCTTGGTTTTGCCGCCGTCATTTTGGTTGCTGCCATTGCTAC
>CALWYF010000033.1 GCA_944385705.1 uncultured Oscillospiraceae bacterium | reverse complement strand
GATTGTGCGCGGAATTGAGGCGGACAAATGCCTCAAAGTGGCAGATGCTCTTTATGAAGGCGGATTCAGACTGATTGAAATAACCTTTGACCAGAGAAAGCCCGAGACATGGGCAATGACCGCAGAAGCGATAACCGAGATTAAGAAAAAGTACATTGGAAAGATGAACGTAGGAGCGGGCACTGTGGTCTCCCAGGACTTGGTGGATATAGCTGCCGCTGCCGGAGCAGAATATATTATTTCTCCTGATGTCAATACGGCAGTTATACACCGTACAATTGAGCTGGGACTTGTCTCTATGCCTGGAGCGTTGACCCCAACGGAGATTATGACCGCTTATAATGCCGGTGCTGACTTTGTTAAACTGTTTCCCATTGCCAATATGGGGCTGAGCTACCTTAAGGCCATACGAGCTCCTATAAGTCATATACCTATGCTTGCGGTGGGCGGTGTTAATGAAGATAATCTTAAAGACTTTCTCAATGCGGGCTGCTGCGGCGCAGGTATTGGCGGCAATCTTGTAAATAAACAGTGGATTGCTGACGGTGAATATCACAAGATCACTCAGGTGGCAAGTAAAATGGTGCAGATAGTGAAAGCCTGAAAAGCGGAAAGGAGAAATATGAAAGTTATCACATTCGGTGAAATCATGATGCGCCTGAACCCGGAGGGGTACCGCAGATTTGTACAGTGTGACAGCTTTGAGGCCAGCTATGCCGGCGGAGAAGCTAATGTTGCGGTTTCGCTTGCGGCATATGGACTTGATTCCGCTTATGTAACAAAGGTTCCCGCCCATGAAATAGGACAGTGCGCAGTCAATGAACTTCGTCGTTACGGCGTGGATACATCTCTTATTGTCCGCGGCGGTGAAAGGCTGGGCATATATTTTGTGGAGAAGGGTGCTTCTCAGCGTGCCTCCAAGGTAATTTATGACAGAGCCAACTCAGCCATTGCATTGGCAAAACCGGGGGATTTTAACTGGAATGAAATCTTTTCCGGAGTGGACTGGTTCCATTTTACAGGTATAACTCCGGCCCTGGGAGGCGATATGCCTCAGGTGTGCCTGGAGGCTTGCCAGACTGCAAAGGCTATGGGCATAAAAATAAGCTGTGACCTTAACTACAGAAAGAAGCTTTGGACTCGGGAGCAGGCAAATGAGTGCATGAGCAGATTGATGCCTTATGTAGATGTTTGTATTGCCAATGAAGAAGACGCTAAGGATGTCTTTGGGATTGAAGCTGCCGACACAGATATTGACAGCGGCAAGCTCAGCCGTGACGGATACATCAGCGTTGCACGCCAGCTTACGGAAAAGTTTGGCTTTGATAAGGTGGCCATAACTTTGCGCGGCAGCATTTCTGCCAGCGACAATGATTGGTCTGGTATGCTCTACAGTGATGGAAAAGCCTATTTTTCACCAACTTATCATGTACATATTGTTGACAGAGTTGGAGGAGGCGACAGTTTCGGCGGGGGACTGATCTATTCTCTTATCAATGGATATGACGGGCAGAAGGCCATTGATTTTGCTGTTGCTGCATCCTGCCTCAAACATAGTATTGAGCATGATTTCAACCTGGTATCCGTTGCAGAGGTGGAAAATCTTGCAGCGGGAAACGCCTCGGGAAGAGTGCAGAGATAACTATTTAATGCCTGGAAACTTTAGCCTTTTACTGTGGAAACAGGCAAGTAAGTCGCATGAGTAAAGGCCGGGAAATTGCTGCCCAAGGGAGCATGTGTTTTTCACACATGCATTCCCAAGGGGGTCCCGGCTTTTTTATGCCCTCGTAATCATAACTTTGAGCATTTTTGCTTATTGCAGCAGGTGATGCATTTCACAATCCGGCTGATTACTGAAGAGGCTTGGCATATTGAAAGGGTGCTGCTTTTATAAGCTACAGTTTGATAAAACGGGGCAGTTGAGGAAGAAAGAAAAATAGTATATAATGACATATATAATTTTAATTTTGATTAGCTTCTCGGCCTCGGTTATCGGCAGCATCTGCGGTATAGGCGGCGGAGTGATTATAAAGCCGGTAATGGACTCCTTCCAGATCTTTTCGGTAAGCACAGTCAGCTTCCTGTCCGGCTGCATAGTGCTGTCCATGGCTGCGTATTCAGTTGTCTGTTCGAGACTTTCAGGCAGCTGCAGTATAGACAGCAAAAGAAGCGGTTGGCTTGGACTTGGAGCAGCGGTGGGCGGTATAGCAGGTAAACAGCTGTTTGAGATAATAGCAGAATTCACGGCCGGGTCAGAACGTATTGGTGCAGTGCAGGCAGCCGTGCTCTTTGCAATAACGTTTGCCACTATTATATATACACTGAACAAGGAAAAGATTCGTTCCAAAAAAACAGAGAGTCCGGCTTTATGCTGCCTTATAGGCCTGGGACTTGGAATGATGTCTGCATTTTTAGGTATAGGCGGAGGACCAATAAACCTTGTGGTCTTGTATTTTTTCTTTTCCATGGATACCAAAACTGCAGCACAGAATTCACTGTATATCATACTTATTTCCCAATTTGTAAGCCTGCTGGCCACGGTTGCTTCAGGTGAAATACCGAAAATTCCCCTATGGTTGTTTGTGGCAATGGTTTGCAGCGGTATTTTTGGGGGCGCAGTGGGAAGAAGCATAAACAAACAAATCAGCGCCAAAAATGTAAACAGGCTGTTTATCGGCTTGCTCTGCGTTATTATGCTGGTATGCTGTTATAATTTCAGCCAGTTTATCTGATCCATTTTTCCAGAGGAGAAAACAATGCCGCCGCTTTCACTTATGATAAAGCCTGTTTCAAGTCAATGTACCATGCGTTGCCGTTATTGCTTTTATGCAGATGTGGCTGCCAACAGAAATCAGGCAGACAAAGGTAAAATGAGCCTGGAGACACTGGAGAATCTTGTACGTCGTGCGATGGCCTATGCAGAAGGATATGTATCGTTCGTATTTCAGGGCGGAGAACCGACTCTTGCAGGCCTTGAATTTTACCGGGAGTTAATAAGGCTGGAGAAAAAGTACGGGAGAAGTGGTCTTGAAATACAAAATTCCATTCAAACAAATGGATACCGAATAAATGACGAGCTCCTTAAGTTCCTGGTTCAGGAGAATTTCCTGATAGGAGTTTCATTAGACGGTACTCAGGAGCTTCATGATAAATTGCGTCTGGATGTCCACGGCCAAGGGACATACGATGAAATCACTAAAACATTGGATCGGCTGGTAGAACTTAAAGCGAAGTTCAATATTTTGACTGTAGTCAACGGCTATGTTGCGAAAAATGGGCCGGAATGCTTTAAGCTGTTGTCCAAGTATGGATATCTGCAATTTGTGCCTTGCATCGATCCATTTGACGGGGAGAGCCGAGATTACTCACTGAATGCGGTGGATTACGGCAAATTTTTAAAAGACACCTTCGATCTGTATTATAGGTGCATCAAAAAGGGAACTCCGGTGAGCGTTAGAAATTTTGATAACTATATAGGCATACTGCTGGGCAGACAGCCGGAAAACTGCGGTATGTGCGGACGCTGTGGACATTACTTTTTGATTGAGGCCAACGGAGAAGTGTATCCCTGTGATTTTTATGTACTGGACGAGTGGTGCATGGGCAATATAAACAGCAGTTCTTTTTTCCGCCTTGAGGCTATGGGTAAAGGAGAAAGCTTCCGCAAACTTTCGTACTACGTTTCTCCGGAATGTAAAAACTGCCAATGGTATAATCTTTGCCGAGGAGGGTGCCGAAGAGATAGAGAGCCGTTTGAAAACGGATTGCCGGGACTTAATAAATGGTGCAGCAGCTATAAGGCCATGTTTGAATATTCCTATTCCCGCATGTGTGAGATTGCACGGCTAATTGGCGGTACCTAAGAAATTCCCCTTGACCAATAGTTACAGCGTAATGGCGTAATTATTAAATAAGTGTATTTTTAAGTAATTGTTTTATTCCGGCTCAGAACTCGGTCACGGCGGCTTTCACCAACAATCGAAATTACATTTACGGCGGGATCATTCCCATACAACGGATAACAGCCAGTGGAAAGTTCTGGGATGCAGATCCTTGCCGGGAGTATCGGGCGGAGAGGTGCTGCTTAAAAAACGTATCAGGTACAGAAACAAATAAATGTTAGATAGACTAACTTAAAAAATGCCTATAAGAATGACGCCGGTATCAGTCCCGGCGTCATTCTTATAGGCTGGGTAATTAGCAAAGCCCCGCGTGCCAAATAAACAAAGGCATAGAGAAAAGCTGTCAGTCCCACTTGTCCTCGTCCCCAGGGTGGAGAGTGACAAAGGTATATATGTCCGGATTGCAGGGCTGGGAGCGGTCGTTCACCGCCCAGTCCACAACACCCATGCCCATGGCATCCAGGGAGATGCGTACATGGTCGTCAAAATAACAGCCCACCATAGTGACATTATTTCCTGTGTTCACCATGCGGCAAATGCCTTCCCGGTTCATGCCCACCCAGGGACTTTCAAAGAGATAGAAATCCGTTCCCAGCTCAGCCGTAACGTAGCACTGGCTCTCGCTGAGAAGCAGCCAGGATTCCATCCAGTCGGAGCCGGCATCCAGGGAGAGGACGCAGTCGGTTCTCAGCGCGTGGTTTTCCCAGGCATAGTAGGCACTGTGCATGGCGGGATAGGCCCCCAGACTGGAGCCGGCGGTGACTATGTCATGGGGATAGAGCCCGCATTCCGCCGCTGCCCGGTCCAGAATTTCCACCGCCTGGCCGGTTTTGACTTCCATGTCCTCCAGACCGTTGCGGCGCATGAACACCGCCAAAGTGTTGGGGGAGGGGTTCATCATATAGTAAAGAAGATAGTCAACCGACATTTCCTCATCCCGGCCACCGGGAAAGTACAGGAAGAAGCCTGTGCTGCTGTCCAGGACCTCCGGCACTACTATGTAGGCTGCGTCGCAGATATACACATTCTCCAGCTTATCGGGGAGATAGCGGTTTTCATCCCTGAGCAGGCGCTGTTCTTCCGGGGCGGAAGCCCAGTCGATAATTTGATTGCACCTTTGGGCCAGAATATTGCTGCCTTTATATGAGCCCAGTTTCTCCCAGATAGTCAGAGCACCGGACAGGTCCAAAGCCTGGGCCTTGTCTTCAGCCTGACGGAAGAGCAGGGAGTCTATCTGTTCCAGAGCCTGAGTACAGTAGCTGTGGCTTCCCAGCTTCAGAAAAACGCTGTGGGTCGTTAAAAGTTTTTCCGTGTCCTGCTGGGTAATAGCATCCTGCCAGGCACAGGCAATAAGAAAATCTGAGGAATCTCTGTACTGGGAGATGGATGAAAATAATTCGGCGGCTCCCGCCGGGTCTCCCTGCTGCAAAAGTCCTGTGGCCTGCTGATATGTCTCCTCAGATTCCAGAGCCAGACTGTCCGCAGCGGCGGCAGCGTCCCCAAGCCGCTCATATATCCTGGCGGCCTGACCGTGTTCGCCGCTTTCTGAAAGAGTCTGGGCCTTGCTGCGCAGGCTGCTGTCTATGCAGATACGGCATATCTGTACAGCGGCGCCAAGAAATATCAGCGCTGCAACAATGCAAATTATTACTGCCGTTCTATGCTTCATCAGGCCGTCTCCTCGTACCAAGGAATGATATACCATTCTATTCTTTTTAAAAGTCTTATTCAATAGAAGGCAGAGATTTTTTGCATTATATCCCCAGGGCCTTTATCAGCAGCCAGGCCAGACCATAATAGGTAACCACAGCTACCAGGTCGTTAAGGGTGGTTATAAGCGGACCCGAGGCCACTGCCGGGTCCACCTTCAGCTTTTTGAAGGCCAGAGGCACTACCGTGCCGGTGATGCTGGAGAGCAGGATGGACAGTGTGAGGGCTATACCGGTGCAGGCAGACAGGGAGAAAGCCAGGGCACCTGGCTGGCCCTTCAACACCAGGAGATACAGCCCGATAAATACAAAAGACAGCAGTCCAAGTACAAAGCCGTTGGCCAGACCTACACGGCCCTCCTTCAAAACCAGGAGGGCTTTTTCTCTGCCGCTGAGCTGCTCATCCATTAGCACTCGAATGGTGACGGCCAGGGACTGGGTGCCCACATTTCCTGCCATGTCCAGAATGAGGGACTGGAAGCTGATGATAAGGGTGAGCTGAGCCACTACACTTTCAAAGGCCCCTACTACGCTGGACACTACCAGGCCCAGACCCAGCAGGATGATGAGCCAGGGCAGGCGCTTGCTCATGCTCTTCTTCAAGGGCTCCCGCAGGTCCTCTTCGGCGGACAGACCTGCCAGCCTGGCGTAGTCTTCACCCAGCTCCTCGTCTACCAGTTTGGTGATGTCCTGGGAGGTGAGGACGCCTCTCAACTTGTTGTCTCCGTCCAGCACTGGGATGGAGTCCTCGGAATAGTCCCTGAGGCGCTCTATGCAGTCCTCTATCTGCTCCTCTGCATACACATAGGGATAGGAACTTTTGGTTATGGCCGAAAGCTCCGTACCCTCTCTGGCAATTATCAGGTCCTTCAGTTCAATGGCCCCGGCCAGAGCGCCGTCGGTATCCACTACATATACGGTGGAGATGTTATCATTTTCCGCGGCCTGCTCCACCAGGGAGCGCATGGCCTGGCGTATGCTGAGCCCGGATCTTATGCTGACAAAATTGGTGCTCATGCGGCTGCCGATTTCGTCCTCGTCAAAGGAGCTGAGGAGCATTATCTCCCGTCTCAGCTCTCCGTCCATAAGCTCAAGGAGATTATTCCGCTCTTCCTTGCTCAGCTCCCTGAGATAGTCCACAGCAACGGAGCTGTCAAAGCGGGAGAGCAGCTCCAGCTTCTTCTTTATTCCCAGCTCCGCCATGTAGTCCTTGAGCCGGTCGGAATATTCCAGAATGCCGGAGAGAGCCTCGCTGCTGAGTATGCTGTAGAGCCGTTTTCTTTCGTCCCGGCTCATAAGCTCCATGGCCTCGGCAATGTCGTTTTCATGATAGCCCGACAGCTTTTCCGCCATGAGCTTTGGCGTCAGGTTGCTGCGGACTATCTCCAGAACCTCGTTTTTGTAGTCCGGGTGCAGGACTGCCCCGGTGTTTTCCCTGATAGCTACGGTATTCATCATTGCTCCGTACCTCCTTTATACATTGAGTTTGCAGCGCCCTTAAGAGGGGTCGCCTTCACGGGAGCAGGCACGGAATCGGGCAAATGGGCATAAAAATACCATTGTCCTCCGAAAGCCGGTGCATGCTCAAATCAATGCAGTGCAGCTTCAAAACGGACAATGGCTCCATGTATACATAATAATTCCGCAGCAAAAAAGGTCAGAGATCAGCCATGGACCGGCTGCGGAAACTCTGACAAACTATGGATACCCTGCCCGTACTTCGACTACCGCTGCCGCCGTCCATGTTCTCACCTCACAGTTACTCAAATTCAAAGGGCAAAGCTCCTTTGTATTTTTATTTTAACACAGACTCATACACCCTTCAACAAAAAGAAAGTTAATTTTTTTATAAGAAATATGTTGACACTCGATATATATCATGTTACGATAGTGTCGTCAAACGACATAGTCGACGGACGACATATGGAGGTGGAGGGAATGAAAAAGGGCGAGCCCATGTCGGAGAGCTATTATTACATTCTGCTGTGTCTCTCCAAAGGGCCTAATCACGGCTACGGCATCATGAGCATGACCCGGCAGCTATCCGGCGGGGAAGTGCGTATAGGCTCCGGCACCATGTACGGGGCCACGGGGAACCTGATGAAGAAGGGCTGGATAGAGGAGATATTCTCTCAGGAGCCGGGGGAGGAGCGAAGAAGGCTCTATCGCCTGACAGGGGAGGGCCGGGAGGCCCTGCTGGGGGAAATAGAACGGCTTAAAAAAATGCTGGCGGTAGCCGGGGAGGTAATGGAAGGATGAAGAGATATAAGACGGTTTTCAGAGCGTATTTTGCCTGGGACTTCCAGCAGGAGCTCAATGAGCTGGACCGCATGTCTCAGCAAGGCTGGCAGCTGGTAAAAGGCGGCTGCTTCCACAGCCGATTCCGGAGGGAACCGGAGAAGAGATATCGCTATCAGTTGGACTACCGGCCTGGGATAGATGACATGGACCGCTACCTGGAGACCTTCCGGGAGCAGGGCTGGGAGTATGTGAACAGTACCTTTAACGGCTGGCGTTATTTCAGAAAAGCTTATGACCCGGCATTGCCGGAGGAGGAATACGAGATATTCACCGACCGCTCATCCCTGACGGAGATGACCAGACGCTGGATGATACTGGCCAGGGTGCTTTTGGCCTTTGCGCTGCTGATGGCGGCGGTGGAAGGGGTGCTGCTGCTTATGAAGCCCCGGCTGCCCCAGATGATAATGACAGGGACCCTGCTTTTTGAGGCCCTGGTGATAGCCTGGGGTGCGGGACTCATGGGCTCTAAGGAAAAACGTGAGAAGAGAAAAAAGAACGCCTTCTCCACATATGTCTTTCTGCTGGTCCTGGTGCTGGGCTTTGGCAGCAGCATTTGCCTCATGGAGCAGCGCTACAGCTCGGGGGTGATGTATCTGGGCGGCGTTGGAGACGGCTCAGCCACCGTGGAGCGATGGGGTGAATTTGATATACCGTATAAAGACAATTACTATCTCAGTGCCGAGATAAGAGCGGAGTCTTCTCTGACTCTGAGCCTGGTCCGGGAGGAAACCGGGGAAACGGTTTATTCAAGAAATCTGGAGACGGCGGGGGAGGAGCTTCCGTACCTGCTGTTGGAAGATGAGCCGGTGAAGCTGGAGCGGGGCAGCTACAGGATATACCTGTCCGACTACTATGGGGAGACTTTGGCGATAAACTGGAGCATAGACTGAGACGGCAAAAAGAGCGAGGCAGAAGCCTCGCTCTTTATTGTCCGTTTTTAAGTTTCAAGCTCCGGCTGCGCCGTCGGTCCCGGGGACGGAAAGAGAACCGCCCATGTCTGCAGGATGTTCAAAAACCAGCGTGGCGGCGGAGGAAGGAGCCAAAGTAAAGGACAGCAGCTCATAACCGCTATCTCTCATAATGTTTATCAGCTTGCCCACCTCACCGGAGCTGTCTCCTGACTTAGGAAAAAACTTGATGACCCGTCTGTTGTCCATCTTAAAGGCCCCCGAATAAGAGATAAAAGGCTGAGCGGGACGGACTGTGCCGATCCCCGAAGCTCTAAATCCGATTATAGGCAGACAAAGTCAGACTTTCTATCAAGCTTTCATCAAATCTATGTAAAGTGGACGGGAGAGGGGAAAAGAAAAATTCAGTTCTGGGCAGCCTTGAGGTTAATGGGCATGGTGAGATGCTGTATAAGCAGGGTGTAGGCTTTGGCAGCATCACCGCTGCTGAGAGCCTCATAAAACTGACGGTGCTCCTCCAGAGTGCCCTCTACCCGCCCGGGCACATTCAGGGCCTGCTGGGAAGTAAGGCGTATCAGATACATGAGGCGCTGGAAAAGCTGGTCAAACTCCTCGTTGCCTGCATAGGAAACCAGAGCCAGATGAAAATTGTGGTCGGCGGACATAAAGGACTCATGCCCGTCGTCGGCCTCCGCTGAGTCCTCCATATCCTCCAGCAGCTCCTGAAGGCGGCGCATAAGCCGCTGGGCTTTGCGGCTTTTGATATCCTTACAGAGCAAGTAGGCGCAGTAGCCCTCAATAGCGCAGCGCACCTGAATGGACTGCTCCATATCCGCACTGTTCAAAGTACGTATCCTGAAGCCGCGGCTGGGGACTATGGTAATGTATCCGTCCTGGCTGAGGCATTGGAGCGCCTCCCGGACCGGAGTGCGGGAAATACCCAGCTCAGCGGAAAGACGGGTCTCGGAATAGAGGGTGTCGGGCTGGAACTCTCCCGATAGGATGCGCTCCTTTATATGGCTGTAAGCGTCAAGCTGCAAAAAACTTTTTTCCTTCATTTTATCATACCTGCTGCACTTTTCCGGACAGTGTGTCCGGCTGAATTGTTTTTACAGCCTGATTGTACTGTCCTTAAATACGATTGTCAAGAGCGGAATACCGGTGTACTGCATATATTTTGTGTAGCATGCTCAAAAAGCAATGGAAAATATTGTGAAATATTTAGCCTTGACAGTATACCGGTATACTGGTAAACTATAAGCGAAAAGAGGGAAAGACCCTCTAAGTTAAAACGAATACAGGATATGGAGGAATTACCATGGATGCTGTTTACGAAATGGGCGGCCTGAGAGTCGTCGACCTGACCAAGCCCCTTGATCCCAAGACCGAGAGCCGCCGCTGCCACCTTTACCGCTTCAACACCGGCGGGCCCATCCCCGACTTCCACACCATCATGGACCTGACCAGCCACCTGGGTACCCACTGCGAATGCCCCTACCATCATGACGACAACTGGCCCAGCGTTGCCGAGCTTCCTCTCACCACCTTTATGGGCCGGGCTATCTACGTTGACTTCAAAGACACCGTTGCTCCCCGCGGCCACATCACTGCCGCCGATCTGGACCGGGCCACTGCCGGTCTCATCAAGGAAGGCGACATAGTTCTCATCGACTCCTCCTACAAGATACCCCCCTTCACCCCTGCTACCAACACCGAGGCCGACCAGCGTCTGCTCATCGGTGAAGAGAGCGCCATCTGGTTCCGCGACCACAAGGTCAAGTGCGTCGGCTTTGGCGACGGCGTATCCATCGAGAACTGCAACGAGGACGTTAAGCCCTTCCACGATATACTCATGGCTGAGAACATCGTGTTCCTGGAAGTTCTCAAGAATCTGGAAAAACTCAACAGCAAGGTATTCTTCATGAGCTACTCCCCCCTGCCCATCTACGGGCTGGACTCCTGCCCCATCCGTGCCTACGCCATTGAGGGCCTGTCCGAGTTCTCCGAGTAAAGAAATATCCGTTAAACAGTCCGGCGTTCAGGACTCCATCCGGCATTGAAGACCAGGCAGCAGCCTGTAAAAAATGCAGAGTCTCCCGGCAGCCTAAAAGCTGCCGGGAACAGTGGAGTCCTGTGCGCCCTTGCGGCATTGATGAGCAAACAGAGAGGATGCTGAGGAATATGAGGATAGCCGTTATCGGCGCCGGAGCAATGGGTTCCATCTACGGCGGCCGCCTGTCCCTGAACAATGAGGTATACCTGATAGCCACCAGAGAAGCCCTGGCGGAGGAGATAAACCAAAACGGCCTGAAGATAGAGGAACAGGGCCAGACAAATGTCTACCATCCCAAGGCTGTCACCGACAGTTCTGATCTGGGTCCTATGGACCTGGTTATACTTTTTGTAAAAGCCACCGCCTCCGAGACTGCACTGAGCCAGAACTCCGGGCTCATCGGGCCGGAAACCAGACTCATGACCCTGCAGAACGGCGCAGGCCACGAGGATATCCTGGGCAAATTTGCCCGGCCGGAGCGCATAATAATCGGCACCACTGAGGATAACGGCACCGTACTGGGCCAGGCCCATGTGCGCCGTGGCGGCCGGGGCAGAACCAATGTTGGAATGCTCACCCAGGATGAGGAGGGCTTCCTGCCTAAATTAAAAGAGGCTTTCGACAGCTGTGGATTCCAGGTAAAGATACATGAGAATATCCAATATCTCATCTGGGACAAACTCTTCACCAATGTTTCTCTCAGTGCCGTCACCGGAATATTGCAGGTGGACATGGGTTATATTGCCTCAAATCCCTACGCCTGGGAAATGACCTGCCGCCTCATCCATGAGGCTGTGCTGACGGCCAAAGCCGCCGGTATGGACTTTGACGAGGAGGTAATGAAGGAGAGAGTGCGCCTGACTTCTCTGAATAACCCTGAAGGCTGCACCTCCATAAGAGCGGACCTCCGTTCCGGCAAAAAGACGGAAGTGGACACCATCAGCGGAGCCGTGGTTCGGACCGCACACAAATATGCTGTGGACGTGCCTTGCCACGAATTTGTGGTGAATATGGTACACGCCATGGAAGAGAAAGGAATTTGAAAATGATATTTTCCAATGTGAACATTGATGAATATAAGAAATACCCCGCCGCTATTCAGAAGGCCGTGGAATTCCTCAAGAGCCACGATTTTACCGCCATGGAACCCGGCACCTACAAGATAGAGGGAGACGACATCTACGCCAACGTTTTCGATGCCCTTACCGAGCCCGCCGCCCAGCGCAATCCCGAGTCCCACAAGGAGTATCTGGACGTGCAGTACGTGGTCACCGGCGAGGAGGCTCTTGGCTTTACCATTCTCAAGGACAAGTATGAAATCGCCGAGTACAGCCAGGAGAAGGACCTGATCTTCTACAAGGCTGTGGAGAACGAGGGCTTTATCCAGTCCCGGCCCGGCTGCTTCTGCGTGTTCTACCCCAGCGATATCCACCGTCCCCAGTGCGCCGTGAAGGAGCCTATGACCATCCGCAAGGTGGTTGTGAAGGTCAAGGCCAGCCTGCTCTAAAAAGCGGCTGCCCCTGTTGTTTGTCGGTTATTGATTTATTTAAAGATATATATTTTAATTAATTGACAGACTGCAGTCTGTCGGGAGGTAATTTCCATGGATAGATTGAGTTATAAAACCCTTGAGAAGTGCGGATATAAGGGTTACATTCTGAAGGATGCACCGGAGAAAGTGCTCCAGTTCGGCGAGGGCAATTTCCTCAGAGCCTTTGTGCAGTATTGGTTCGACGTGGCCAATGAGAAGGTGGGCTGGAACGGCAAGTGCGCTCTGGTTTCCCCGGGCAGCGGCCGCCATGCCGGCACCTTTGCCGAGCAGGATGGACTTTACACCCTGTACCTCAGGGGCACCGAGAACGGGGAGAAGGTTGACCGCAAGCGGATCATCTCCTGCGTTTCCCGCTGCATCAACCCCAGAGAGGAAGATGGCTTCCAGGCCGTGATGGATCTGGCAGTCTCCGACGATCTGGAGTACGTGGTGTCCAACACCACCGAGGCCGGAATAGTCTATGATCCCGCCTGCAAGCTGGAAGACAGGCCTGCCTCCTCCTTCCCCGGCAAGCTGACCCAGGTGCTCTATAAGCGTTTTCAGGCAGGCAAGGGCGGCCTGATTATGCTCTCCTGCGAGCTCATCGACAATAACGGTAAAGAGCTGCAGAAGTGTGTCAACCAGTACATCGACCAGTGGGGCCTGGGCGAAGAATTTAGAGATTATGTAAACCAGAAATGCCTCTTCTGCTCCACCCTGGTGGATAGAATTGTTCCGGGCCGCATCCGTGACAAGGAGGAGATGGCCCGCCTGGACGAGGAGAACGGCTATACCGATGCTCTCAACGACGTGGGCGAGGTCTTCGGCGTGTGGATAATCGAAGGTCCCGCATGGCTGGAGGAGAAGCTGCCCTTCAAGGCCGCCGGACTCAACGTCCATGTGGTGCCCGACGTCACACCCTACAAGAAGCGGAAGGTGCGTATCCTCAACGGCGCCCACACCGGCTTCGTGCTGGGAGCTTATCTGGCCGGCTACGACATTGTCAGGGACTGCATGTTCAACGACAATATCCGGGGCTTCATGAACAAGATGCTCTATGAAGAAGTCATCCCCACTCTGCCTTTGGACAAAGCAGATCTGGAGGAGTTTGCCGCCGCCGTGCAGGATCGCTTCAATAACCCCTTTGTGGACCACGAACTTATGAGCATTTCCCTCAACTCCACCTCCAAGTGGAGAGCCAGAAATATGCCCAGCTTCCTGGAGTACATAGAGATGAATAAGGAGCTGCCGGTCTGCCTGACCATGAGCTTTGCGGCCTATGTTGCCTTCTTTACCAATGATATCCAGGAGCTCAATGAAAACGGCCTTGTCTGCCGCCGTCCCAAGGGCAACACCTACACCTGCTCCGACGACCGCTGGGTTCTTGAGTTCTACTACGCTCACCGCAACGACAGTGAGGAAGAGCTGATGAAGGCAGTCATGGAGAATCAGCAGATGTGGGGCATGGACCTGAGCCAGGTGCCCGGCTTCTACGAAGCTGCCGTAAAGGATCTGAAGCTCATCCGCAGTCAGGGCGCCGAGGCTGCCTACGCCTCCTGCCTGTAAGCTGCACAGGCTTAATGAAAAGGAAACCTGCGCTTCCGCCGCCATGCCGGCAGAGGCGCAGGGCATTATGACGAGCCCGCCCCGGCCTGAGGCCGGGTCAGGGAGAGAGGACAGAAAATGCCTGATTTCATCCATATAAATCCAAAGGACAATGTGGCGGTGGCCCTGCACCCCGTGAAGGCGGGGACTGTATTTGAGGGCGTCGCCGCTATTGAGGATATACCCCAGGGCCATAAGATGGCCCTGAAGCCCATAGAGAAAGACGCTCAGGTTATAAAATACGGCTTTTCCATAGGCCATGCCGTCTCCGATATAGCTTCCGGTGCCTGGGTGCATACCCACAATATGAAGACCAACCTCTCCGGGGAGGAAGAGTACAGCTATGAGCCCAAACTCCAGTTCCCTGAGAGCCGTCAGCCCGGCAGCTTCATGGGCTACCTGAGGAAGGACGGTCGGGCCGGCATCAGAAACGAGATATGGATAATCCCCACCGTGGGCTGCGTCAACGACATTGCCAAGGCTCTTGTTCGGAAGAACCAGGACCTGGTGCAGGGCAGCATAGACGGGCTCTACACCTTCACCCACCCCTTCGGCTGCTCCCAGACCGGTGCAGACCACGCCCAGACCAGGAAGCTGCTTGCAGCATTGGTACGTCACCCCAACGCCGGGGCTGTGCTTGTGCTGAGCCTGGGATGCGAGAATCTGACCCACGAGCAGTTTGTGGAAGAGCTGGGGGACTACGACAAGGACCGGGTGAAGTTTCTCACCTGCCAGCAGGTGGAGGACGAGTTTGCCGCTGGCAGAGAGCTGCTGGAGCAGTGCGCCGCCTATGCCGGACAGTTCAAACGGGAGAGCCTGCCTGCCTCCAAGCTGGTGGTGGGCATGAAGTGCGGCGGGTCCGACGGCCTTTCCGGTATTACCGCCAACCCCACTGTGGGCCGCTTCTCCGATATGCTGGTGGCCCAGGGCGGCTCCACCGTGCTTACTGAGGTGCCGGAGATGTTCGGAGCCGAGGGCTTCCTTATGAACCGCTGCGTCAGCGAGGAAGTTTTCCACAAGGCCGTGAACATGATAAACGGCTTCAAGGAATACTTTATCCGCCACAATGAAGTGGTATACGAAAATCCCAGCCCCGGCAACAAGGCCGGCGGCATCACCACCCTGGAGGACAAGTCCTGCGGCTGTGTCCAGAAGGGCGGCTCCGCCCCCATCATGGACGTGATAGGCTACGGCGAGCCCGTTGTCACCCAGGGATTAAACATGCTCTACGGCCCGGGCAACGACCTGGTGTCCTCCACGGCCCTCACCGCCGCCGGGGCCCATATGATACTCTTCACTACCGGCCGCGGCACCCCCTTTGGAGCCCCTGCCCCCACTGTGAAGATATCCACCAATACACCACTGGCAAAGAAGAAACAGGGCTGGATAGACTTTAACGCCGGCGTTATAGCCGACGGGGAACAGAGCATAGACCAGACGGCCCAGGCCCTAATGGAACTGGTGCTGGAGGTAGCTTCCGGCAAAAAGACCAGAAGCGAGGAAAAGGGATTCAGAGAGATTTCCATTTTCAAAGACGGCGTAGTGCTGTAAAATAGATCATATCAAAGCTGCTTTACGGAGGACAGTAACAATGACTTCTTTTATGGATAAGGATTTCCTGCTGAAAAGCGAGACAGCAAAAAAGCTCTACCATGAGCATGCCGAGAAAATGCCCATCATAGACTACCACTGCCACATAAACCCCATGGAGATCTATGAGGACAAGCGCTATGAGACCATCACCGAAGTGTGGCTGGGCGGCGACCACTACAAGTGGAGAGCCATGCGCTCCTGCGGCGTGCCCGAGTACTACATCACCGGGGATGCAAGCCCTGCCGAGAAGTTCCAGAAGTGGGGCGAGACCATGCCCAACCTTATCGGCAACCCCCTCTACCACTGGACCCATCTGGAGCTCCAGCGCTACTTCGGCATTACCGAGCCCCTCAACGGCGACAACGCCATGGAGATCTACGAGAAGTGCAATAAGATCCTGGCCCAGCCGGACATGTCCGTCCGGGGCATAATCCGCAAGTCCGGCGTCAAGCTCATCTGCACCACCGATGACCCTGTGGACGACCTGAGAGCCCATGAGCTGCTGGCCGCCGACCCCACCGCTCCCGCAGTGGTGCTGCCTGCTTTCCGCCCCGACAAGGCCATGCGTGCCGACAAGGCCACTTTCCCCCAGTATGTGGCACAGCTGGAAAAGGTGGTGGGTTATTCCATCGAAACCATGGAGGACATGCGCAAGGCCCTGATGGACCGCATAGCCTACTTTGACGACCACGGCTGCCGTGTCTCCGACCACGCTTTGGATTACTGCTTCTGCGTGGAGGCCGACGAGGACAAGCTCAATGACATCTTTGCCCGGGCCAAGGCCGGCAAGGGCATTACCTGGGACGAGCAGCTGGCTTATCACACCGCCCTGCTTATAGCCGTGGGCAAGGAATACAGCCGCCGCGACTGGGTCTGCCAGCTCCATTTCGGATGCCTGAGAGACAACTCCCATAAGATGTTCCGCAAGCTGGGCCCTGATACCGGCTTTGATTCCATGAATGATGCCCCCAATGCCGTGGGTCTGGCAAAGCTTCTGGGTACCCTGGAGGATGCAGGGGCTCTGGGCAAGACCATTCTCTACTCTCTCAACCCCGCCGACAACGGCGTTATCTGCACCATTATGGGCGGCTTCCAGACCGACAGCTCCATTCCAGGTAAGATCCAGCAGGGTTCTGCCTGGTGGTTCAATGACCACAAGAAGGGCATGGAGGAGCAGATGCTGGGCCTCATGAGCCACGGAGCCATCGGCAGCTTCAACGGCATGCTCACCGACTCCCGCAGCTTTTTGAGCTACACCCGCCACGAGTATTTCCGCCGTATCCTCTGCAACCTCTTCGGCCAGATGGTAGAGGACGGGGAGTACCCCAACGACATGGAGACTCTGGGCAAGATGGTGGAGAACATCAGCTACAATAATGCCCTGCATTACTTCCGCTTTGACGAGAAGATAAAGTAAAGACCAGGCTCCTGTAGAAAAGCAAAAAAGAAAAGAAAAATCCGGCACAGCCATTGGCTGCGCCGGATTTTTTCTTTTGTTATGCTTGAGCTGCAATCATTCCAGATTGTACTGGGACCTTATAATCTCCCAGAGTCCCAGCTCCTTAAGCTTTTTCACGGGAGCTTTGAAGGTAGCAGTGCAGGTGCCGGGAGCCCGGCCTATCTCCAGACCGCCGGTAATAGTGAGCCTGTTCATGACCTGAGGCACTGTCATGCCCAGCAGTGAGGCAGCACGGTTCATTGCACAGTCGATAGCGGCGTTGAGATTGGCACCGGTACCGATAAAGGATATGGGGGCGGACTCTTCCAGCTCAACATTCCACTTCTCGGCCTGAATCTTTGCCGCCAGCTTCTCCTCGCAGCTGAGAGGCTTTGCCAGATAAGGCAGGTCCTCCTCAAGAGGTATCAGCACCGGGCCCTCCAGAGCCAGACCCTTGATAACGGAAACCTTCAGCACTGCAACACCGGAGACGTCTGTGGTGTGCCCGGCTATCTCGCCGTCACCCTGCATGGCGTGCATGTCACCCACATATACACCGCCGCCGGGTATGCGAACGGGGCAAATGAGGGTGGCTCCGGCCCGGACCCGGTTGATATCCATGTGCCCGTCGGTGACATCCTTAAGCTGCTCCTGGGTGATACCGTACTCGTGAGGAGCTCCTACCAGGAAAGTGCCGAAGTCGCCGGCATTGTGGGAGTCGGGGGTATCTCTGATAGGAGTGGTGCCAAGCTGCCCGAGGAATGGACGCATCCTGGCTACCATGCCGGGAAGATCGCTGGGAGCAAGAGCTACTACCGGATTTTGCACTGAATTGTCCGGAGTGTTCATAAAGTCCCGCCCGGAGACTGCGGCCTTCATAGCGCCGGCCTCGTTGAGAGTCACACCCACCTTGCACTCAGGGTCAAAGGCGATGGTGTAGCCGCTGGTAAACTCAAAGGGTGCGGCAGGAGCACCGCAGTTGTCGCAGCGGACACAGTCGGGCCCCGTGCCTTCCAGATGGGTCTTGGGATAGAGAGTGCCGCACTTGGGGCATTTGCCTGCCACAAAGGGGTCGCCCAGGCACCGGTCACCAAAGACATGGTCATTGCCTGAGGAAGTGCCCTTGGAACTGACTTTTACAGAGACTATATTTATAGCTATAGCGTCTCCAACCTCAGCTCCCTCCACAAGAACCGGCTGAGTGACCTCATGGCCGCCCCGTATTTCCGGCGTCAGCATTGGCCCCCAGCATCCCGGAGCGGTGTTGGCCACAATAAAACCGCCGTCCTTCACCGGACCAAGCATGGGCACATCGGGACCCAGTATGCCGTTAGTAAAGCTGTTTACCATTATTGTGTTTTTGGCCATTGTGTTCTCCTTTCTAAGCTTTGATTTATTACTGCCCGATATGTATACTTACTCATTTTATTTATATTATATTTGCCCAGCACGGTACAAGTCAAGTGTTTTTAAAGCCTGGGAAAAACGAAAAATTGTTTATAAAAATCAAGCAATTTGTCGCACCGGCGTTTCAACAAAGCCGCTGAGATTCAGAGAGACGACAAGACAGGTTTCAACAAAGCCGCTGAGATTCAGAGAGACGACAAGACAGGTTTCAACATGACGCAACATATTTCAGCCAAGGATGAAACGAAAATTATGTATATATTACAAATATTATAAAATTTATTTGTGGCTTTTAGAGGATTTTAACCTGGAAAATTTTTTTAGTGACAGGCTAATGGAAAAAACAGGTATTATTAATTACAGACAGGCTCGTGTCGAAATAAATAAAAAAGTGATGAGGTAAAAAAATGAGCAGAGCAAAAGTACTGAGAGAACTGCTGGCAGGTGAAAAAATCATAATGGCGCCGGGCGCATATGATGCGTGGTCTGCCAGGCTGATTGAAAAGGCGGGCTTCCCGGCAGTGTATATGACGGGATACGGAGTTTCTGCCAGTGTATTGGGAAGGCCGGACATAGGCCTTATTTCCATGCAGGAGATGGCTGAGGCGGCAAAAAACATATGCAATTGCACCAGCGTTCCCGTCATAGCCGATGCAGACAACGGATACGGCAGCGCGCTGAATGTTATCCGCACCTTCAAGGAATATGAAATGGCGGGAGTATCCGGTATACAGCTTGAAGACCAGGTAATGCCCAAACGCTGCGGCCACATGGAGGGCAAGCAGGTAATACCAAAGGAAGATATGGTGGCAAAAATACGGGCAGCGGCCTATGCCAGACAGGACCCCGACACAGTGATAATCGCAAGGACCGACGCGGTGGCCGTCAACGGCTATGAAGATGCCATAGACCGGGCTATAGCCTATAAAGAGGCCGGCGCAGATGTCATCTTTGTTGAGGCTCTCCAGAACCAGGAACAGGTCAAAAAAACGGAGGAGCTGGTAAAAGCGCCTTTGTTTGCCAATATGGTTGAACACGGGAAGACCCCTCTGGATACCGCAGACGACCTGTTCAAGATGGGATTCAGAATAGCAATATATCCTGTGGCTCCTCTGTATACGGCAACAAAGGCCGTGTCAGATATGCTGGCAGTGCTCAAGAAAACGGAAGACCTCAAGTGCTGCATGGAGTATGAGGTGGACTTCCCCACGTTTAACGAGATGATCGGGCTGCATGAACTTAGAGCTCTGGAAAAGACGTTCATGTGATTTTAAATACAGAGAGGAGTGAGACAGCGTGGTTAGTCTGCTGATAGTTTTATCTATTTTTGTTGCAGTGGCAGTGGGCTATAAGACCAAAATAAATGTTGGACTGATAGCCATTGCGTTCTCCTATATCTTTGGCAGCTTCATCCTGGGCATGAAACCCAGCGCCATCATCGGAATGTGGCCCAACAGCCTGTTCTTCTTCATAATGATGGCATCGTTTTTCTATGGCATTGCCGTTACCAACGGCACTCTGGGACTTATAAGTGAGCATGCCATATATGCTTTCAGAAACCGCCCGTACATGATACCCATTATGATGTGGATATCCTGCTTCGTGCTCTCCGGCCTTGGCCCCGGACCCACCACCATTTTTGCTTTTATGCCGGCAATAATCCTGGGAATGTCCGACCGCATAAAGCTCAACAAGCTTGTGGCAGCGGTCTGCATAGTGGGCGGCGGTGTGGCCGGCGGATATACGCCCATTAGCCTCTGCTACGCCACGGTGGAGACCTGCATGGTAAATGCCGGCTACACCGAAGCGGAAATAGAGTCTATGCTTCCTCACATTGCAGCCAACAATATCATTGCCCAAATACTGATATTCATTGTTATTTACATAGTGTGCCGCTCCTGGAAGGTGGAGAGCCCTGTTTATGAGTCCAAGCCGGCTCCGCTTAATCACAAGCAGAAACAGACTGCGGCCGTTATTGTCTTTGGCCTGGTATTTGCAGTGGTGTTCCCCTTCCTCGAGAGCCTGCTGCCCAGCGTGGGTATATTTGCAACTATAAGCAGTGCAACCGAGCCCAGCCTTCTCTTCTGCGTACTGTTGGTGGTAAGCCTGCTGATGAAGCTTGGCGACGAGAAAAAAGCGCTCAACTTTGTACCCTGGGGCACCATAGTTCTGGTTTGCGGCACCGGCATGCTGGTGTCCGTGGCCAAGAGCGCCGGAGCTATTGACTACCTCTCCAACTGGGTGAGCGGCAACATGAGCCCCCTGGTGGCAAAGACTATCATCGCTCTCTGCGCCGGTGCAATGAGCTTCTTCTCCAGCACCCTTGGCGTGGTCGGCCCCACTCTTATCCCGTTTATCCCCGGTATTTCGGCAGCAACGGGAGTGCATGCAACGGCTCTTATCTCTGCCATAATGGTTGGCGGACATTTTGCCGGCGTGTCTCCTTTCTCCACCGGAGGCGCAATGACCATGGCCGGAGAGACGGACGAGAACAAAAAGAACAAACTTTTCGTCTCCCTTATGGCGCTGTCGGTATGCTCCATACTGTTCGCTTCACTCCTTACTGTTATAGGTGTCATATCCTGACGGTTTGCTTATCAGTCATAACGGGTCAGGGGAGCGCAGAGATGCGCTTTCCTGACCCGTAGACATATAGAGGTGCGTCTGATAAAATGGGAAATCGGGGGTGTGAGTATGAGTATTAAAATCGGGTTTGCCAATTATGCGGGCTTCTTTCAGTTTATTGAGAAGCTTCGCCCTGAGCTGCCTGCAGATGTGGAAGTGGTTATTCTCAATGACCTCTTTTCTGAACTTGAGAGCAGCGTAAAAAGAATAGAGGCAGAGGGAAGCGTCGACGTATTTGTTGCCTCCGGCGGCAATGGCGAATACATGCAGAAGTATCTCAGGACCATTCCTTTGGTCAAAGTGAAGATTACCGGCTTTGATCTGATGAATGCGGTAAAAGAGGCCAGCCAGTTCAGCAACAATATTGCCGTTATAACTCACAGTCCCATACCGTATATTGAGGAACTGAACAGCATACTTAATGTGGAACTTATTCCGCTTCAGTATCAGACGCCGGAGGACCTGAGTCTCATCCTTCAGTCTCTCTATGCCGGGGGAGTACGGGATGTGATAGGCACTGCGCTGGTACTGGAACAGGCCAAAATGTACGATCTCCGGGGGCACTTCATCTGGTCGCTGGACAGCGTCAGGGACGCTGTGGAAACGGCAATAAATATGGCCAGGACAAGGAAAGCCCTCACGCAAAAGGCAAAAATGCTGGACTATATAATGGACTATTCTGCCGAAGGCATAATCGTCACTGATAAAAACGGGATAATTACCCATCTGAATAACAGCGCAGAAAGGATCCTGAACCGAAGCAGGAAAAACATTGTGGGCCGTCAATGCGCCGAGGTCCTGCCGAACACCCAGCTGCACACGGTGATGAGGGAAAAGAGAGCCCAATTTAACAGAATTCAGGATCTGGGAAATGTAAAGATCGTTACAAACAGAAGCCCTATAATTGTCAATAAAGAGGTAATAGGCTCTCTGGCTACTTTCTTCAGCACAAGCACAATAAAGCAGGCCGGTGAGAATATACGGCGTAGTCAGGGCGCCTCCGGCTTTATTGCTCAGGCGGATTTTTCACAGGAAAAAACCGAGGACCCGCAGTTTACCCAATTGATAGGCAAGGCGGAAAGATATGCCAAATCAAATTCGACAATCTTGATTTCCGGAGAAACCGGCACCGGAAAAGATGTCTTTGCCCAGTGCATACATAATGCAAGCTACCGGAAAAACGAGGCCTTTGTCAGAGTCAACTGTGCAGCTATATCACCGTCAATGTTTGAAGGAGAGCTGTTCGGCTATGAAGAAGGGGTACATATTGGAATAAAAAAGTCAGGGAATACCGGGCTTATTGAGCAGGCTCACCAGGGGACGCTGTTCCTGGATGAAATAAGCGAGATGCCGATGAATATACAGGCGGCTTTACTAAGCGTCCTGGAAGAAAAACAATTTTACCGCATTGGCAGTACCAGAGCCCTTCCGGTTGATATCAGGGTCATAGCATCCACGGCCAGAGACCTGAGGTCCCTTGTAAGGGAGGGACTGTTCCGTGAGGATTTGTACTATGAGCTTGATGTTCTGAATGTGAGTATGCCCAGGCTCAGGGACAGAAAATGTGACATCCCCCTGCTTATAAAAGGTTTTCTGGATGACAACAGGAGTGACCTTACCAGAAGTGAGCAGGAGAGCATATGCCGGTGCAGGCACTTCCTTGAATATGATTGGCCGGGAAATATAAGGGAACTCAAAAAGGTCATAGAGCGCTTTTGCGTTATTTTTGTGCCGGGGGCTGATGTGGATAAGACCGCAGAAGAAGTGCTGGACTCCGGAGTGATCAGGACGCCCGCCGATGCTCAGCGGGATAATAGCCGCCGGGAGATACTTGAGGCTCTGTCAATTTCCGGAGGGAGCAAGAATGGCGCTGCCGAGGTGCTTGGTATCAGCAGGACTACCTTGTGGCGGAAAATGCGTGAGCTAGGCATGATGGATGAGACTGGGGCGGATACCTGACATGAGGAGAGGCGTTGAATATACAGCGGAAAAACCCAGGCACAGAGGCAAAGCCGATGTGTATTTGTGTACAGCAAAACAAATGAGACTGTAGAAAAATTATTTCCCTGGCTAAATAAAGAGCAGGAGACAGCGCAAGAGGCAGCATAGCGAGAACACGGTCCGTTACCGGCTATGCTGCAGGGCAAGAAAAAACGAAGCAAAGATTTCTTTGCTTCGTTTTGGTGGGGGAAGGTGGATTCGAACCACCGAAGGCATTGCCAGCAGATTTACAGTCTGTCCCCTTTGGCCACTCGGGAATTCCCCCATATTTAATTTCAGAACCGCTCCAAAAACTCTTGAAGTTTTATTGAAACTTGGAGCTGGTGGACGGACTCGAACCCCCGACCTGCTGATTACAAATCAGCTGCTCTACCGACTGAGCTACACCAGCGTTTATAACGACGCCGCTTCTGTAGTGAGCCGACATCACTGAGCGGGCTCTCAACCGCTCAGTTATAATAGCAAAAACTACCGGGTTTGTCAACAAGAATTTTCAAAAAATCCAAAATTATTTTTAGCTCTTTAAATGCAGGAAGTTCATTTGCCGTCACCGGTGCTGCGGGCATAATAGAATATATACTGCTGGGCAAGGCCTGCGTAGTCACCCAGACAGGCCGGGTCGAAGTCCTGGGGAAAGTGCTCCTTCAGGGCCCGGCGTATCCACACGTCTATAGGGAAGGCTTCCATATGATTAAGGCCAAAGAGCACCACGCAGTTGGCCACTTTTTCCCCTATGCCGGGCAGTGCCATCAGAGAGCGTTTGGCTGTGGAGCTGTCGCTCTTTATCAAGCTGTTCAGATCCAGGGCTCCGCTGGCAACAGCTATGGCAGCGGCACTGATATAGGGTGCCCGATAGCCGCAGCGGAGCACATCCAATGCGCCGGCAGGGAGCTCCGCCACCTGGGCGGCAGAGGGGAAGGTAAAAAAGGTACGGCCCTCAAACTCCACCGGCTGGCCGAAATTACTGCACAGCCGCTCAACTATACCTTTTATGCGGGTGATATTATTGCACTGGGAAATAATAAAGGAGCACAGGGCCTCCCAGGGATCCTGGCGCAGTATGCGGATGCCGAAGCCGTAGCTTACACACATCGACAGATATTCGCCGCCGTCAAAGCCGCGGCTGATCTCTCCGTAGTCTCTGTCCAGATCAAAATATTCCCGCCACATCTCCATATCACCTGGAGATTTTATGTAAACCGTGTCTCCCTGCACCCAGAGCTTGGCCGGGCAGCCCATAGCTATGCCCCAGTATGTGCCCTCCTCGTCGGCATTCCAGCGGAAGCACTGGCCACATTCAAAGGTCTTTACTATGTCCATTTCCGCAGTGCTGCACAGCACACGGGCTTCTGTCTCTGCCATATATATCACCCTGTCTCATAAATGCAAATGAAAAAACAATTTGTGTATAATAACTATTATAATTCGACTTAGTTATTCTGACAAGAGGAGATATGGCTCAAAGCAAATAAGGCTGCAAAATTAACGTATAAATAACATTTATGATGCAAAAATGTTGTATATTATATCATCAATATTAAATGGATATTTCCGATAATTATTATATACTAAATGTATAATGAATGCAAAAACATAAAATATGCAATGGGAAAATAAAAAATGCATGTTGCCGGCTCTCAGGAGGTGTTTTGAATATGGCAATAAAAGATTTGGATTTGAAGACGCTTTTGGATATTCCCCTGTGGGAGAAGGTGCAGGA
>CALWYF010000032.1 GCA_944385705.1 uncultured Oscillospiraceae bacterium | reverse complement strand
CTGACCCTGGAGTACCTGGAGACCAAGGGCGTGCCCGTCATCGGCTACGGCACCGACGAGCTGCCCGCCTTCTATACCAGGAAGAGCGGCTTCGGCGTGGACTACCGGGTGGACAGCCCGGAGGAGCTGGCCGCCATGTTCTCCGCTCAGCGGGAGCTGGGTTATAAGGGCGGCATGCTGGTGACCAACCCCATCCCCGAGGAGTACTCCATGGACAAGGCAGTCATCGACGCCGCCATAGAGGAGGCTCTGGCCCAGTGCAAGGCCCAGGGGGTCCACGGCAAGGAGACCACACCCTTCCTGCTGGCAAAAGTGGTGGAGCTCACCGGAGGAGACAGCCTGGAGAGCAACATCAAGCTGGTGCTCAACAATGCAAAACTGGCGGCACTCACCGCCGCAGAGCTGGCCAAGTGAGCCCTGTAATTTAATGGTTTTTAACCGGGCGTCTGTAAAGACGCCCGGTCTTTCTCTGTTCCCCATCTTTTGGTTGAAATGGCCGGGCTTTGGGAGTATAATAATTTGAATTGGAATGTCCGACCGGAGGCAGAGACCCCGGCGGCATGCCCTGAATCACGATTTCCGGGAGGCCAAATGGAAAACAGAAGCTGCCTGGTGTCCGTACTGTGTACGGCCTACAATCATGAGGAGTATATCCGCAGTGCCCTGGAGGGCTTTGTAAACCAGAAGACCGACTTTGCCTTTGAAGTGCTGGTGAATGACGACGCTTCCACGGACAAGACGGCGGAGATAATAAGGGAGTACGCCGAGAGATATCCCAATATTATCCGGCCTTTCTACCATGAGGAGAACCAGTTTTCCAAAGGTATAGGCTATGTGTACGAGAATATCTTTTACCCAAATGCCCGGGGGAAGTACCTGGCCTTCTGCGAGGGAGACGACTACTGGACCGACGACACCAAGCTCCAGCAGCAGGCGGAGTTTATGGAGGCCCACCCGGACTACAGTGCCTGCGTACACAATACCCTCTTGCACTATTGCGACGGCTCCCGCCCGGACGAGCCCTTGGTGAGCCGTGAGCAGGATATGGACCTGCCCTTTGAGAGCATCATAAGAGGGCCGAACAACGCCTACCATACCAGCTCCCTTTTCGCCAGAAAAGAGATAATCTCTAAAACGCCGGACTTTTACCGGGTGGCCACCGGCTACGGCTTTGCCGACTATGCCTGGGGTCTGCTGCTGGGCACGGAAGGCAAAATACATTTTATAAACAAGCTCATGTCCGTCTACCGTATATGCAGCAATCAGTGTGCCTGGAGCACCGGGGTGGACGGCTGCTATGACAAGCTGAAGGGCTTTGTCCTGGGCAAGGCGGAAATGCTGAAGGCTTTCCTCCCCCACGCCCCGGAGGAGTACCGGCCTCTGGTCCGGCAGGTGATACTGGAGCGGGAGTTTGAACTTATGTACATTGAGGGCCGGGACAGGGAGCAGCGCCGGGAGCCCTACCGGAGCATACTGCGCCGCCAGAGCTTTTCCTACCGCCTTAAAAATTTTGTCAAAAGCTATTTCCCCGCCGTTCAGCGCCTATACCGCAAACGTCAGGGCTACGGAGACTATTGATGGACAACAGGCAAAAAGTATTCTCGAATCTCATATGGCGCTTTATGGAGCGCTTCGGTTCACAGGCCGTCTCCTTTGTGGTATCCATAGTCCTGGCCCGGCTGCTGGAGCCGGAGCTCTACGGCTCAGTGGCCCTGGTGCTGGTGATAACCTCCATATTGCAGGTCTTTGTGGACAGCGGCATGGCCACTGCTCTCATACAGAAAAAAGACACCGACGACCTGGATTTCTCCTCGGTATTTTATTTTAATCTGGCTTTCTGCCTGCTGCTGTATACCGGGCTGTTCCTTGCGGCACCGCTGCTGAGCCGGGCCTATGGAGACAGCAGCCTTGTGCCGGTCATTCGGGTGCTTGGCCTGACAATAGTGGTCTCCGGCGTTAAAAACGTGCAGCAGGCCTATGTGTCCAAGACCATGCAGTTTCGCCGCTTCTTTTTTGCCACTCTGGGCGGCACCATATTTTCCGCAGCCGTGGGCATATCCATGGCCTACCTGGGCTACGGCATCTGGGCCCTGGTGATGCAGCAGCTTCTCAATGCGGCGGTGAATACCGCCATCCTCTGGCTCACAGTGGGCTGGAAGCCACAGCGCTGCTTTTCCCTGAGAAGACTGAAAGTGCTGGTGGCATATGGCTGGAAGATACTTGTTTCCGCCCTGCTGGATACGGCTTACCTCAAGCTCTATCAGCTGGTGGTGGGCCTTAAATATACCTCTGCGGACCTGGCCTTTTATAACAAAGGCGACCAATACCCAAACCTCCTGGTGGAAAATATAAATTCCTCCATAGACAGCGTGCTGCTGCCGGTGCTCTCGGCAGAGCAGGACGAGCGGGAGCAGGTGAGGGAGATGACCCGGCGGGCGGTAAAGACCAGCACCTACCTGATGTTTCCCATGATGGCTGGGCTTGCGGTGTGTGCCGAGCCCTTTGTGCGTCTGCTGCTGACGGAAAAATGGCTGCCCAGCGTGCCCTATATGCAGGTGTTCTGCCTGATGTACGCCTTTTATCCCCTGCATACCGCCAACCTCAACGCCGTCAAGGCCATGGGCCGCAGCGATATATTTCTGAAGCTGGAGATACTCAAGAAGCTTATCAGCACGGTGCTGCTGGTGGCCTCGGTAAATCTGGGGGTATATGCCATAGCCCTGAGTCAGCTGCTGTCCTGCCTGATGGCGGCGGTGATAAACGCCTGGCCCAACCGCCGCCTGCTGGGTTACAGCTTCCTGTCCCAGCTGAGGGACGTGCTGCCGGCGCTGCTGCTGTCGGGGATAATGGGGGGAGCGGTCTGGTGCCTCAGCCTCACCAATCTTCCGGATCTGCCCTTGCTGATAGTTCAGGTGGCGGCCGGTGCGGCCATATATGCCGGGCTTTCGGCGGCCTTAGGAGTGGACAGTTTCAGATATCTCCTGGGGGCCATAAGACGCCGCCGGAAAAATTGAAAGAGACGGGAGCAGAAAATGGACAGTTTTTACAGCCCGGAAGAATTAAAGACCCTGGGCCTGAAGGAATACGGGGAAGACGTACGTATAAGCAGAAAATGCAGCATTTACGGAGCCGGCAATATCAGCCTGGGCAGCCATGTGCGCATAGACGACTTCTGCCTGCTCAGCGGGAAGATAAGCCTGGGCAGCTACGTGCATATAGCCGCCGGGGCCATGCTCTTCGGAGGCGAGGCGGGGATACGTTTCGGAGACTACAGCACCATCTCATCCCGAGGGGCGGTGTATGCCCTCAGCGACGATTACTCCGGGGAGCATATGACCAATCCCACAGTGCCGGAAAAGTATACCGCAGTTGTGGAAGCTCCGGTGGAGATAGGCGCCCACTGCATCATAGGCACCGGCTGTACCGTGCTGCCCGGGGTCAGCCTGGGGGAAGGCTGCTCCGTGGGAGCCATGAGCCTTATAAATAAGAGCTTGCCACCCTGGGGCATATATGCGGGCATTCCCGCCCGTCGTCTAAAAGAGCGCAGCCGCAAACTCCTGGACCTGTGCCGGGAACTGGAAAGCAATAACTGATGGCCTCCGTGGCCGGATTGGAGATAAAATGAACGAAATCATAAATGTGACCCGCTCCTCTCTGCCGGACTTTGAGGAGTATTGCCGGGAGATAGCGGACATCTGGGACAGTCATTGGCTGACCAATATGGGTGAAAAGCACCAGCGGCTGGAGGCGGCGCTGAAGGAATACTGGGGTGCGGAGAATGTAGCGCTGCTCACCAACGGCCACCTGGCCCTGGAGAATGCCATCCAGGCCATGGACCTCCACGGTGAGATAATCACCTCTCCCTACACTTTTGCCTCTACCACCCACGCCATAGTCCGCTGCGGCTGCATCCCTGTGTTCTGCGATATAGAGCCGGAGCACTACACCATGGACCCGGAGAAGATAGAGGCCCTTATCACGGACAGGACCGTGGCCATCATGCCCATCCATGTCTACGGCAATCTCTGCGACGTGGAAGCTATAGAGGCCATAGGTAAAAAGCACGGCCTGAAGGTGATATACGACGGGGCCCATAGCTTTGGCGTGAAGAAGGACGGCGTCAGCTCCGCCTGCTTCGGAGACGCCACCATGTTCTCCTTCCATGCCACCAAGGTCTTCAACACCATCGAGGGCGGAGCCATCTGCTTTAAGGACCCGGCCCTGAAGCAGCGTATAAACGACCTGAAGAACTTCGGCATCCACGGGCCGGAGTCGGTGCCCTTTGTAGGGGGCAACGCGAAGCTCAACGAGTTCTGTGCCGCCATGGGCCTTTGCAATCTGCGGCACCTGGACCAGTGGCTGGCCCAGCGCAGGACAGTATATGAGCGCTATATGAAGAATCTGGACGGAGTTTGCGGACTGAAGCTGAACAAGCCCCAGCCGGGGGTAGAGTCCAACTACGCCTACTTCCCCGTGGTTTTTGAGGACTACAAGTATGACCGGGATGAGGTGTTCGGCCGCCTCAGCGCCCAGGGTATCATAGCCAGGAAGTACTTCTACCCTGCCACCAATGAGATGGACTGCTACCAGGGCAGGACGGACTTTAAGCCGGAGAGCACGCCTATCGCCGCCAGGATATCCCGCCAGGTGCTGACTTTGCCCCTGTATCCCGACCTGCCATTGGAAGATGTGGACAGGATATGCGATATAATACTGAAATAAAGGGATATAAACTCAGTCCGCAGGGCAAAGCCGTCGCTTTGCCCTGCGGACTTTTGTCAACCGGGTTTGTTTTTTGATTTATTGCCGGACCTGCCTGCATCCTCAAAGCTCAGTTTCCTGCGGTGGCAGAAGTCCCGGTTGCCGCAGCGGGCACAGCCCCGGCCGCAGCCCCGCTTCCGCACCTGCTTGGTGTACAAAACGGCAAAGGCCGCCGGGACAAAGGCTAGGAAAAGCAGCAGTATCAGATAAAACATTTCCAAAGCCATTCCTCCCCTGTGTGGATTTCTTATGTTTCAATGATAACTGAGAACCGCCGGAATTTTTGTTGCTGCGGCAACAGAGCGGGGGGTAATAAATGAAAAACCGGGGCCATGCAGCCGCATGGCCCCGATGCAGGATTTAAAAGCTGGGAAGGTTCATCAGGTCAGACGGATGAAAATGTCGTCGGGGGTCATCACATCGTAGATATACTGGCCGGGTTCAAAACTATACATGGAATTCCTAAAGCAGACCACGCTGCCGTCATAGCCCACAGGTACCCTGAAAGCCACGGTGACTCCTTTTGAGAGGAAAATGAGATTGGAGGCAAAGCCGCCGGTGACAGGCACAGTATAGTCCGGCTCACTGGAGAAGTTTATTATTCTTACGCAGCCGTCATAGCTTTCCCCCTGCCAAGTCACAGTGTAATGGGAGCCCTGAGCGCTGTCGTCATGGCCTTCGATGTCATAATAGTCCTCATCGCTTATGGCAAGTTGATAGCCGGAAGACATATCAGGGAAAATGACTTTGAAGTTGGCTATGCGCCACTCATAGCCCTCCAGGGCCTCATGGTTTTCATCGGATTCAATGATGCTGTAGTCCATAAGGCACAGATAGCCGGGGACTCCTGCTTTTCTGCTATTATTGCCGGTATAAAACATCAGCAGGGGCTCCATGTAAAGGTATCTTGTTTCCGGGTTCTGGGTGGGTGCCCCGTCAAAAAACTCCGTGGGCACATCAGCTATATCCATGACCTCTATATTGTGGCGCTCAAAGGCCGGAGCCAGCTTCTCCCCCATCACCTCTCCGCACACGGAGCACACCGAGGGCTCCCAGACCGTGGCCTCCGTGGGGCTGTGACCCAGAGCCTCCCCCTCTGTCTCCCCGCAGTCGGTGCAGGTCCTGGGCTGGGTGCAGGTAGCCTCCTGCCAAGTGTGCTCATGGCCGCAGCCGCTGAGAAAGACCAGGGACAGTATAAGCAGCAGTGCAAAAACTTTTTTCATGTTATCACCATCCTTATCTTTTGCGGCGGCTCAGGAGCCGAAGGCCGCCAGCAGCTCTGTCACCCGCAGGCAGTAGTAGTCCTCAGCCGTTTCGTCTTCCTCCAGCAGAGGTTCGGATTCCGGGACCTCCTCCGTGTCAAGCTCCTTGTATTCGGTTATCCCCGGCTTATACAGGGCCAGGCAGAGCCCGTCGTAGTCGGCGGGATATCTAAAGCTGTATTTGTAACTATACTCCCACAACAGCTCATTTTGCCAGGTGTCGTACTTGGACCAGGAGCCAAAGCGCCAGCGGGAAGAATCTTCTCTGGATTTTGTTCCGGACACCGGCACGCTCTCCCCGCCTACCTGAAATTCGACGGAGCCCTCCGTCGAGTCGCTGTTACCCAGAACTCCAAAGGGAATTTTATATCCGGAATAATAGTCGAAGAAATCAAAGATTTCAGATCTCATGGTGCCACCAAGCTGAGGGTCATTTTCATAGCCGTTCACATTTTCCAACAGGAAGGAGCAGCTTGCAGTCACCAGGATATCCAGGGTAACCATGCCTTCCTCATCCGGCTCGCTGAGGCTCACGCTGTAGATACTGTATTCCATGTCCCCCATGGATGTGAAGCTCAGACCCTCCACTGTGGGGACATATTCCCCATTCTTTTCTATGTATGAGAAGAAAGGCGCATAAAGCACCGTGTCCTCCGTGAACTCCAGGCCCATCTCCTCAGCGTAGGGCAGATCCTCAGCCGCCGCCTCCGGGCTGCCCAGCATGAAGCCGCCCAGCAGTATTATCAGCGTCAGAAGCAGAGCCAAAGGTCCTTTGTATTTTCTCATTTCCCCATCTCCTTTGCAGATTTAATGCAAGAAATTAAAAAAATTATATTAAAATAGGGAACAGTGTCAATTGCATCGGCATAATTGGATGGAAAAATGAAATACTTTGCATTTTGATAAAAGTCCCCCGGAGCTTTTTAAAAGCCTCGGGGGACATGAATGAATTTTTGAAAGAGCCCTCACTGAGCCAGGGTCTGCACCATTCCCCGCAGGCAGTCCACGGAGACCATCACCCCGTCCTGAAGGCGCTGAGTGGCACCGGTGGCACCTACGATAACGGCCTTGCCCAGGGTCAGGCCCACGGTGGCGGCGTGGCTGTTCACCCCCGCCTCTTCGCATATGACTGCTGCTGCCTGACGTATGTAGTCCAGCATATCGTTGGTGGTGTGGGGAACCACCAGCACGTCGCCGGGGTGGAACTTGGCGGACACGTCTTCCAGGCTGCGGCAGACGCAAAGGGGGCCGGAGGCGTTCTTGCTGCCTATGCCCATTCCGTTGAGGAGAAAGTCCCCCACCAGACGCACACGCACCATGTTGGTGGTGCCGGCCACGCCCACAGGCACTCCCGCAGTGATCACCACCAGGTCGCCCCGGTGGACCAGCCCGGCCTTTTCCGCAGTCTCCACAGCAAAGTCCACCAGCTCGTCGGTATTGGCGGCATAGGGCATGGTGAGGGGCAGTATGCCGAAGTAGAGGCTCATCTGACGGCGCACCTGCTCGTCGATGAGGCAGGCTATCACGGGAGTTGCGGGTCTGAATCGGCTGACCATCTGGGCGGTAGTGCCCCGCTGGCTGACGGTGATGATGGCGTCGGCGCAGATATCGGCGGCGGTGGTGCAGGCGGCGTGAGCGGTGGCGGCGGCAATGGACATGCGGCTGCTGCCGGCCAGACTGCGCATCTGCCGGGTGTAATCTATCTCCGCCTCGGTGCGCAGGGCGATGGCATTCATGGTCTTTACAGCCTCTACAGGATATTTGCCGGCGGCAGTCTCGCCGGAGAGCATGATGGCGGAAGTGCCGTCAAAGATGGCGTTGGCCACGTCGGTTATCTCCGCTCTGGTGGGCCGGGGATGCTCTATCATGGAGTCCAGCATCTGAGTGGCGGTGATGACCGGCTTGCCGCAGGCCATGCACTGGGCGATCATCTGTTTTTGCAGTATGGGGATCTCGGTGAAGTCTATCTCCACGCCCATGTCTCCCCGGGCCACCATGACGCCGTCGGCCACGGCTATGATCTCCGAAAGGTTGCTGATGCCCTCCTGGTTCTCTATCTTGGCTATGATGCGTATCTTGGAGCCCACGCTGTCCAGCAGACGGCGGATCTCCCGCACGTCTTCGGCACTGCGCACAAAGCTGGCGGCAATGAAGTCAAAGCCCTGCTGGGCGCCGAAGAGGATATCGTCCCGGTCTTTCTGGCTCATGTAGGGCATGGCCAGGCGGACGCCGGGGACGTTCACCCCTTTGTTGTTCTTCATCACGCCGTCATTTTCCACCCGGCAGCAGATATGGGAGGCGTCGGTCTCCTCCACGGTGAGACACACAAGACCGTCATCCAGCAGTATGGTGTCCCCCCGCTTCACATCCTGAGGCAGCTCGGCATAGGTGACGGAGCAGCAGCTCTCGTCTCCGGGGATATCCTCGGTGGTGAGGGTAAAGCTCTGGCCGGTCTTGAGCAGGACAGATCCGTTCTTAAAGGAGCGCAGGCGAATCTCCGGGCCCTTGGTGTCCAGCATGGCCGCCACAGGCAGGTCCAGCTCCCGGCGCAGGGCCTTCAGCTTTTCCAGCCTGCCCAGGTGTTCCTGATGGCTGCCGTGGGAGAAGTTGAAGCGAGCCACATTCATGCCCGCAAGGAGCATTTCCCTCAGGACCCCATCCTTGTCGGTGGAGGGCCCCAGAGTGCAGACTATTTTGGTTTTCCTTATCATATAACAATTCTGCCTTTCTGAAATAATGTCCCGGTAAGGGGATCAGTGAGATCCCGAAGGCCTGGGGAAAGGACCATATGTATCCGGGAGCCGAATCTACCCCATTATCATGATAACTCCGGGTGTGTAAGCTGTCAAGATAAAAACTGCCTCAGACGGCCCTGAACTTGAAGCGGTGGGGGGCCTTTGCTATACCGGGACAAGGTGATGGATTTCATCAACAATAATATATATGAGCATACAGACATGGGCAGATATCTGCTCCCCACGCCCAACCTTCGGAGGGATATCCGGGGCAGTAAGGTGCCAAATATGGGATAAAAGCATTTTTTGCAATAAAATAAGCATTTTTTTCACTTCCATAGCAGGCCCTGCGCTGGTATAGTATATACATCACTGTTATGGAGGTGCTTTATGAAAAAGTTTTTATCCCTGCTGCTTGCCCTTACGATGATTCTTTCTCTGGCCGCCTGCGGCAGCTCCGGCAGCGAGACTCCCGCTGCCGATGGGCAGCCCGCCGAAGCCACTGCCGCCCCCGCCGACTCCGGCGTGGAGGATGGCCTGCTCAGGGCCGCAGCCCTTTACGATATCAAAACCATGGACGTGGCTCAGACCACCGACGACTACATGGTGCCTATGAACATTTTCGACCGCCTCTTCGAGGTGGAGGTCCAGTCCGACGGCACCAGTGAGATAGTGCCCAGCCTGGTCACGGACTACAGCGTCTCCGAGGACGGCCTGACCTACAGCTTCACCCTGCGGGAAGGCGTGGTCTTCTCCAACGGCAGCGCTCTCACTGCTTCCGATGTGCAGTACAGCTTTGAGCGCCTGCTCACCGCCGGCGGCGTCAACGACGACATCCCCCTGGAGGTCCTGGGGGCCGAGGCTCTAAAGGCCGGGGAGACCGACACCCTGGAGGGCTTCACAGTCACCGACGACTATAACTTCTCCATCACCCTGGCCAATGCCAACGCCGGCTTTATAGCCGAGCTCACCGGCCCGGCCATGTCCATTGTGGACGCCGAGACCATGGCTGAGGTCTCCGACTTCGGCATGAGCTGCGAGGACACCATAGGCTCCGGCCCCTACAAGGTCACCGAGTGGGTGAAAAACGACCACTTCACCCTGGAGTACAACGAACTCTACTGGGGCGAGGAACCCTCCGTGAAGAAGGCCATAGTCTACATCATCCCCGACGCCTCTACCCAGAACCTGATGTTCCAGAACGGCGAACTGGATATAATCGACCTGGACTACCTGGATTCTTCCATCGTGGCTTCCACTTATAAGACTACATATGCCCAGCAGATGGTCTCCTGCCCCCGGGTGGGCCTGACCTATATGGCTCTCAACGCCAATAACCAGTACCTGTCCGATGTGAATGTGCGCAAGGCCGTGCAGATGGCCATTGATGTGGATACCATCATCGCCTCCATCTTTGCCGGAGACGCCATCAAGGAAAACGGCATCATTCCCCAGGGCGTCTGGGGCTTCAACGAGAACCTGGAGCGTCCCGCCTTTGACCCCGCCGCCGCTAAGCAGCTGCTTCTGGATTCCGGCTACGCCGAGGGCGAAGTGAGCTTTGAGCTGGCCATGGACACCTCCGCCTCCAGCAACCTCCAGCTGGTGTATCAGATGATACAGCAGTACCTGAAGGATGCGGGCATGACCGTGGAGATCAAGTCCTACGACGAGTCCTCCTGGCTGGATCTGCGTCAGTCCGGTGAGATGGATTCCTTCCTGGCCACCTGGACCATGGACTACAACGACCCTGCCAACATCATGTATACCTTCTTCGGCAGCCCTGAAAAGACCCTCATCCGCAGCCTGAACTATGCCGACACCGCCGTCATGGAGCGGGTGGCTGCCGCCTCCGGCATCACCGACGATGCTGAGCGCATGGCCGAGTATCAGGCTCTGGAAGAGAAGATAGTGGTGGAGGACGCCGCTTGGGTGCCCCTCTATGCCAACACCCACCTCTTTGCCATAAGCGACCGGGTGGAGAGCTTCGTACCCTACTGGGCCGGCTATTCCAACTTCTACGTCTCCGATGTGACGCTGAAGTAAAAGGCCCGGATATAAATATACCAAGGCATGGGAAAAACCGCCCGGCAAAAGCCGGGCGGGCTTTGCCATGTTTATGAGCCCCAAAGGAGGAGAAAGATTATGCTCCTGAACATCTTAAAACGCTGCCTCCAGGCCCTGGTGGTGCTGATAGGGGTGGCCCTGCTCATCTTTATCATGCTGCGCATAGTGCCGGGCAACGCCATCATAACCATGATGGGCGAGCACGCAAACCCCGAGGCCATAGAGCGCATGACCGCGGAGCTGGGTCTGAATAAGCCCCTGTATGTGCAGTTCTTTACCTACATATCCGGGGCCCTCCGGGGGGACTTCGGCACCAGCTATTCCCTCCACGTGAGTGTGTCCTCCCTTATCGCCCAGGCCTTTCCCAACACCCTGTGCCTGGCTCTGGCCGCCGCAGTGGTGGCCTGGCTCATAGGCATAGTCTGCGGCATCATCGCCGCAATAAAGGAGAACAGCCTGCTGGATAGGCTCTTCATGGGCTTCTCCCTCTTCGGCGTATCCATGCCGGTGTTCATGGTGGCCATGGTGCTGCAATACCTGCTGGCCTATAAGCTCCACTGGTTCGACATCTCCGGCATAAACGACTGGCGGGGCTTCGTGCTGCCCGCCATAGCCCTGGGCTGGAACAGCGCCGGAAGCATCGCCCGGCTCACCCGCTCCACCCTGGTGGAGGTCCTTCAGGAGGACTACATAGACACCGCCCGGGCCAAGGGCCGCCGGCGCATGGGCGTGATACTTTTCCACGCCCTGAGGAACTCCATGCTGCCGGTGATAACCATGATGGCAGTGCAGCTGTCTTCTCTCCTCTCCGGCGCCGTTATCTGCGAGACCATCTTCTCCATCAACGGCATAGGCCGCCTGGCAGTGGACGCCATAAGCGGCCGGGATATCCCCCTGCTTCAGGGGACCATACTTCTGTCCACGGCTTTGGTTATTTTGGGGAACCTTGTGGCGGACTGCCTGTACTCCGTGCTGGACCCCCGTGTGAGAAAGGGGGATTGAATATGCGTGACGAGCAGGAAGAAATGCTGACCATGCAGATGGAAGCTCCGGAGGATGTGCTGGGAGAGGCCGACACCTTAAAGGACCAGCTTAAACGCATGGCCCGGCAAAACAAGCTGGCGGTGGTCTCCGCCGTGGTGATTTTGCTTTTTGTGCTGGGAGCCATTTTTGCCCCGGTGCTCACACCCTATGAGTTCGACCAGCAGGACGTTATAAACCGCCTGGCTTCCCCTTCGGCGGAGCACCTGCTGGGCACCGACGAGCTGGGCCGGGACGTTCTCACCCGATTGCTGTACGGCTCCCGTATATCCCTGCTGGTGGGCGTGGTGCCCACGGTGATATCCATGCTGGCCGGGGCGGTGCTGGGTATCTGCGCCGGATACATCGGCGGCAAGACCGACGTGATAATCATGCGTCTGGCGGATATAATGCTGGCCTTCCCCTCCATGCTTCTGGCCATGGTGATAATGTACACCCTGGGGGACGGTCTGATAAACATTTTCCTGGCTCTGGCTCTGGTGAGCTGGGCCAGCGTGGCCCGAATAGTCCGTTCGGAGACCTTGAAGCTCAAGGAGAGCGTCTTTGTGGAGGCGGCAAAAAGCATGGGGGTCAGCCGGCTGAAGATAATGTGCCGGCACATCTTCCCCAACTGCCTGCCCTCCATGATAGTCCTCTTTACCCTGAACATCCCCTCGGCCATATTGTCCGAGAGCTCCCTCAGTTTCCTGGGCATAGGCATCAAATACCCCCAGGCCTCCTGGGGACTGATGGTGAACCTGGGGCGGCAGTTCCTTTACACCAAGCCCTGGCTGTCCCTGGCCCCCAGCATAGCCATCATGCTGGTGGTGCTGGCCTTCAACTTCCTGGGGGACGGTCTCAGAGACGTGCTGGACCCCCATCTTAAAGATCAGTGAGGGAGGAGAGATAAGCATGGATGAAGCAATAACCTTGAGCGTTCGGGATCTCTCCACCAGCTTCTTCTCCGAGAAGGGGGAGGTCAAAGCTGTGGACCATGTGTCCTTTGACGTGCCCCACGGCTCCATTGTGGGATTGGTGGGGGAGAGCGGCTGCGGCAAGAGCATGACCGCCCGCTCCATTATGAAGCTGCTGAAATACCCCGGAAAAATCGTGGGCGGGGAGATACTCCTGGAGGGCCGGAATCTGGTGCCCCTCAGCGAGAGGGACATGTCCCTTATCCGGGGGGAAGAGATAGCCATGATCTTCCAGGAGCCCATGACCAGTCTCAACCCGGTGGTGCCCGTAGGCAAGCAGGTGCAGGAGGCCATACTCCAGCACCGGAAGATAAGCCGGGAAGAGGCTAAGAAAAAAGTGCTGCACATGCTGGAAATGGTGGGCATCTCCGAGCCGGAGAAGCGCTACCGCTGCTATCCCCATGAGCTGTCCGGGGGACTGAGACAGAGGGTCATGATAGCCATGGCCATGATCTGCCGCCCCAAGCTGCTGATAGCCGACGAGCCCACCACCGCTCTGGACGTCACCGTGGAGGCCCAGATCCTGGAGCTGCTGCGGGAGCTGCGGGATACCATAGGCACCAGCATAATCCTTATTTCCCATAATCTGGGAGTCATTGCCCAGCTCTGCGACTATGTGTACGTAATGTATGCCGGCCAGGTGGTGGAGTGTGCCCCGGTGCTGGAGCTCTTCGACCACCCCAGCCACCCCTATACCCGGGGACTCATGGACTCGGTGCGCTCCCTGCGCCGGGGGGATGAGAGACTCTCCACCATACCCGGAGTGGTCCCCAACCTCCTGCGCCTGCCCCAGGGCTGCCGCTTTGCCCCCCGCTGCCCCATGGCAGGGGAGGGCTGCCGGAGCTGCCCGCCGGAGCTGAAGGCCGTCTCTGCCGGGCATCTGGTCCGCTGCCCCTATGGGCAGCGCTGAAGGAGGAAAGACATGGAAAAGAAAATTCTTCTCTCCGCCCGGGGTCTGTCCAAGGACTTCCCCGTCTCCGGCAAGCGCCGCCTTCACGCCCTGTCCCAGGTGGACCTGGACATCTACCAGGGGGAGACTCTGGCCCTGGTGGGGGAGAGCGGCTGCGGCAAGTCCACCCTGGGCCGGACCCTTATACGGCTCATCCCCGCCACCTCCGGCAGCATCAGCTTTGAGGGGCAGGATATAAGCTCAGTGAGCGAAAAGGAATTTCGCCCATTGAGGAGCAAGATGCAGATAATCTTCCAGGACCCCTACGCCTCCCTGGACCCCCGCATGACGGTGAGGGATATCATAGCCGAGCCTCTGGAGACCCACCACGTCTGCGCCACTGCCAAGGAGACCACCCAGCGGGTGACGGAGCTGATGAAGGCCGCAGGACTTCCGGCAGAATATCTGTACCGCTATCCCCATCAGTTCTCCGGGGGCCAGCGCCAGCGCATAGGCATTGCCCGGGCCCTGGCATTGAAGCCCAAGCTCATCATCTGCGACGAGCCGGTGTCCGCCCTGGACGTGTCGGTGCAGAATCAGATACTGAATTTGCTGAAGGATCTCCAGGCTGAATTCGGCCTGACCTATCTGTTCATAAGCCACGATTTGTCCGTGGTGCGCTTTCTCTCCGACAGGACCTGCGTCATGTTTCTGGGCAAGCTCTGCGAAGTGGGGGATACGGCGCAGGTCTATGGGAAGCCTATGCATCCCTATACCCGCTTTCTTCTGGGAGCCATTCCCGAAATAGACCCCAGGGCCAGGGGGGAGAAGCGGCCCCTCTTGCAGGGAGAGCTGCCCAGCCCCATAGACCCGCCCTCCGGCTGCCGCTTCCACACCCGCTGCCCCTATGCCACGGAGCGCTGCCGGACTGAGGAGCCTCAGCTGCGGAATGTGGAGGGCCGTCAGGTGGCCTGCCATCGCTGCGAGGAGATATAGGGAAAAAAGCAAGCGCATATAAAAATGCCTCTGTTTTCCGAAAGGAGAACAGGGACATTTGCATTTTTCTGTTTTGTTTTCACAGCTGGTTCAGGACTTCTTTTCTGCCGGACTGCGGCGGTTTATCAGCAGTATGGACAGCAGTACCAGGGCTATGCCCAGAATGTTCCATACGCCCAGCTTCTCCGAATAGACCGCCAGGCCCACAAGAGTGGCTACCACCGGCTCAATGGAGGCAAGAATGGAGGCCGTGCCGTTTTCAAGGCCCTGAAGCCCTTTGGTATAGAGCAGATAAGGAGCGAGGGTCACCATGAGGATGAGAGCGGCCAGAAAGGCGAATTGCCCCGGACTGCCGGTGAGAGCGGAAATTGCGGCGCCGGTATCCGCCAGCAGGAAGGTGGGGATAAGGGCAAAGACAAAGGTGTAAAAGGAGATGGTGGCCGAGCCGTAGCCCCGTTCCAGAGCGTAGCGGCCGAAGATGCTGTAGAGAGCGTAGCCTATGCCGGAGCCCAGGCCAAAGAGTATGCCGGTGAGGGACAATCTGCCCGCTCCCCCCACGACCCCGGAAACGAAGGCGCAGCCCAGGAAGGCCACCAGGGCGGCCAGAAGCTTGCGGCGGCTCAGCTTTTCCCCGAAGAGAGGGGCGGACATGAGCACCACAAAGACTGGGGCTGTGTACAGCAGCACCGCCGCCACGGAGAGGGAAGTGAGCATGATGGTTTTAAAATAGCAGAAATTGAAGAAGGTCATGCTGACTATGCCGGTGCCGGCAAAGCACCATAGGTCCCTGAGGCGGACTTTAAGGGCGGGCCGGTCGAAGATAAGCAAAAGCAGCAGCATTGCCGCGGCAGTGACCAGGGCCCTTAAAAAGCAGGTCTCCATGGTGCCGAGACCCAGGGCGCCGGTGCTTCTGACCAGCAGACCCATGAAGCCCCAGAGACAGCCCGCCCCCAGCACCAGCAGGGCGGAGCCGGCAGAGCGATTTGATTTATCAGTTTGTTGTTCAGACATTTTTCCCAGCCCCCGGTGAATTTTCCCCTGATTATACCACTGTGCCCCGGCAGAATCAAGCGGGGGAGGACCTCATATAAGAACGGGTTTTTCCACCCGCTTTCACCCGGCCTGCAAGCGAAGGGAGAGACCTCTCCGCCTTATGGGGACCTCCGGACTGCTGTGAGGCAGAATATCATTGTGCTATAATTTTTCCGATGCTATAATAAAGCTTAAATACAAAGAGCTATCAGGAGGGGTTGAAAAATGAGTCTCACTGTAGCACAGCTGATGGAGCTGCCCTCCCTGCGGCGGGCAAAGGTCCTGGCGGGGCACAGAAGTCTGGACAGGATAGTGACGGGCATCACGGTGCTGGAATACTCCACCCCTACGGACATGCAGAAAAAACTGTATGACAGCATAGATTTTTGGGGCAGCGAGCTGATACTCACCGGCTTTTGCAACATAGCGGAAGATGTGGAGGCCCAATGCAGCAATATAAGGATGTTCGCCATGGCGGGTGAAGTGGGGATAATCCTCTACTATGTGGGCCTTATAATGCCAGAAGTGGACCGGAGGCTGATACAGCTGGCGGAGGAGCTGGACTTTGTCCTGATCTGTATGCCGGAAAACGAGCCGAACCTGCGCTATGGCGAGGTCATACATGAGGCGATGGACGCCATAGTCCGGGACGAGCTGAATAACCCCACCTTTACCATCGACCTGCTGGAGCAGATGACCAAGGTCCCCCCCGGACAGCAGAGCGTGAAAACCATTCTGCGTATTACCAGCGACAGGGTGAGGGCATCGGCGGTGATTACCGATGCGGAATATAGGGTGCTGAGCGAAGCCCCCTGGCCCAGGAACCAAAGTCTGCCCTGGGCGGAGCTCATAAACCGGACGGCAAAGCAGGGCGGCGACTGCTCCTGGGAGATTGAAGGGGAGCAGGGCCTGTGGGCCTATAAGGCGGAGATCAGCCCGGCCGGTTCCGGGAAAATGTATCTCTTTGTGTTCTCGGAGCGGGGAAAGCTGGACCAGGTCCTGTGGAAGCAGGTGGTGGAAGGGGTCAGAGTGAGCATGGGGGTCTGGGGAAAGACCCACAGCCAGACGGATCTGTCCGAGCTCATCCGGGCCATCATTCTGGACGAGCCCATAAAAATGCGCCGCCTGGGAGACCTGTACCATATAGACGTGGCCTCGTTGAGCGACATGTGGATACTGGGCAGCCTGGACGGGAGGGACCTGTCCCCCTGGACCGGGGCGGTGTCGGAACTGTCTTCCCTCTATACCAAGATAGGCCTGTGCGGCCATTATGAAAATGATATTCTTATCTTCCCGGTGGGCGGCAGGACCCTCCATGAGATGGACGAGTGGACCAACGCCCTGGTGGCCTTCTGCCGGGACAACGGCCTTTCGGCCAAGGTGACCCGCTGTCCGCTGCTGCAATATACTGCGGACGCAAAGTATGCCTATGAGATCAACAGAGCCTACCTGGAGGAGAGCAGCAAGATTTTTCCTCTGCGTCCCTTCTTTACCATTTCCGAGATAGAGTTTGCCAAGGAGTGCTGCGAGATAGCGGCCAGTGGGAAAGAGGCCGTGCGCCGCTACCTGTCCCTGCTGGAGCCCATACTCTCGGGGAAGGACGGGGAGGAGATAGTAAACACCCTGACGGTTTTTCTCCTGGACAAGAACTCCAGCATCACGGATACGGCGGCACATCTCTTTGTCCATAAGAACACCGTGAAGTACCGGTTGCATAAGGCGGGGAACCTGCTGGGTTTTCGCGTGGGAGATATACCCCAGTCCAAAAACCTGATATATGCCCTGGCTTTAAGGCGAATTTTATAAATAAACAAAAGCAAATAATATAAGCTGCCGAAGCGGCACATTGGAAATTCCCCTCTATCATTGTCCTTTCAGACAATGATAGAGGGGAAAACTTTAGCTGTTTAAATAATGTTTTCTCCCGGCGCTTTTACTATAATCAAGGAATAAATCAGCCTGGGCTGATTAACAGAAAAGCAGAGGAGAGAAAAACATGAAACAGACAACAGGCTTTGAGATCAAAGCGGAAGAAAGGCAAAGCTGGGGCTCCATCGCCATGGTGTGGATAGGGGCAATGATCTGCGTCCCGGCGCTGATGATAGGCGGCATGATAGGGGCGGGACTTAGTCTGGGCTCGGCTGCCCTGGCCATTATCATCGGCTATGCCCTGATATGCGTCTTTATGTGCTTTATGGGCATGCACGCCTGCGACACGGGCCTGCCCACGGCGGTGATGGCCGGCGGGGCCCTGGGGGAAAAAGGGGCCAAGTACATAATCAGCACTATCCTGGCCATCTCCTGCGTGGGCTGGTTCGGAATCCAGGCCACCGTCTGCGGCGCCTCCTTTTCCTCCATGGTGGAGGGTATGAGCGGGGTGAGCATCCCGGTGTGGCTGTCCTCCGTGGTCTGGGGCGTCATCATGCTGCTGACAGCCTGCTTCCGCTTCAGCGGCTTAAAGTGGCTCAATAAAATAGCCGTGCCCCTGCTGGGCATCGTCCTGGCCTATGCCCTTATATACAATCTGGTTTCCGGCAACGGAGCAGCCCTGGCGGGCTACCAGCCTGCCGCCCCCATGAGCCTGGTCAGCGGCATCAGCCTGACGGTGGGCTCCTTCGTGGTGGCCGCCGCCATCTCCGGCGACTACTGCCGCTTTGCAAAAAACCGCCGGGATGTTGTAAAGTCCTCAGTGCTGGGTGTGCTGCCTGCGGGCCTGGTGGTGCTCATGCTGGGAGGCATCCTGGCCATCTGCACCGGCTCTTATGATATAAGCGTCTTCCTGTCCACGGCGGGCCTGCCCCTGGTGGGACTGATAGCCCTTATTCTGGCCACCTGGACCACCAACGTCTCCAACGCCTACTCCGGGGGCCTGGCCCTGTCCGTGCTGCTGGGCCAGGATGAGAAGAAGAGCCAGATAACTACCGCCGTTTCCGGGGCTATCGGAACGGTCCTGGCCGCCGTAGGCATCCTCAACTCCATTCAGGGCTTCCTGTCATTGCTCTCCGCCATTGTGCCCGCCCTGATGGGGGTCATGATTGCCGACTATTGGATGCTGGATAAGGGCAAGCTTGAGCGTTTTCAGATACGCCGGGGCTTCTACGCCCCAGGCATCATCGCCTTTGTTGCCGGTGCACTGATAGCCTGCATGACCGGAGGCACCTTTGCAGGTATCCCAGCCCTGACCTTTTTGGATATGCCCTTCTTTATAGGCTCGGTCAACGGCATAGTGGTGGCCTTTGTGCTCTATGTCCTGCTGGCCAAGGCCGTGGGAGGCAGGGCAAAAGCCTGATAAGTCCCTGTTGCATCGGGGCGGGTCCATGAGGTCCGGCCCTGATGCCCGATTATAAATCAAAAGGAGTGTTTTATTTGCGAAAAATTGGTATACCAGAGATAGAGGACATCGCTCTGGGGGCTGCTCTGCTGGGGGCCGGAGGCGGCGGAGACCCCTATGTGGGAAAGCTGGTGGCCATAGGCGCAGTACAGGAGTGCGGGCCCGTCACCATGCTGGAGCCGGACGAGGTGCCCGACGATGCCCTGGTGGTACCCATCGCCATGATGGGAGCGCCTACGGTCCTCTGCGAGAAGGCCATAGGCGGCGGGGAGTACAAGACCTTGTATGACACGGTGTCCACCTTCTACGGCAAGCCCATTTACGCCTTCATGCCCATTGAGGCCGGCGGCGTCAATTCCATGCTGCCCATTGCCGCTGCCGCCCGCCTGGGTCTGCCCCTGGTGGACTGCGACGGTATGGGCCGGGCCTTCCCTGAGCTGCAAATGGTCACCTTTACCATGGGCGGGGGCTCGGCCACTCCCATGGCAATGGTGGACGAGAAGGGCAACTCCTGCATATTCCGCACCGTCACCAACCGATGGACCGAGGAGATGGCCCGGGCTGTCACCATGGCCTGCGGCGGCTCCGTGTCCGTGTCCCTCTACGCCATGGAGGGCAAGTTCATGAAGGAATACGGCGTCAGAGGCATTGTCACCCGCAGCGAGACTCTGGGTTCCGCCATCCGCAAGGTAAAGGAAGTGACGGACAAGACTCCGGAAGAGGCCTTCCTGGAGATAACCCAGGGCTACAGGCTCTTCAAGGGCAAGATATGCGACGTGCTCCGGGAGGTGCGGGCCGGCTTCAACTTCGGCAAGGTGATGCTGGAGGGCATCGGCGATTATAAGGGGGACTCCGCCTATGTAGAGTTCCAGAACGAAAACCTTAGCGCCGTGGTGAACGGAAAGCTTATGGCCACAACCCCGGACCTCATCTGCCTTGTGGATACGGAGACCTTCACCCCGGTACCCACGGACGCCCTGAAATACGGCAAGCGGGTCATGGTGGTGGGCCTCAAGTGCTTCCCCCTGTGGAGGACTGAAGAGGGACTCAAACTGGTTGGCCCCAGGTACTTCGGCCTGGACACGGACTATATCCCCCTGGAAGAGCGCTGCAAAGGAGGCTGCTGAGATGTATAAACTGGGAATTGACGTGGGCGGCACCAATACCGACGCCGTTTTGATAGATGAGAACCTGGATGTTGTAGCTTCCGTAAAGCAGCACACCACCGCAAATATATATGACGGCATCCTCAATGCCGTAAGGGCGGTCCTGGAGCAAGCCGGGGTGGACCGCAGCGAGATAAGGCAGGCCATGCTGGGCACCACCCAGTGCACCAACGCCATTGTGGAGAGAAAGAATCTTGCGCCCATAGGCATACTGCGCATAGGAGCCCCGGCCTCCCGGGGCATCCCGCCGATGGTGGATTGGTCGGAAGACCTGAAAGCGATTGCAGTGGGCAGCGCCATTGTGGGCGGCGGCTTTGAATATGACGGGAAGGAGATAGCTCCCTTTGATGCCGCCGCAGCCGAAGCCTTCTTCCGAAAGCTGAAGGAGAAGGATGTAAAGTCCGTGGCCATCTCCTGCGTGTTCTCCACCGTCCGCAACGACCACGAGCTGGAGGCGGCAAAGTTGTGCAGGGAAGTGATGGGTGAGGACGTGCATGTGTCCGTCTCCAGTGAAATAGGCTCCATGGGCCTTATCGAGCGGGAGAACGCCACTATCCTGAATGCCGCCCTGTATAAAGTGGCCCAGTCCTTTACCGAGGGCTTTGCCCAGTCCCTGGCGGACGAGGGGGTAAGCAATGCGCAGATCTATCTGTCCCAGAACGACGGCACCCTTATGACCATGGACTACGCCCGGCGCTACCCAATACTGACCATAGCCTGCGGCCCCACCAACTCCATCCGGGGGGCCTGCTATCTCAGCAAGCTGAAAAATGCCGTGGTTATAGACGTGGGCGGCACCACCACCGACCTGGGCGTCATACAAAACGGCTTCCCCAGGGAGTCCGGGGTGGCGGTGACCATAGGCGGCGTGCGCACCAATTTCCGCATGCCCGATGTGGTGTCCATCGGCCTGGGCGGCGGCTCCATCGTAAGGCGGCGGGAAGACGGGACTGTGACGGTAGGCCCGGACTCCGTGGGCTATCAGATAACAGAAAAGGCCCTGTGCTTCGGCGGGGACGTCTGTACCGCCACGGATATCGCCGTGCGCCTGGGCATGACGGAACTGGGGGATAAATCTCTGGTTGCCCATCTGGACCGGGACTTTGCCGAAAAGGCCCTGGCGGCTATCCGCAGTCTGTGCGAGGATGCCATAGACGCCATGAAAGTATCCTCCCAGGATGTGGATGTTATCCTGGTGGGAGGCGGCTCCATCATCCTGCCGGCGGACCTGGCCGGGGCAAAGAGCGTCACCCAGCATAAGTACGGCGGGGTAGCCAATGCCATCGGCTCCGCCATCTCCAAGGTCAGCGGCACCTATGAGCAGCTGATGGACTACGACAAGATCCCCAGGGAAGAGGCTTTGGCCAAGGCCAAGGCCGAGGCTGTGGAGCTGGCCGTGGCGGCGGGAGCCATACGGGAGACCGTGGAGATAATCGATGCCGAGGATGTCCCCCTGCAATACTATCCCGGGAATACTGCCCGAGTGAAGATAAAGGCGGCGGGAGATTTGGCCTGAGCCGTAAGATAAGGCCCGGCCTTCCCCCATGGGCTGAGAAGCCGGAACAGTATAACAGTTTATAAGGCCATATAAAACCAAAGCGGAGCGCACCATGACCGGGCGCTCCGCTTCCTTTATATTATTTCCTTGGGGCAGGCCCGGACCGACCGTCCGCCTGTCAGCTTCGGGGACTCCGCCGGGAGGTTACGGAGGCTCCGCTTACAGGCAGACAAAGCCGGCAGCGATAGGGCGTGCCGCCGTAAAAGTCTGCCCTGCCGCCGTGGGCGGCGGCTATCTGGGCCACCAGCTTCAGACCTGTGCCGTGGGCCGCCCCGCCGTCGGGACCCAAGGCCTCGGGCCTGCCTGGCCGGGAGGACCCTGCCCCGGTCCCGCCTTCAACCCGGAAAACCAGCATATTGCCCTCCGTCTCGGCCCCAAGACGGATGGAGCCGCCGGGGCGGTTGTGCTTTACGGCGTTGATGAGCAGATTGTTCACTGCCCGCCGCAGCAGGAAGGGGTCCGCCTCCAGCCTGGGCAGCGGCTCCTCCGGCAGGTCCATTTCAAAATCAAAGCCCTCCGCCATGCCGCCGTTGAGAAAATCCGCCGCCACCTGCCGCAGGAAGGCCTCGGGCTGTAGACTTTCCTTCCGCAGAGGCTGCATCTCAAAATCCAGGCGCATGGTGAGATTCAGGTCGTTCACCAGCTCCCGGATGACCTGACTCTGGACCCGGATGGCCGCGGCCTGGCCCTTATGCTCCGGGCTCAGGTCCGGGGCCTCTTCCAGCTGGGCTGCATAGCCCATGACCACGGACAAGGGAGTGCGGATATCGTGGGAGACGCCGTTGATCCAATTGGACCGGGCGCTGTCCCGGACATGCTGGGCCTGGCGGAACCAGCGGCGCACCGCAAAGTAGGCCAGAAGCAGCACGCACCCCAGGGCCAGCAGAAAGATGCCGCCGCACCAGAGGGGCGCGTCGTGGAGCAGCCGAGACTCAGTGGATATGTCGTGCTTCCATATGCTCCCCTTGGGGGAGCCCACCACCAGCAGGCCGTCCTCCCGGATGCGGCACTGTACCGGGTAGTCATTGAGATACCACCGGGTGAAGGAGGCCACGTCCGTGAGGGTATACTGTTCCGGCACGTCGGTGGGTTTACGAAGGGACCAGATCACTTGTCCGTCCTCTCCGATCAGTATGGCCCAGCGGTCATCCCCCAGCAGCTCATCCCCGGAAAAGTCATACCCCGTCCCATCATAGGTAAGGGCGTCGGAGACACGGGTGACGGAGACGCTCCAGCTCCTGCCGCCGTCAGAGTAGTAGAAGGCGAGGGCCAGGATGCCTGCTATGGTGATGACGGCGATCAGCGCCGCCGAGGCGGTCACCAGCATGGCCCCCTTGAAAATGCTTCGCAGGCTCATTTCGTCCCCTCCCGGCTGAGGCGGTAGCCCAGGCCACGCACCGTCAGCAGATAGTTTGGGTGGGAGGGGTCCGCCTCAATCTTCTCCCGCAGGCGGCGGATGTGGACCATCAGGGTGTTCTCATAGCCCACCAGAGGCCCGTCCCACAGGGCGGAGCACAGGGCGTCAACGGTGACGATGTTGCCCCGGGCCTCCCAGAGCTTGCGGAGCAGAGAAAACTCCTTGGCGGTGAGGGCCGTCTCTCCGTCTCCCCGCCGGACGGTGCTTTTGCCCCAATCTATTTCGGCGTCCCCCAGCTTTGCCGTGGAGGGTTCCTCCCGGTAGACCCGGCGCAGCACCGCTTTCAGCCGCAGCAGCAGCTCCTGGGGAAGAAAGGGTTTCGTGATGTAGTCGTCCGCTCCCAGACCCAGGCCCCGGAGCCGGGCCTCGTCCTCGTCCCGGGCGGAGAGGAACAGCACCGGAACATCCCGTATCTGCCGCAGCTGCCCGAAGAGGGAAAAGCCGTCCCCATCCGGGAGCATCACATCCAGCAGCACGGCCTCAGGCGCCGCAGTGCGAAAGCGCTCCAGAGCCTGGGCGCAGGACAGGGCCCCCTGAATCTCATAGCCTGCCCGGACCAATATCTCCCCCACCATGTTCTGGAGGGCGGGCTCGTCGTCAACTATCAGTATTTTAAAGGACATGACATCGTCCTCCTTTGCCTTTGACTGCCTATATTATAGCCCCTCTTTTCCCGGCGTCCAGCCCTGGGGGAAAAAGTAAGCTAATCTTAAGGTAGCCTTCATTGAGGCTTAAGGCGGCGGGCTTAGGATATAGGCACAAGGAGGTATTGTCATGAACATTATTGAGACCGACAATTTATGCAAGCAGTACGGAGCCGCCTTGCGGGTGGCCCATCTGGATATGCGGGTGCCGGAGGGCAGCGTCTACGGCTTTCTGGGGCCCAACGGGGCGGGAAAGTCCACCACCCTGAAAATGCTTCTGGGTCTGGTGCGCCCCACGGAGGGGAGCATACGCATGCTGGGGAAGAGCATGGACAGGACAAATCGCCTGGCAATTCTGCGCCAGGTGGGGAGCCTTATAGAGAGCCCCAGCTATTACGGCCATCTCACCGGGGAGGAAAACCTGCGCATCGTCCAGACCCTCCGGGATGTGCCGGAAAAAGATATCCGGGAAGTGCTGGAGATAGTGCGGCTGGATGACCAGCGGGGAAAAAAGGTGGCCCACTATTCTCTGGGCATGAAGCAGCGCCTGGGCCTGGCAGCGGCATTGCTGGGCTATCCCAAACTGCTGATTCTGGACGAACCCACCAACGGCCTGGACCCGGCGGGCATCCAGGAGATGCGGGAGCTGATCTGCTCCCTGCCGGAACGCTTCGGCATGACGGTGGTGGTGTCCAGCCACCTGCTCAGTGAGATCGACCAGATGGCCGACCATGTGGCCATCATCCGGGAGGGGGAGCTGGTGTTCCAGGACAGCCTGAGCGCTCTCCACAGCCGCAGCTGCCACCATCTGGCCCTGCGCAGCACCAACAATGCGGTGGCCCGCATACTGCTGTCGGAGAGAGGTATAAACTGTCAGGATGAGGAGGGCTATCTCATCCTCCCCATCCTTCCCGACGAAGAGGCCGCCCGGCTCAGCGTCTTTCTCACGGAGCACCGCCTGGGGATAGTGCGGCTGGAAGAGCGGCAGAGGAGCCTGGAGGACATCTTCCTGGAGCTGACGGGAAAGGCGGCGAGCCTGTGAAACTGCTGAGACTGGAGTTTTTTAAGTGCCGCCGGCGGAAGATACTGCTGGTGTGCGCCGCCGTGCTGGCGGCAGAACTGCTGTGGATCGTCTCCTCCTTTTTCCGCCAGGACGCCGAGGATCTGGTCCAGGGCTGGATGATGATGCTCTACGATCTCAGTTTGGTGGACGCCATCATCATGCCCATCAGCGTGGCCACCATGGCCAGCCGCAACTGCGAGCTGGAGCACAAGGGGACGACCCTGAAACTGCTGGAAACCATGGCAACGCCGGGGCGGCTTTACGGGGCTAAACTCACCTGGGGCGCTCTGGTGCTGGCCGCCCTGCTCATGGTCCGGTGGGTGCTCTTCATGGCGGTGGGCATCCTGTGGCAGTTCCCGGGGGAAGTCCCCTGGGGGCGGTTCGCCATTTTTACGGCCATTTCTTGGGCGGTGTCAATGATGGTCTACGCCCTGCAGCAGGGGCTGTCCCTCCGCTTTGCCAACCAGGCCGCCGCCCTGGTGTGCGGGATCTCCGGGAGCTTTCTCGGAATCTTGTCCCTGCTGTTCCCGCCGGCCCTCACCCGCTGCGTCCCCTGGGGCTACTACGGCCTGCTGAGCCTTGTGGGGATGAACTGGGACCCGGACACCCGGTTCACCTGGTTCTACTGGGAGTGGCCGGCGCCGACGGATGCGGTGCT
>CALWYF010000031.1 GCA_944385705.1 uncultured Oscillospiraceae bacterium | reverse complement strand
ACAGTCCCCGCATCGGCAAAGAACTGCAGATTTGCTTTGGTAATAGTCTCCATTGTCTCATCCTTTCCTTTTTCATTTTCCTTAGTGCAGCTTTTTCCCCAGGGCGCTGGCCTGATAGATGCGCTTTTTCAGCTCTTCCCTTTCCTGCCTGGACATCTGCCGCGGGTCTCCGGAGCTGCTGAGGGCTGCCTGACCGCCTTTCAGCTCCCTGGGTCTGGCGGCTCCCGAGCCCACTGACCTGGCCGTGGACAGGGAAGCCGCTTTTGTCAGGCCTTCAGCCAGCTCCCGATAGTGGAGGGCGTAGTAGGCCTCCTCCAGACTAAGACCCGTGTGGGGTGCGGTGAGCTTCAGGAACTCTCTGTTCTCCAGCTCTCTGGCCAGGTCGAAGTCCGGGAAGTTCTGTTTCATGGTCTCAGCCTGCTGCTTGAGACTGTCCAGCTGGGCCTTGGCCCTGGCGGCCCTGCCGTATTCCCCTTTCAGCTGCTCCTGGCTTGCCCGGCGCACTCTCTCTGCCAGCTGTGCCGCATCCAGTTCACCATCCGGCTGTTTTTCCACCCCAAGGCTGCGGCCTATCGCTTCCATGGCCTCCGTCAGTTTCTTCAGCTTCTCCTCGTTTCCCTGCCGGTCTCTGAGCCTTTTTTTCACTATGCTCTGGACCTGCCGGTCATACTCGCTGCGGTATTCCGGGTCGGAAAGTATCTCCTCCCAGCTTTTTTTGCCCTGACTTGCGCCTTCCGGCTTTTCGTAATCCTGCCCGGCGGCGGCAGCTTTCTCGCCCGTCTGCTTCCCCTTTTCACTCTCCTCCAGGGGCAGCGTCTTTTCTTTCTGCATAGGATGCCTCCATTCTCCTTTATATATAATGCTTAAAGCATATTAAAGGGCAGTGTCATCTGGTGTTGGCGTTTATTTTGGACTGGGCCTTGCTGTTGCCGTTTGTCTTTTTGCCGTAGTAGTAAGCCAGATAGGTGCTGCTGGGCCCTGACCTGTAGCTGCTGCCTCCGCCTCCGCCGTAACGGGACTTGTAGGCATCGGCCTGAGCCTGGGTCATACCGCTGGCCTCCAGCTCTTCTGCGCTGGGGGTGTAGCCTGTCTTGGTGATGAGTTCCACCAGCCGGTCGTAGTTCTTGTCCTTGCGCTCCTGCTCTGCGGCAGCTTGCTCCGCCTCCATGCCCTGCTGATATTTCGCGTCTTCAACCTGATCTCTGTACCTGCCGTACTCCGTCTGCTCCATGCCCAGCAGTCTCTGGTACTCCTGCTCCAGATTGTCCCCCTGGTCCTTGTAGCGCTGGTAGGCTGCGGAGTACAGCTCCGGCAGTACCTCTCCCAGCTTCTGCAAATAGCTGTCGTACTCCTGCTGTCCCACATGCTGGGCGTAGCTGCTGCCGTAACCCCCGGTGAGAGCGGCCGCCTGACCCATGGTATCCCTCATGGCCTTCCTGCCCAGTTGGGTGTACTGTTCTCTGTAGTTGCCGTAAAGGCTGTCGGACATGGGGTCGTATCTGAAAGGCTCCCTGCTGACTATTTTGTTGTATATCTGGCTTATCTGCTCGTCGTAGCTGCTGTTATATTCCGGCAGACTGTATTCGCTCTCCCGGAGCGCCGTCATAGTGTTGCGGTAATCCTGAGCGCTGCTCTGTACGGAAGTCCCCTGGCTGACGCTGAGCTGAGGCTTGTCCGTTTTCTGCTCCGTGCTCTCCGTGTTTTTTTCTTTTTCCATGCTTTCCAACTGTGCCAAAATCTCCACCTCTCCTACTGGCTAAGAATCTCGGTTTCCACATATTCCGGGTACATGTTCTCCAGTATCTGATAACCCAGAAATATGGTCTCAAAAATGTCTCTGCATCTGAGGGTTTTCTCCCTGCGCGGGCAGCAGCTGATGTCCGCCCTGCCCGGGCCTTTCAGGACGCTGAGCCGCTCCAGGCCCTCCAGCTCCTGGAGCTGCCTCTCCAGTGTCAGCATCAGGATAGATTCTGCGGCGCAGACTATGTCCCTGCCATATTCCCCGGAGTTGGCGTGGCCGGAGATTTTCATTCTCAGCCCCACCCTGTCATAGCTCACTCTGGTCATCTCAGCGTCCTCCCGGCTGGGACACGCTCTGGGCCCTGCTCCTGGCCTGAGCCACCCGGCTGTCTTCTCCGGTGCCTCTTTCCTTGAGGCTTGACCTGCTGCGCCGTACAATACCGCCGTCCCCGGTGATGCTGCTCATGAGCTCCGCCGCCCTCTCCGGCTCGTACTTTTCCGTCATTGCCAAGGCGTATTGCTGGAACATGGAGAGCTTGCGCTGCATGGTGCCGTTGGCACATATTCTCTGCATCAGCTCATCCTTGCCCTCAAATTCCATCATGCTCATGCAAGCCAGGGCCTGGTCGGCCTGATTGGGGGAGAAGAAGCCAAGCTGATAAAACTGCAGGGCCAACTCGTTCTGGCTCAGCCTTGTGTAGGAACTGCTCTTCTGAGGTATCACTTTTATATCGAATACCGGCAGACGCATCCCCAGCTCAATGCCCCGGAAGCTCTGGCTCTGGGGCAGCAGGCCCTGGTTGCTGTAGTCGATGAAGCGCTCCACTCCCATATTCCCCGTAATGCGAAACTGCCGGGGCAGCTCATAAAACTGGCGTATCAGCTCTATGCACAGGGATATTATCTTCCCGTAGGCCCGGTAGCTGGAGCGGGTAGCATCCCTGCTGCCCTTGCCGCTGGCCTCCTGGAGAGCGGCGATAGCGGAGGCGGCGGTGACGCCGGAGCTCACCAGGCCCACGGAGGTTTCGGTGTTGCCGGAGGTCTCCCGCAGCTCGTTTATTACGCTGGTGCGCATGTCTATGTAGTTGCCGCTGAGAGGCCGGTAGTCCACGGTGCGCAGGCTGTCCTGGCCCAGGTTGCCGCTGACGTGGATTATGGGGTTATTCAGATCCAGGAACTCGTCCTCGTTGATGGCCCCGTCCACTCTCTGGAAGTACCGGGGCACCGAGCCCACCATGGTGTTTTTTATAAAGGCGGTCTGCATCATGTCTATCTGGGTCTGACTGTTCTGACACAGGTCAATAAAGCCGTAGCCGCAGGGGCTGCCCTCTATGGGGAAGAGGCTGTCGAACACGAAGGGATAAAGTCCGTGTTCGTAGAGCCCTCCGCCGCCCTGAGGAGCTTCCTCCGGCAGCTCACCGGTAAGGGCACGCAGCTTCAGCATCCGCATGTTCTCCGTGGAGTAGAGCAGCCTGTCCCCTACATATTTGCAGTAGTGGAGGAGGGTCCTGCCCTGTTCCTTTCTTTTGTAGTACACATCCACCACTGTGGACTTGCCCTCGGTAGATACCGCATCGTCGTAAAGGAAGCGGGAGGCCAGAAAGCCCGTGCCCTTCAGCTGCCCCTTCAGTTGGGGGTAGGCCTCCTCCAGTTCCCGGTTGTTCTCCAGCCTGGTGTGGAAAAAGTAGGGGCTGTCCTGGATGTCCGCAGTCCCCGGCTCCCAGAAGAGATTCAGCAGGTCCACCCGCTCTATGGCGATGTCCCCCAGCCCGTTGAGCTTCTCTGCGTCCCAGTAGACCTTGTAAACTCCGGTCCCGGTCTTCAGCTTCTGCCACATGGCGTCGGAGTAGGTCTTTTCAAATTCGTTCTGCTCCAGTATCACCGGAATGATCTTGCTGAGCACGGCGGCCTCCTGCCGGTCCCCCGCCTCTCTGGGTAGGATACTGGGCTCGGGATAGGCCTCCATGGCGTCGGCGTGCTTGGAAACTATCACGTTGTGCAGCCAGCCGGATACGGCCTGAAAACCGCTGAGTCCTTCGCTGGTTTTTCTCTCTTCTGCCTGGTTTCTCAGCTTCCACCAGTTTTCCGCCGCGATGGTGCGCCGCTCCACGCTGTGCTTGCCCGCCTTGTATTTCTGCAATATCCCGGTGAACTCCCGCAGCCTCTGGCTGTCCACCGGCAGCTTCATTTCATTGTCCATGCTTTTGCTCCTTTTCTCCCTGAGCTCAGAACCTTTTAAACTGGTTCAGGGGGTCGTTCATATAGCTCTTTTCTGCCACCGGCCGCAGCGGCGCCACCGGACAGGACATGCACAGGTATCTCCACTCGTCGGCCACGTGGTCTTCCAGCTCCGTGTCCAGGTCCTCGGGCCTGTGCTTGTGGTACATCATCAGGGGGACAGTGCGGATGAAGGCCTTGCAGTTGGAAAAGACATACATCCGGCTGCGGCCCTCTCTGTCGAACTGCAGCCGGTAGTGACACTGCATCCAGCCGGGTATACGCTGGTTGTCCCCTGGGATAAATACCAGGCCGTACTTTGCCGCCGTATCGGCTATGCTCTCCCCCCGGCTGGCGTCCCAGATAGCCGGGTCGGCCACTCCCTCTATGTAGCGGCCTCTCAGCCAGGGATGCTCCCGTTCTATTCTGGCTATCTCCCGAAACTGCTGGTCCGGAGTCCAGCGCAGGCCCTCGTTGGGGCTGTCGGTGCAGCCGTAAAGCTCCAATATCCTGTAAAGCACCCCATCGTAATCTATGGCCCACCAGGCGCAGGAGAAGGGCTTGCCGTAGCCGAAGTCGTAGGAGCGCATCAGCTTCCAGCCTCTCCGGCTGCCGGCGGCAATGTCAAAGGGCTCTATCACATGTACCCAGCGCTGCTGCTGTTTAAGCTCCTCCGCCGTGAGCGTGCAGCCTGCCTGCCTTGCCGCTTTCACGTCCGGCTCGATGCGGAAGTCCTCGAAGAACTGCCCCTCGAAGATGTCCCAGTTACCGTGGAGCCAGGCCTCCCTCAGCTTTGGGGGCAGGGCCTCCAGCTGCCTTATGTATTCCGGGTCCGCCTCCATCAGGGCCTTGTTGTCGGTGACCAGTGCCTGAATGAAGCTGTGCTCCTCCGCCCTCTCGTTGTCCTTGTACCTTCTGTCTATAAATAGCCTCTTCACCCAGCCGTGGCCCTCGCCTCCCGGGTTGCAGGTGTAGTAGATACGCTTGGGAAAGTCGTTCACACCCCGGACGCAGGCCTTCAAAGCGTCCATCTTCTCCTCGCTCTGCTGGGTGGCCTCGTCCACAAAAAGCACGTCCACCTCCGTGCCCTGGAAGCGCAGGCTGTCCCGGTCGCTGTCGCAGTAACGGAAGAGTATCCTGCTGCCGTTGGGGAAATCTATCTCCTTGCGGCTGTCGGAGTATTGGGCTATCCTCTCCTCCTTTTCCCCCAGGCAGCGGAGCAGCTGACACAGTGGGACGATGTGGTTTTCTCTCAGCTCCCGGTAGGTCTTGCGTATTATCATCACCTTTATCCCCGGGTACCTGAGACACAGCAGCACTGCCTTTATCCGCACCGCCCAGCTCTTGCCCCCGCCTCTGGCGCCGCCGTAGCCCACGTATTTGTGCCTGTCGGCCATAAACAGCCTCTGCTTTTCGCTGGGCGGCGGTATCAGCAGCTGGGGCATATAAGCCACCTCCTCATCCGCTCAGCTCCTCCAGCTCCGGGGAGAGCCGCACCTCCAGAGCTTCTCTTCCCCCTTTGAGTCCTGCGGAACAGAGCTGCTCCTTTATCTCCCCCAGCTCCTTCAAGGCAGAGCTGAGGGCCTTGTAATCCCTGGGCTCCAGGTTTTCCCCCTGGTCCAAATCCCGGGATATGCTGCCCAGCAGCTTGTCCACCACCTGCTCCAGCCTTGCCGAGCCCAGCTCCAGCTGCCTCTGCTTTCTGAGCTGCTGCCATCCCTCTCTTCCGCAGCGTTTTCCCAGTGTGCTGAGGCTTATGCCTTCCTTTTCCGCCAGTTCCCTGAGACTCATGGAGGAAGCCGCATACTCCTGCCGTATTCTCTCCCAGTCCCTGCCTGTCTCCCGGCTCATGCCTCAGCTCCGTCCTCTCTGTATTTGCTCTCATAGGTGCTCTTATATATGGGGCAGGTCTGAAAACGCCCCACACAAAAGCGGCCCATGTGCTTTTCCCTCAGCTCCAGGTTTTTAAAGCGGGTCTCAACCGTGCTGCCCTCGTCAAAACCCTCGCAGCTGATGCTCCTCTCCTGACGGCTGTCCTTTTTGTAAAAGGGACATTTCACGTCTGCCATGGTCCAGCAGAGCTTTTTATAACTGGCCATTTTCCTCTCCTCCTTCCTCTCCATTCTCTCCGCCCATGGAAAACCAGGGCGGATATCCGCTGCGCTCCATGGCGCTGATAATAGGGTCGTCTCTTATCCGGATCAAAGCTCTTCCTCCTATGTTCTCACTATTTGCAGATTTTTTCGCATTTTTTTAAGATTAACGCTTGACAAATCATGTTGGTTAAATTAGTATTTAATTGAGTGATTTGAGGTTTCTCAAGCTTTTTCTTTCATCTGACGCTGCCAAGTATATCCTATTTTGTTAAGATTATCTAGCCTCTGCTCTTTCTTTTTTAAGATTTGTTATAGTGCACATAAATGAGGTGAATCTTTTGTTCGATTATGACAGGTTTGAGCAGCTGCGCCGCTCAAAGGGCATAACCAAAAAGTTTATAGCCCAGTCCCTGGGCCGCAGCGCCACCCTCTGCCAGGACTGGAAACAGCATAAATCTCAGCCCAGCCAAGCCCAGCTCCGCCAGGTGGCGGATATTCTGGACACCACCCCCTCCTACCTCATGGGGGAGACGGAGGAGCCCTCCCCTTCCGCCGATGATGAAATGACCCAGCTGCTCACAGCCCTTCGCGAACGGGAGGATATGCGCATGCTCTTCTCCCTGGCCAAGGACGCCAGCCCTGAGGATGTACGTCAGGCGGTAAAAATAATAAAGGCTCTGCGGGGAAATGACTGATTACTATATGCGTCTGGTGGAGCTGCCCCGGAGGGTGGAAGGGGTCAGCGTCTTAAATGCAGACGGCAGCTTCGATATATACATTAATTCCCTCCTGCCGCCTGGGAAGCGCCAGGAGGTGCTGGAGCATGAGCTGAGCCATATCCGCCGGGAGCATTTCTACCTGGACATGCCCATAAGCCTTATGGAGCGCCAGGCGGAGGGGGAACATGTGAACGTGGTGCTCCACCCGCCGGAGGGCTATATACCCTGTTTTCGTTCGGAGGAAGCTCTGGAGCATTGGCTGAAGAATCTCTGCGCCCAGCAGCACCTGGATCTGGAAAGCCTGTATCTTTAAAAAGGTCAAGGGGCTCAGAAATGCTCTGCGTTCTTTGACTGAGACTGCAAAAAAGCCTCGCAGAATTTCTTCAACCCAGCGAAAAAATAAATTCAATCGTTTTCTGCGGCGGCATGTACGTCGCAGAAAACACTTCTCACGGAGCGGAGTGTCGAATTGTACGCCTTTGGCGTACAACCGAGGCATGAAGCGCAGTGTAATTCTTATTGTCAAAGAAGGCCATACCTTCTTTGACAATAAAGTCAAGGGGCGCAGAAATGCTCTGCTTCCCTTGACTTTTTCCCGCAAATATTTTATCATCCTGTAAAGCTGCAACGATTTATCACTCAAAAGAACGGAGGCTCCTATGAACTATCAAAGTACCCGATCTTCAAATATAAAGACTGATCCCTCCCACGCTGTGCTCCAGGGCCTGGCGCCGGACGGTGGACTGTACGTGCTGCCGGATTTGGCCTCTCTGAATTTTGACTGGTGCGGCACCTTAAAGCTGGATTATTACGGCATGGCGGCAAATATAGTCTCCACCCTGCTCTACGACCTGAGCCGGGAGGAGGCCCTGAGCCTGGTGCGCTCCGCCTATGAGCACCGCTTCAGCTCCCATGAGCTCACCCCTTTAAAGCCTGTGGGGGATGACGCCGTGCTTGAGCTGTTCCACGGCCCTACCAGCGCCTTCAAGGATATGGCCCTGTGCCTGCTGCCCCGGCTGATGAAGGCCGCCGGGGAGAAGTGCGGTGAAACGGAGGACGTGCTCATTCTCACCGCCACCAGCGGAGATACCGGCAAAGCCGCCATGGAGGGTTTCCGGGATGTGCCCGGCGTCAGAATAATCGTATTCTATCCCAAGGCCGGAGTCAGCCCCGTGCAGGAGGCCCAGATGCTCAGCCAGCAGGGGAATAACGTTAAGGTCTGCGCCGTAGAGGGCAACTTTGACGATGCCCAGACCGGAGTCAAGCAGATCTTCTCCCAGCTGTCCGGCAGTCTTCGCCTCTCCTCCGCAAACTCCATCAATATCGGCCGCCTGGTGCCCCAGGTGGTGTATTACTTCTCCGCCTATGCCTCCATGCTCCGGCTGGGCCGCATTGGTCTGGGGGATAAGGTGGACTTTGTGGTGCCCACCGGCAACTTTGGGGACATTCTGGCAGGCTATATCGCCGGGGAGTTGGGCCTGCCTGTAGGCCGCCTGGTCTGCGCCTCCAATGTGAACAACGTGCTCACCGACTTCTTCCGCACCGGCTGCTATGACCGCCGCCGCCCCTTCCACCGCAGTCTCTCCCCATCCATGGATATCCTGGTCTCCAGCAATCTGGAGCGCCTGCTCTTCTATCTCTCCGGGGACTGCCGCCTGGTGTCCTCCCTCATGAACCAGCTGGATAAAAACTCCGGCTATCAGCTGCCGCCGGAGCTGATGAAGAAGGCCCAGCAGTGCTTCTTTGCCTCCTGGTGCGACGATGCCTCCACCGTGGAGACCATAGCCTCCGTGTGGCGGGAGCATCACTACCTTATGGATACCCATACCGCCGTGGCCTGGAACGTGGCCCAGCAGTATAAGGCCGCAAATCCCGGCCATAATCCTGTGGTAGTCCTGTCCACCGCCTCCCCCTACAAGTTTCCCGGAGCCCTTATGGAGGCTCTGAAGCTGGATCACACCGGAGACGAATTTGCCCTGATGGACCGCATCGAGCAGGTCACCGGCGTACCCATGCCGGAGAACCTCCGGGGTCTGCGTCAGCGCCCCCGGCTCCACTTTGACTGTGTAAGCAAATCCGGCATGAAAGACTATGTTATAGAAAAGGCGGCTGAAAAAGTATGGAAAAAGTGACCGTCCGTGTCCCCGCCACCACTGCCAACCTGGGCGTGGGCTTTGATACCCTGGGCTGCGCCCTGGAGCTGTATAATACCCTAAGCTTTAGTCCGGCTAAAGGGCTCAGTTTCAGCGGCTGAGACAAGGAATATCAGACTGCCGACAATCTGGCCTATCAGGGCTTTAAAGCCGTGTATGAACATCTGGGCCGGGAGACTCCCGGCGTGCATATCGATATCTCCGCCCATATCCCCGTGTGCCGGGGTCTGGGCTCCTCCGCCGCAATGATAGCCGCCGGGGCCCTGGGTGCAAATGCCCTGGGCGGCTTCGGCCTGACTGCCGGGGAGCTCCTTAGTATCGTCACCCCCATTGAGGGCCACCCGGACAATCTGGCGCCGGCCTTTTTCGGCGGTCTCACCGCCTCCATGACCCAGGCCGGCCGGGTCTATACCCTCTCCTATGATATCCACCCGGAGCTGCGCTTTGTGCTCATGTCCCCGGACTTTCCCATGAGCACCCATGCCGCCCGCTCCGTGCTGCCTGAGTCGGTGCCTTTTAAGACCGCCGTGGCTCAGCTGTCCCGTCTGGCCCTGCTGCCCAAGGCCCTGGAGCTGGGGGACGAGGAGCTGATAGCCCTCTGCCTCAGGGATTCTCTCCATCAGCCCTACCGCTTTCCTCTCATCCATGAGAGCGATAAGCTGAGGCAGCTGGCCCATGAGCTGGGCTGTGACGCCTTCTGCATCAGCGGAGCCGGCCCCACCCTGCTGTGCCTCACCCGGGACGGCAGCTTGGCCGGGAAACTCAGTGATGCGGCCCGTTTCCTGGAGCACCGTTGGGACATCCGGGAACTGGCTGTAGACCACCGGGGCGCCCGCTGCATATGAACCGAATTGGTTCTTAACCCGTATAAAGGAAAAAGCGTGGGAAACTCTGAGAGTTTCCCACGCTTTTTCCTTTTGCTTATATGTACTTATATCCTCACAGCACCAGAAACAGATATACCCCATAGGCTGCCAGCAGTGCTATTCCCTGTAAACGGCAGGCCCTCTGTCTGAATATAAGGGGCAGCATAGCCAGCAGGCTTATTAACAGGCAGGCCGGCAGATCCATAGCCAGGCTCTGGGCGGATACCGGCAGGGACTCCCCGGCAGCCAGGGAGGAGATCGGCAGTATCAGAGACAGGTCTATGATGTTGGCCCCTATGAGGTTGCCGATAGACAGAGCAGATTCCTTTTTGACTATGGCGGTGATGGTGGTCACCAGCTCCGGCAGCGAGGTGCCTATAGCCACCAGGGTAAGGGCCACTATTCTCTCCGGCACCCCCAGCATATAGGCAATGCGGCTGCCGTTGTCCACCATGAAACGGCTGCCCAGAACAATGGCGGCAGCGGCAACGATGAATTTCCCTATGTTGCGGGCCAGTTCCCCCTTGTCCACGCTCTGGTGGTCCTGAGCGCTTTTCATCTCGCTTTTGGCCCGGCGGAGATTCTCTCCCATGAACAGGAGGAAAATCAATATGAGGGCCAGGCTACAAATGACGCTGAGTCTGCCGCTCCGGCAGCCAATGAGCAGGACGGCGGAGGCGGCTATCAGCAGCAGGCACTGGGGCAGATATTTTTCCCGGCTGCAGGGTATGCTCATGGCCACCATAGCCACCGCCATGATAAGACCGGTGTTGGCGATCACCGAACCCACGGCATTGCCAATGGCCATGTCCACCTTACCCTCGGCTGCGGCCATGACTGACACTATCATCTCCGGCATGGTGGTAGCCAGGCTGACAATGGTAGCCCCTATTATAAAGGTAGGGATATCCATGGCCTTGGCTATCCAGCTGGCAGCATCCACAAAGGCATCGCCACCCTTTACCACCAAGACTATTCCCACAGCAAAAAGCATAAGGCAGATGAACATGTCCATTTTCTTCTCCTCCAAAACAAAGGCCTGTCGCTCATGAAAAACGAGACCTATCCGCAAGCACATTGCAGATAAGTCTCGTTAATTATAACAATAGCCAGGCAGTAAAACTGCCGAATGTTGACTAGAGTTCCGCAGCAGCGGTAACTACTCCCTTATCGGTGGTAAGGGATGATATCACAGCGGCGGGAGCTTGTCAAGCTTTTGCTTTGTTGACGGCGTCCATGTAAGCGCGGATCACGTCCACGGAGCCCTGGATGCCGATACGGCTGCTGTCCACGCACAGGTCGTAGTTCTCCGCCTCTCCCCAGATCTGGTCTGTGTAGTATTTATAGTAGCTGGAGCGGTCCTTGTCCACCTGGCGCATGAGCTTTTTAGCCTCGGAAGCGTCAATACCTTTGCGCTTCATCAGGGTCTTGATTCTGAAGTCGGTGTTGGCCATTATGAATATACGCACCAAGTCCTTACGGTTTCTCAGCACATAGTCGGCGCAGCGGCCCACAAAGATGGAGTTGCCTTCCTTGGCCAGGGTACGGATAGTCTCAAACTTGGCGGAAGCCACCTGCATATTCAGCCTGAAGCCGTCGGCCATACCTATGTAATGAGGATTGGGTACCACATAGGCGGATACCTTTTTCTCGTCGTAGGAGTCAAAAATTTCCTTGCTGAAGCCGGACAGCTCCGCAGCGTGTTCAATAATCTCCTTGTCGTAGCACTTGTAACCCAGCTGTCTGGCCAGTTCTCTGGCGATGTCGTGGCCATTGCTGCCGTGTTCTCTTCCTATGGTTATGATCATTGTTTCGACCTCCTTTACGTCAGTGCTTTATTTAGTGCTTTATTTTGTTGAATTAAAGATACCACTTTGCCGGGCTTTTTTCAAGTATTTTGTGTCGCCGGGACAAGTGGGGCTCTGCCTCAGCATAGACTTGGTCTGAGGGGAGGTCTGAGTGTGATATCCCGAAGGAAACTGGTATACAATACGGCTCTGCTGACCAGCTCATCGCTGCTGATGAGCTGCATCGGTATAGCCTTTCAGGTTTGGCTGGTGGGGCGCATAGGCTCTGCGGGGATAGGTCTGTATCAGCTGGTGTGTTCTGTGACCAATCTCTGTGCAACCTTCGCCATCTCCGGCATACGCTTTGCCACCACCCGCCTGGTGGCTGAGGAGCTGGGGCGGGAAAATATATCGGCGGTGCGCTCGGCCATGAACCGCTGTCTGAGTTACGGAGCTCTGTTCGGTTTTGCGGCTTCGGCGGTGCTGTGGCTGCTGGCGGAACCCATAGGCTTTCTGTGGATAGGGGATGCCCGCACGGTGATGAGTCTGCGGCTGTCGGCCTGGAGCATGCCCTGCATCTCTCTGTGTTCCTCCATCTCCGGCTACTTCACAGCCAGCGGCCGGGTCTGGAAGCCCACCATCATCCACCTGGTGGAGCAGCTTACAGGCATCGTGCTGGTGGCTCTCTGCCTGTATCTGACCCCCTCGGCGGACATAGAAAGAAGCTGCGCCGCCGTCACCCTGGGGCGACTGGCGGCGGACTTTCTCAGCCTTATTCTGATGTATGTGGTCTATCGCCTGGACTGGCGCCATTACTATGGGGAGCGCAGTGAGGACAGCGCCCTCACTGCCAGGATGCTGGGCATAGCCCTGCCCCTGGCAGTGTCCGCCTATGCCCGCAGCGCCCTGAACACCATTCAGCACCTGCTGGTGCCAAAGGGATTAAAGGCGGCGGGCTACTCGGCGGACGGGGCCCTGTCGGGCTACGGCACCATACAGGGTATGGTGCTGCCCATAATCCTCTTCCCCTCCTGCATCATGTCCGCCGTGGCGGAGCTTATCATCCCGGAGCTGACGGAGGCCCAGGTGCAGCAGGAAGGCAGCGTAATACGCCGGGCCACGGGGAAACTCTTCACCATGAGTCTGCTGTTTTCCTCGGCAGTGGGCCTGTTCATGTTCCTTTTTGCCGACCAGCTGGGCGTTGCCGTCTATAAAAGCTATGATGCAGGGCACTACATCCGCCTTTTAGCCCCCTTGGTCCCTGTCATGTATACCGACATGGCGGTGGACGGATGTCTCAAGGGTTTGGGGCAGCAGGTGTGGTGCATGGGCATCAATATACTTGACTCCCTGCTGGGTCTGCTTCTGGTGTGGGCCTTTCTGCCTAAGTATGCTCTGGCAGCCTATATTGCAATGATATATATAACCGAGACTCTGAACTTTGTGCTCAGTGCCAAACGGCTGTGGAAGACTGTCAGAGAACTCCCAGCAGAACCAGAAGAAGCAGCACAAAGGTAACTATCACTGCGGCAGCAAAGAGGGTAAAGCCGGCGCTGAAGGTCTTTTTGTGGCTGCTGGAGCTCTGCTCAACCAGACCTGCCTTGCGCAGGGAGCCCACGATGGGCCGGTAGAGGAGCAGGGAGAGGCCGGCGTTTATGCCCCCCTTGGCCAGGTTGAAGGGCACGAACACGGTGAACATCATGTCCGCTACCATCTGTCTCTCAACACCCATGTAGTAGGGGGTAACTACGTAGTTCCAAATGGCCATGCAGATGACCAGCACCACCACGCTGAAAAGCAGGCCGATAACTGCGCCCTTCTGGGAGTGGTTCTTCTTGTAGAACCAGGCGGCGGGCACGGCAAAAGCGCAGGTGGAGACCACGTTCATAAGAAAGCCGTAGGGGCCGGTAGTGCTGATGGTAATCATCTCTATAAAGGAGACAAGGACGGAGATGGCCACGCTGGCCATGGGTCCCATTATGAAACCGGCAATGACGATGATGGCATCCTTGGGGTCGTAGCTGAGGAAGCCAGCCACGGTTGGGATGATCTGGCTTATCAGCACGGCCATGAAACTGACTGCGGAGAACATGGCGATGACGGCCATGTTGCGGGTGGATATTCTCTGTTTGCTCATTTTTTCTTTCCTCCAAAACCGAAAAATAGAAAAAGCCTGAAGATACAAATATCTTCAGGCGGCAACAAAGCATATCTGCATCTTCTCTCATCCAGACTGTACTGTCGGTTCCGGAGTTTCACCGGATCATGCCTTACGGCTTGCGGACTTTACCGCCGGTCGGGAATCACACCCTGCCCTGAAGACGGCCTCAGTATAGCACTGCGCTATTGTTTTGACAAGAGGTATTTTTTAAGTTACAATCAATTTTGTAAAATTTTTTCCCATGGGGTGAGAGAGATGTATAAGCGAGAGGAGAGCTGCTGTTTCACCGGCCACCGTCCCAGCCGTCTGCCCTGGGGTGACTGGGAGAGTGACCCCCGCTGCCTGGAGCTGAAGTATGAGCTGGCTCAGAATCTGGAGCAGCTGTATGCCCGGGGCTACCGGCATTTCATCTGCGGCATGGCCATCGGCTGCGACATGTATTTTGCCGAGGCTGTGCTGGAGCTTAGGGAGATACACCCGGACGTGAGTCTGGAAGCCGCCGTCCCCTGCTCCAGCCAGGCGAATGAGTGGAAAGAAGAGCAGCGTCTGCGCTACCGGGAGCTTCTCTCCCGCTGTGACAGCCGTCATCTGGTTCAGGATAAATACAGTCCCGGCTGCATGCAGCGGCGGAATAAATACATGGTGGACCACTCCTCCCTGCTTTTGGCTTGCTTTGCAGGGCTGCCCGGCGGCACCATGAACACCATCCTCTACGCCCGGCGCAGCGGGGTTGAGACTCTTATAATCAGCATATGAGCACATCTAGCGTAAAAGCCTGAGTTCCCAAAAAGGGACACTCAGGCTTTTTCCTTCTTCACTTGCACAGGAGCTCCAGCAGCTCATCCATGTCCTGAACTATGGCCACAGCCCCCGCCTGTTCCAGCTCGCCGGGAGCGGCATAGCCGTAGGCCACCCCTATACAGGGCACGCCGCAGAGCTTGGCCCCCTCCACGTCGTACTTGGTGTCCCCCACCAATACGCTGTCCTCCGGGACGGCCCCCAGCTCATCCATGGCCCGCTTCAGCACCTGCCACTTGGCGCTGTTGTTTCCGTCGCTGTTGCTGCCGCAGATGGCCATGAACAGCTCCGTCATGTCCTCCTGGGCCAGCAGCTGCTCTGCCAGCACCTGAGGCTTGGATGTGGCAATACCTATCTTGAAGCCTCTGTCTCTCAAGGCCTGCAAAAGCTGCTTAATGCCCGGAAAAACCCGGCACTCATGGACGCCTATGGGCACATAGCGTTCCTTGAAATCTCTGGTGGCCTGCTCCGCAGTCTCTCTGTCAAAGCCGTAGACCTCCATAAACTTATCCACAAGGGGCGGCCCGGCAAAGCACCTCAGCTCCTCCAGACTTGCCTCTATCCCCTGTTTTTTCAAAGCGTATTGGGCGGACTTGGTTATGCCCTCCACCGTGTCAAACACGGTGCCGTCAAAATCGAAGAGAATATTTTTGTACACTTATTTCACCTCGCCCCGATTATAACAGCAATTCTCCCCGGATACAAGATGCCGCGCATTTTGTCATGGCCTCTGTTTTTCCTCTCTCTTTACCCCCAGCTTCCTGCCTCCATCGGTACTTTTCTCTTTCCATAGGGTAAATTTTTCCTTTGCTTCTGCATATACTGTATCTGTTGAAAATGATATAGCGCCCCTTACCCGGTCTGCCGGGAGGACGCAGCAAAAGGATGGAGGAGCATATGAACATAAGTTATTTTCTCGGCGCCAACAGCCGCAGCGGCTTTTATTCCCTTTATGACAGCTTCCCTCCCGGTGAAGCTGCCTTTCTCCACATAATCAAAGGCGGTCCCGGCAACGGCAAATCCCGCTTCATGCGCCGCATCGGCGCAGCGGCGGAGAGCCGCGGCCTGGACGTGGAATACGTTCTCTGCTCCGGGGACCCAGATTCTCTGGATGGGGTGTATATACCCGCCCTCGGCACCGCCTGGTGCGACGGTACCGCCCCCCATGTCACCGAGCCCTGCATCTTTGCCGTTACTGCTGATTATGTAAACCTAGGCAGCTTTTGCCGCCTGCCTTTAAGTGCCGAGGATGCCAGGCGCATAAGTCTTCTTAACCGGGAATATAAGGCTCTGTACGCCAAGGCCTACAAATATCTCTCTGCCGCCGCCCAGATAAGGGACAGCGAGAGGGCGGCGGAACTGAGCCCGGAGCTTCTTTCCCGGCTGTCCCGGCGTCTTGGCAGGATACTGGACGCCACTCCCAGCACGTCTTCCGGCTCCGGGCCTTCCCTCAGCCGCTTTTTCAGTGCTATCAGCTGCAAGGGTCAGCTCTGCCTCAAGGAGAGCGTCTCCCGGCTGTGCAGCCGTGTCTTTGCCCTGCCTGCGGCTATAGTTCCCGATTTCATGGCCCTGGCAGCAAAGGAGGCGGAGAGCCGGGGACTTTCCCCTGTGCTCTGCCCCGAAGCTCTGGACCCCTCCGGGTTGGAGGCTCTGCTGCTCCCCGGCAGTTCCCTGGCCTTTGTGCCGGAGAGCTGGGGGGTGTCCGGCCAGCAGCTTATGGATCTGGACGGGATGGAATTGCCCGCCCCGGCGGCGGTGCCGGAGCTGTATGCCCCGGCCATGTCCCGGGCCATTCTGCTTTTGTCCCAGGCCAAATCCCTCCATGACCAGCTGGAAGCTGTCTACAAACCCTATATGGACTTTAAGTCTCTGGATGTCTTTACCCGCTCCCATATTGATTTAAACATAGACAAAGCTCTTTCCCAGGCCGGGGCAAAGCCTTGAAAACACAGGACTTTCCTAACAGTCGAGGGCTCATATCGCCTGGAAGTATTGACTTTTTCCCTTTCGGGACCTATCCTCAAAATGAACTTGCAAGTTGATACTTCCCTTCAAAGGAGCCCTAAGCATGGACAACAAAAAGACCTTCGGAATGTTTATTCTTCAGCGCCGCCGGGAGCTGGGGATGACTCAGAAGGAATTTGCCTCCCGTCTCTTCGTCACCGAGTCTGCCGTCTCAAAATGGGAACGGGGGCTGAGCTACCCGGATATCACCCTGCTGCAAAATATCTGCGCCGTGCTGGAGGTTTCTGAGCACGAGCTGCTCTCCGGCAGCGAGGACACCCGCCAGCGGGACTCATACCGTCTGGCGGAGCGCTATATAAAGTTATGCCGCAATACCCGCTTGAGCCAGTATATAATCTACGGCGGCATACTCCTTGTCTGCGCCATAGTCAATCTCTCCACCTCCGGCCGGCTGGACTGGTTTTTCATTATCCTGCCCTCAGTGCTGATGTGCGCATCTCTCACCCTCACCCCCAGCCTCTGCGCCCTGAACGGCAGGCTGGAGCCCTACCGCCGCCTCCTCAGCCTGTGCGGATTCAGCTTTTCTCTGGAGCTGCTGCTTTTGGCCTGCTGCCTGTATGTGGGTGGCAACTGGTTCGGCTGGGCGGGCATGGCAGTGCTCTTCGGTCTGAGCCTGGTCTGCCTTCCCTTTATTCTGAGAAGCCCCCTGCTTCCGGAAAAGTTCCGGCGCTGTAAACTGTCGCTGTATCTGGCCGCCGAAACCCTGATGCTGCTGCTTTTGCTGCTGGTGTGCAGCTTTTACACCGGCGGCGCCTGGTTCCCCATTACCGCTTGCGCACTTCTTTTCGGCCTGGGTCTGTTTTTCCTGCCGGTGTTTCTCCGGCAGCTGCCTCTGCCCCGGAACCTCAGCTCCAGAAAATTCAGTATATACGCAGGCATAGAGACCGGTCTGCTGCTCTTGCTCCTCCTGGTCTCCTGCCTCTATAGCGGCGGCAGCTGGTTTTTCCTGGCGGCGGTGTCTGTGGTCTTTGGCCTGGGCCTGGTGCTGCTGCCCCCGGTGCTGCGTCAACTGCGGCTCCCCGGCTTTTGGGGCAGGAATCTGCTTTTGTTGTATTTCTCTCTGGAGAGCCTGCTTTTGCTCATCATTGTCATTCTGGCCACCGCCGCCAGCAGCCGGGCCCAGGTTGGAGATTATCTCATAAACATCCTGGTGAGCCTTATCCCCCTGGCTCTGCCCTGGGGCGTCATGCTGTGCCTGCGCTACCTGCCGCTTAGCCTCCCCCTGCGCGGTTCCGCTGCCTGCGGTCTTACCGCCTTGTGGCTCTGGACCTGGCCTATTCTGTTGGACGCCGCCCTTGCTCCGGTCTATGGCTGGCATGAGGGCATAAACAATTACACTCTGGCCACTCCCTTTATAAACGCCTTGACCTGGAGCGGCTGGACCTGGTACGCCGGACTTATTATTGCCTTTGCCGCCGCCGCGCTGGCGCTGCTGTTTATAGGGATATCTCGGCATTTTAAAGCAGAATGAAAGTTTAACTTATAAGCCCGTATTCTCTTCAGTGAAAACATAAAACCGGCAGACGGAACCATCCGCCTGCCGGTAAAATTATATGTCTATGTTTTTACCCTTTACTTTCTCAGCTTGCTCTCCGCATTGTCAAAATGCTCCTTTGTGAGCTTTGCCACCACGCCGGACATGGCAAAGATGGCCACAAAGTTAGGCACAGCCATGAGGCCGTTGAAGGTGTCGGCCACGTCCCAGACCACGTCTATGGGGGACACGCAGCCCACTACTATAATTATGGCGAAGATAACCTGGTATATACGGATGCTCTTGCTGCCGAAAAGGTACTGGGTGCAGCGGGTACCGTAAAGGGCCCAGCCCAGAACGGTGGAGAAGGCGAAGAGCATCAGAGCCACAGCCACAAAGAGGGAGGAGAACTTCTCTCCGAACACGGTGGAGAAGGCGGCCATGATGAGCTCGGAGCCGGGCTTGGTGCCGAAGCTGATGTCAATGCCGCTGCAAATGATGGTGAGCGCGGTAAGAGAGCAGATCACCAGAGTGTCCATGAACACCTCAAAGATACCGTAGAGGCCCTGGTCCACGGCGCTGGGCGCGTCGGCGGCAGCGTGGGCGATACCTGCGGAGCCCAGGCCGGCCTCATTGGAGAAGGCACTGCGGCGGAGACCCCAGACTATGGCCTGCTTCAGAGCTATGCCGGAGGCGGCGCCCATGACGGCCCGGGGAGCAAAGGCGGCGCTGAATATCTTCACGAAGGCGCCGGGGATGTTCTGAGCGTGGCAGATGAGCACCACAACGCACACGACGATATAGATAACGCTCATAAAGGGCACCAGCTTTTCGGTAACGCTGCCTATACGCTTTATTCCTCCCAGGAGGATCACGGCGATGAGCAGGGCCATGGAGATGCCCAGTATCCAGTGTACGGTAGTCCGGGCAGAGTCGCTGAGGCTGAAAAATACGTTGATAGCGTCGGTGATGGAGCCGGTGATGGAATTGACCTGACTCATGTTGCCGATGCCGAAAGAGGCCAGCACTGCGAAAATGGCAAATACCACAGCCAGCCACTTCCATTTTGCACCCATGCCGTTGGTGATATAGTACATGGGTCCTCCTACCCAGTCGCCGTGGGCGTCTCTCTGTCGGTAGTGTACGGACAGGGTGACCTCGGAGTATTTCACCACCATGCCCATCAGGGCCGCCAGCCACAGCCAGAACACTGCGCCGTAGCCGCCAAGGGCAATGGCCTGGGAGGTGCCGACTATGTTGCCGGTGCCCACCGTAGCAGCCAGGGCCGTGGTCACGGCCTGGAGGGGGGTGACGGCTCCGTGGCCCGCCTCAGCTTTTTTAAACATCTTGCCGGCGGTGTTTTTCATGGCGTAGCCGAAGCGACGGAATTGAATGAAACCGGTCCGCACGGTAAGCAGTACGCCGCCTATCATGACACAGGGCAGGAAGATGTACAGCCACGCCACCGTGTTCAGGGGTCCCGTAAAGAAATTCAAAATTGCCTGCATATTGTCCTCTCCTTTATTCACAGCTCCTTTTTTAAGTCTATGCCGGAGCTGAATGTGATACCTGTCGATTATCCCCGCCCCGCACCATAGGGCCGGAACAAAAAGAAAAGAGCTGCTGCAAAGCAGCAACTCCGGTATAGGCGTGAGAAACTTCCTCACGCTCTTCTCTGTCCTTTGGCCTGAGAGATTCGGTCCTGAGACCTTGCACCTTCGGCACTCATAAATGAGATTCTCCAGAGTTTCCTCCACTGTCAGCAGCCTGACAGCTTCCCAGGATATGAAATTGGATGAGCTAACTATACCACCAAAGCTCAGGAATTTCAAGGGCAGAATGTTTAATTGGGGAATGTGTTAAATTGCTATAGTAAACTTATGAATTTTTCGTGAACTTTTTACAGAACTATTTTCGGATTTACAAGGCTGCCCCACCGTTGTATACTGTGTAATGTAGATTTTTAGCGGGAGGGAACCATGGACAGAATGATATATTCCGTATATGAGGCTTTGCTCACCGGTCTTGATGAGGCTTTGCCTGTAAGCTCGGCTCTCTCCGGGAAGCAGTGGTGTCTGGCCGCCACAGAGCAAGGGACAGGTATAGCCATGCACACCCCCGGCAGCAGCAGGCCGCCCATGTTTCCCCAGGGGCTTGAGGGTCTTCCTCTGTTCAAAGCATCCCGGGCTCTCATGAGCTGGAATATGGAGGAAGCCAGCTTCGGTCTGGCAGCGGTGAACGCCTTTTATAATACTCCGGAGCGCATGGAGGCCCTGAAGGCCGCTCTGCCTGAGGGCGGGCACTACGGGGACGGCATAGACTTCAGCGGCATGACCGTGGGCATAGTTGGCCATATGCGGGGCCCTGAGGGTCTGAGGGAACAGGCAAAGGCGGTCTATATCCTGGAGCGCAGTCCAAAGCCCGGAGACTACCCCGACACCGCCTGCGACTATATTCTGCCCAAATGCGACCTGGTCATCATCACCGGCAGCAGCCTGATAAACAAGAGCCTGCCCCACCTGCTGGAGCTGTGCCGTGACGCCTATACCATCCTCACCGGCCCCAGCGTGCCCCTGTGCCCCGGCCTGCTGGATTTCGGGATAGACCGCCTGGCCGGCCTGGTAGTGACGGAGCGGGAGGCCATGTTCCGGCATGTGAGCGGCAGCGTCCCCGGCAGTCCCCACCACCTGGGCTGCCCCTTTATGCTGTGCCGCTGAGCTTCTTTCCCCTTAGTTTTTCCAGTTTGCGTAGGTAGTATATAACATTTCTATTATTGACCAATCTTTTCTTATAAAGGAAAAAGCCTTGAGATCAAACGAATCTCAAGGCTTTTTAGTCTCAAATCGGATTTCTTCGTCGAATCAGGGCTGGCCCCCTGCCGCTCTTATCTCGATGGAAGTCAGACCATACATCTGCCACAGACGGATAACAAAACCGTCTTTAGACCACTCCTGCCAAGTAGCTCCACTCTCGGATGGGGTATCCTGACTGTCTGAGCTTTCCCCATATATTTCTTCCAGCTGCTCGCAATAAACGGAGGCCTCCGGATCGGACAGCATAAAAGTGACATTATCGACAAGGCCGTTATCGTCATAAGCAGAGCTGATCTCCACATCCTCGCCGAAGATATTGGCCTTGTATATACGGCCTATCAGTGTGACTCCGTCACCAGCAACATTCTCCTGACCGCCGCCCAGCATTTCGGCCGCAGCCGTATCATCCAGGCCAATGAGCTTGGCGCATTCCTCCAGCGCTGTTTTCGTTTCGTTTTCCGCTCCGGCTTCAGTCTCTACATCCGTGCTCTCCTGAGCAGCCGGGGTTTCCGGTGCAGCGCTTGCAGCTGGGCTGGCAGGACTCGCCACAGTCTGAGAAGCCTCCTGGGAGCCACAGGCCGCCAATGATATACAGGCCATACAAATTACCAACAGCATTGCAATTACTTTTTTCATGTTTACCTCCTGAAAACGCCGCAATTAGTTTTTAATGTCCGCAGCTATTTCCGGAGACGTTATTAATGAGCCAAAGTTCCGCTTGTCGGATTTCTTTTTCTCCCATAAGTTAAGGTACAGCAGTTCGGCTTCATCACAATTGATGTCTTTTGAAGCAGTGGGAAGCAAAATAGGAAAAGACAGCAATCAATATTGCACTGACAGCCCAGATGAATTTATAAGGCGTGAACAACACTCCAAATATCTCAATGAAGCTCCTGTCAAAGTCGAAAGTCACCGAGTTTACCGGGAAGAATTTTAGAAGCTCATACATAAAGCCTGACGATTTCAAGGGTATCCATATGAACATGGGTATTATAGTCAGCAGAGTGCCCATCACCACCACCGGAGCCGTGCTCCTTTTCACCCTGGCGGACATGAAGGCGGTGAAAGCCCCAAAAAGCACTGAGGCAAAGACCACCGAAATAAAGTGGATGCAGCAGGCTTCCAGCAAAGTAAAGGGATAACTGCATCCCGGATTTACCACCTGGATGTTCACCCTTCCTCCCTGAAAACCATACAGCATAAGAAAGCCCAACCAGCTCAGGCCCATTACCAGAACTGCACTCAGCAGGGAGACAACAAGGGCCACGAACAGCTTGGCTCTGCACAGGCTGCCCTTGCCGTTTTTGGTGCACAAAATCACCTGGTCCGTTTTCTCCTCGTATTCATTGGAAAACAGGGGCGAGAGCAGCAGAAGTATCATAAACAAAACCGTAATGGCCAGACTCTTTGAGCCCATTATATATGCCTCATATCCTCCGTAATAATCGCTGTACAGAGGCGTTTCTATACTGTCGATAAGCTCCAGGTTTTTCTCCCGCTCCGCCGCAGATAGTCCTTTATCTCTAAATACCATGGCCCGGGCAAAGTCTCTCAGGTCTGCGTCAAAGCTTTCCGCCTGCTCCGGCCCCAGCCTGTCCACAGCCTTGTCCTCTCCCAGGTATACGAGGCTCAGGGCATCCATGGACAGCCAGTCCATATTCTCTGCATATACCTTGTTCAAAAGTTCTATCACCGGCTCATAGGGCAAAATGTAGCGGATATAGGCATCTTCCTTCAAATGGCTTCCGTATTCGTTTACAAAATAATTCTCCTCATCGGATATCATCTCCCGGTTGGAGAGTATGGCCCTGTACACAAGCTGAGGGGTGATATAGCCCCTGTTTGTAAGGATGACCGCCTTGTCCAGCTCCATGGCCTCATATTTGGAGATGTCATTGCCCACGCTGTGGTGGAAGGAGCCGCCGCTGAGACTTGAAAACACTGCCGCCGCCATTATTCCCAGGCAGATGATAATTGCGGCGGGAAATGTCTTTCTCCGGAATATTTTTTTAAATTCATAGCCTGCCAGAGTCCAAAAATTATTCATGTCCTTCGGCCTCCGAAAAATAGTAGAGATACAGATCCTCCAGCCCTGCCGTTACTTTTACCGCTCCCGCAGGGGGGTCTCCTTGGCATACGAACCTGAGAAGCACCTTTTCCCCCTGGCTGCGATAATTGATAATTGGGTAAAGCCTTGTCAGCTCCTGGGCTTCGTGGTTTTCCATAAGGCACTGGTATACCTTGCCCCGGATGACCTGGGTGATATCTTCCAGGCTGCCCTGGTGGAGCATCTTTCCCTTTTTCATCAGCAGTATAGTCCCGGCAATGTGCTCCACATCTGAGACGATGTGGGTAGACAGCAGAACTATCCTGTTTTGCCCCAGCCGGGCAATGAGGTTTCTAAAGCGTATCCTCTCTTTGGGGTCCAGGCCTGCCGTGGGCTCATCCAGAACCAGAAGTTTCGGGTCGTTGAGAAGGGTCTGGGCAATGCCCAGGCGCTGCTTCATGCCTCCGGAAAAGGTCCTGATTTTCTTTTTTGCCACGTCGCTGAGAGAAACCAGCTCCAGCAGCTCCCGGGTCTTAGCCCTTGCCACGGGTTTAGTAAGTCCCTTCAGGCTGGCCATGTAATACATAAAATCCTGGGCAGAGAATTCAGGATAATACCCGAAATCCTGAGGCAGATAACCTAATGCAGCCCTGTATTCCTCATCCCCCACGTCCAGACCGTCAAAGCTGATGCTGCCGCTGCTGGGTTTCAGAACTCCGCAGACCATGCGGATAAGGCTGGTTTTTCCCGCCCCGTTTTCCCCCAGCAGGCCGTAGACACCCTCATGGAGTCTCAGTGACACCCGGTCCACTGCAATCTTGTTTTTATAGAGCTTGGACACCCGGTCTACCGTAAGTTCCATACAGGCTCCTCCTTTTGTTTTATCGTTTCAATACACTGCTTTACCGCTCCCACAGACAGGAGAGCAAAAGCCAGGACCCAGTAAGGGAAGTTATGCCGGGCATAAAACCCCTGAATCGTCTGATACAGCAAAGCATTTCCCAAAGCTACGCCCAGGGCGATGGCACCGCAGAGGTAGGCGCATTCCCGCCCGTGAACAATGCGGCTTGCCCACAGCCCCAGAAGTACGGTGAGCATATAGGGGCAGAGCATATATACCCCGGTTTCCAGAATGGAACTGCCGCCGTTCATCCAGGCCAGGGGCAGCAGCAGGAAAAACAGGAGCAGGTCTGCAAGACCCAGTATCCCCAGCCTGGCCAGCAGTACGCTTTTCAGGGAAAAACGGGAGGACATCTCCAGCTCCGCCATGTCCCAGCGCTGGGAGCGCCCGCTCTCCGTAACAGGAGCCAGAGCCAGAAGGGGCATGCAGGCGGAGACACACCAGAGCATGTCCTTCTTTAAATACCCCGCTCCCACCAGTGCTACGACAAAAATCAAGGCGGAGAGGCTCCATATCCACTTGGGAATATAAGCCGCCTGAGACAGCAGAAAATCCATAATGCTCACATCCGGGGAAGGAAGACTGGCTATAAACTCCTGCTTCTTCTCCGGTTCCGGTGCCTCAAAGCACTCCTTTAAAAGTCTCTTCATATTACTGTTCACCGCGGATCCTCCTCTCCCAGTCTGTCCTTTAAGTCCTTTACTGCTTTTGAAAGCCTACGGTGCAGAGCAAAACGTGAAATTCCGTACAGTCCGGCAATAACATTGACCGGCACTTCGTTTACATACCTCAGCAGAAGCAGTTCCCTGTCGCTCTCATCCATTTTCTCAAGAGCCGCCCGGAGATAAGAGCGCCTTAGCATTTCGTTGTCGGAATAGCTGCCCTGACTTTCCTCATCCAGCGGGCAGGTCTTAATCCTGCGGTATTCATCGGTGCAGAGGTTCCGGGCAATTGTATACAGGTATTGCAGGGCACGGCCCCGGTCTCTGTACTCTTTGCTTTCAAAGAACTTCAGGAAGGTCTCCTGAGTGATATCCTCCGCCGTCTCCCGGCTGTGGGTCTTGAAATAACAGTAACGGTATATCTTGTCATATTGTTCCTCCAAGTCCATGGGCAGCCCTTTCCCCCCTCTCACTATGCTTAACGTACAAGCCCTGCAAGATGTGCGGCAGTTTTTTAAAAAATTATAGCATTTCTGGTTCTTAAATTAAACGGCCCCGGACTATGTACGCCTGATGCGCACATAGTCCGGGGCTTTATGCCCTCCATAATCGCAAGGCCCAGGCCTTGAAAGGAATAGCAAGCAGCCATTGAATCCCCCAACAATCACAAGTCCGAAGCCATACTATGCGTGGCTTCGGACTTGAAAGGAGCTGCGAACGATATGACGTCCGCAGCAATGTGATATGGTGCCCTCTATTCCATGTGTCCACGCAAATCACAAACCAGAAGTCCCGCTATGCTGGGCTTCTGGTTTGAAAGGAGGAGCTGCGGAATGAGCGCACTCTGACTTTTTTGCCGCAGGCATAAAAAGTCGGAGCGAATCTTTTACCTCATCTTCCACCGTAATCACAAGTCCGAAGCCATACCATGGGCTTCGGACTTGAAAGGAGCTGCGACAGAATGAGTGAGAAGTGACGTTTACTCTGAAAGAGAAAACGTCGCTGCGAACGATATGACGTCCGCAGCAATGTGATATGGTGCCCTCTATTCCATGCGCCCACGCAAATCACAAACCAGGAGCCCCGCTATGCTGGGCTTCTGGTTTGAAAGGAGGAGCAGCGGAATGAGCGCACTCTGACTTTTTTGCCGCAGGCATAAAAAGTCAGAGCAAGCGATATGAAGCTTGCTCCGACGTGGTGGAGCGGGGTACGGGAGTCGAACCCGCCTAGCCAGCTTGGGAAGCTGGAGTAATACCGATATACCAACCCCGCATTTTCAATACCCGGTCATTATAACACAGGGGAGCAGAAAATTCAATAGCCAATAATTAAAAGCCTCCGACTCTCTTCTCCCCAATATTCATCGTTTCCCGGTTTAGAATATGGCTGCCGGCGGCGGGTTGATAAGGCGCACTACGGCCGTATGCAATAAGGATACCTGCCTGAAAAAAAG